>NZ_CP029078.1:654000-981000 GCF_005222485.1 Streptomyces griseoviridis
CGAGTACCGCGAGAGCCGGGCGTCGAGGCCGGTGAACGGCCGGGTGGAGACGGCGGCGCCGCCGGTGACCTGGAGCCGCTCCAGGAGCAGCACGGACCGTCCGGCACGGGCCAGGTAGGCGGCGGCGACCAGGCCGTTGTGCCCTCCGCCGACGATGACGGCGTCGTACGCGCGGTGTCCCTCGTGTGCAGCCATGGTCCTTCGTAACACGCGTTGATCGGGAACGGCCAGAGGGAGCCCTCGGAGCGCCCGGCGCGGCGAGCCGGAGGACCGGAAGGGGAGCACCGGGCAGACGGGCAGACGGGCAGACGGGCAGACGGGCAGACGGGCAGACGGGCAGACGGGCAGACGGGCAGACGGGCAGACGGGCAGACGGGCAGACGGGCAGACGGGCAGACGGGCAGACGGGCAGACGGGCAGACGGGCAGACGGCCGAGGATGCTGGGCCGCGGCCCGGGTACGAGGACGGCGGTCGGCGACGGCGGTCCAGGCGACGGCCGCCCGGGATCGCTGCCCGGGACCGCTGCCCGGACCGCTGCCCGGGACGGCCGGCCTCCGGGTCGGTGTCAGCCCGAGGCGCCCCGCTGCCGCAGGACCGCGACCTTCCGGTACAGCTCGACCGCTTCGGCGCCGCGCCCGAGCCGCTCCAGGCAGTGCGCCTCGTCGTTGCGGCTGGCGAGCGTGTCGGGGTGGTCGGGTCCGAGCACCTGGGCGCGGGTGGCGGCGACCTGACGGTACTCGGCCAGCGCGTCGGACCAGCGGCCGAGCCAGCCCAGGCCGACGGCGACCTCACGGCGGCTGACCAGGGTGTCGGGGTGCTCGGGGCCCAGCACCCGGGCCCGGACGGCGCACACGTCACGCGACTCCGCGAGCGCCTCCTCCCAGCGGCCGAGCCGTCCGAGGTTGACGCCGAGGCCGTGCCGCGCGCGCAGCGTCTCGGGGTGGGTGGCGCCCTGCACCCGGGTGCGGTCCGCGACCAGGTCGCGGTAGACAGTGAGCGCCTGCGCGCCGCGCCCGAGGCGGCCGAGGCTGATGCCGACCTCGTAGCGGGCGGCGAGCGTGTCGGGGTGGTCACGGCCGAGGGCTTCGGCGCGGGCGGCGGCCACCTCCTGGTAGGCGCTCAGGGCCTCCGGCCAGTGCCCCAACTGACCCAGCGCGTAGGCGACTTCGTAGCGGGTGACCAGGGTGTCGGGATGGTCGGGTCCGAGCACCCTGGCGCGGGCGGCGGCCACCTCGCGGGCCATCAGGTACGCGTCCTCGATGCGGCCGAGTCTGCTGAGGTTGAAGGCGAGGTTGTGGCGGCAGCGCAGGGTGTCGGGATGGTCGGCGCCCTGGGTCAGCTCCCGGGCCGCGAGGACCGACGTGTACACCTGGTGGGCGTCGAAGTGGCGCCCCGACTGGCCCAGCACGTAGGCCGTCTCCTGGCGGGCGGCGAGGGTGTCGGGGTGGTCGGCGCCGAGGGCCCTGGTGCGGGCGGCGGCGACGAACCGGTACTCCTGGAGGGCGTCGACGGCCCGGCCGGTGCGGCTGAGGCTGAAGGCGACCTCGTAGCGGCTGGCCAGGGTGTCCGGGTGCTCGGGGCCCAGCAGATGGGCGCGTTCGGCGGCGACCGCGCGGTGCACCTCGCCGGCCTCGGTCCAGCGGCCGAGCCGTCCGAGGCTGAGCCCGGCGTTGTGCCGTCCGGTGAGCGCGGCGAGGGTCCGCGGCGGCGGTGGCGACGCCAGGTCGGGGGGCGGCGGTTCCTCGGCGCGGCCGGCGGCGGGGCGGGCGATCCACTCGCCGGTCAGCCCGGCGGCTGCGTCCGGCGGGGCGGTGCGCGGTCCGGCGCCGATGGCCTTGTGACCGGTGGTCATGCCAATGGTCCAGGACGGCATCCGGGCCGGCCCCGGCACCGTGGCCAGATGGCCGGGGGCACCGGCAACACTCGGGAGACCGAGGGCGTCCGGGAGTCCGGGGACACCTGAGATGCCAGGGATACCGGAGTGTCCGGGGATACCGGAGTGTCCGCTGATGCCGAGGATGCCGGGGATGCCGGGAAGCGTTCGCGGGTAGGCCGTCGCACCGCGCCCCGCGGCGATCCTGCGGGTCACCTCGTCCGCGTCGGACGGCCGTCGCTCGGGCTCCTTGGCGAGCAGGTCGAGGATGATCCGGTCCAGGAACTCCGGCACCTCGGGCCGCCGTTCACGCGGTGGCACCGGCGCGGTGTCCCGGTGGCCGATCAGGATCGCCCAGGTGTCGCCGAGGCCGAACGGCGGTGCGCCGGTGACGAGTTCGTACAGGACACAGCCGAGGGAGTAGAGGTCGCTGCGCTCGTCGACCTCGGCGCCGCCGATCTGCTCGGGTGACATGTAGTGCGGGGTGCCCATGGCGACGCCGGTGCCGGTGAGGCGGGCGGTGAAGCCGATGTCGGCGCCGAGCCTGGCGATGCCGAAGTCGCAGATCTTCACCGTGCCGTCGGTCAGCCGCATGATGTTGGCGGGCTTGAGGTCGCGGTGCACGATGCCCTGCCGGTGGGTGTAGGCGAGGGCGGCGGTCACCTGGTCGGCGATGTCGACGACGACGTCGACCGGCAGCGGCCGCCGCTGGTCGTCCTCCAGGAGCTGGCTCAGATTGCGGCCGTCGAGCAGCTCCATCACCAGGTGCAGGACCCCGTCGGACTCGCCGAAGTCGTGGACGACGGTCACCCCGCGGTGCTGGAGGGCCGCCGCCACCCGGGCCTCGCGCCGGAAGCGTTCCCGCAGCACCCGGGTGAAGGCCTGGTCGTGGTGCGGGCCCGCGGGTTTGAGGCACTTGACGGCGACCTGTCTGCCGAGCGACTCGTCCCGGGCACGCCACACCTGGCCCATGCCGCCCCGCCCGATCAGGTCGAGCAGCCGATAGCGGCCCTGGATCAGTGTGTTCTCCCCCATCTCCCCCGACCGACCTCCCCCGTCGCCGTGCGTCCGCTCTCCCCTGGCTCGTCCAGTATGGCGAGCTATCGTCCGAGTTTGTACGGGGCGGGCCGGGAGTCCGGGGCGAGTCGCGGGAGGGCGCGCGGGAGGTGCCCCGGCGGCGGCGGTCGGCGCGGCCGGGCGGAAAGCGGCCGTGGCGCGGCGCGGACGGCACGGGACCGCCGGTCGACGTCCTGGTCGGCAGGGAACGGGCCGACCCGTCCGGCTCCGGGGCGCACGACGGCGGAGCGGCGTACGCGGACCGCACCGCGCGCCACTTCGGCGGGCCGCGCGCCGGTGACGGAGGGGAGGCTCCCCACCGGTCGCCGGTGCCGCAAAGGCCCGCGCCCGTGCCGTGAGGTTCCGCGCCCCTGGCACGAGGTTCCGCGCGCGCCGTGAGGTTCCGCGCGTGTGACCGGGCTCGCTAGTTGGCACCAGGCCACGTTCACGACCTGCACTGATGCCAAGTAGCTTCAGTGGCCGGAGTCGCGGAATCAGCGAAATAGTTGGCACTTTGGTACAGCACAGGATATGAGGCGTTTGTCGCCTCACGGACATCCCCGTGGACGCTGCCATCCGTCTTCAGGGCCATGAGTTCGAAATCGCCCTCGTCTGGCACCCGCTCTCCGGCCGCCAGGTCGCCTCCGCCTTCCATCTGGAGACCGGCCTCCTGTGCGTCCTGCTCTCCCGCCGCTCTTTCGCCGACATCGTCGTGGCCCGCGCCGGCATCACAGACCGCTTGGACCGGCATTCCCGCAGCAGTCCGGTCTACCTCGACGTACCTCCGAAGCCTGAGCGGTGGTGCGGCATCACCAAGGACGAGCTCTTTCCCCGGTTTCAATACCGACTCCCCTTTCAGCAGGGAACTCGTCTTCGACGACGCTCTCGTCCGCGAGATCTCCGAACGCCAACTGCGCCGCCTGGCAGAGATCGACGGCTTCCACGAGGCCGCCGACCTGCGCGACATCAACCACGTCGACCTGCTGTGGATCCAGCGGCGCGGCGCAGCACACCTGTACTACACCCAGCAACTCCCACCGCTGCGCGGCACCAGCGTCCGACTTGACCCCCGATCCCTGCTTCTGTGCACCCGCGGCTCAGTGCCGTACTTCCGGACCTACCCCGGCCTGTACGTCCCCGAGCCACTGCTGATCCGGCCGGCAACGCACGGCACAGATCTGCTGACCGCCGGAGCGCCAAGATCCTCGCCCTGACCAAGATGAACCGGAACAACGCCCAACTCGACGAACGTGCTCCCCTCACCCTGCGCACCACCTATCGAGTCGGTTCCATCCCCAAACACGCCCCACTCAAGGCTCGCATCGCCACCCGCCGCGCCTATTACATGTAGCGCTCAGGACGCTGACATCTGCAGCGCCACTTCACGCCGTCTCATTGAGGGGCACTCGCCGCCAAGTCGTTGAGGACAGCGTTGACCGTCGACCAGCACAGATCGGCCGTGTCGAAGTCTGCGCTGTGCTTGGCTCGCTTCTCTGCGAGAGGGTGGACCAGGTTGCGGTAGGTCCGGAGCAGCTCCGAGGCCATTTTCGCGTCCTGGTCGATCCACCCATTGGTGTGCGCGTGCTGGACCAGATCCTGTAACCCGGTGGCGCGTAGCGGCTTGGGAAGGGGCACGCCTGCGGTCCTGACTTCGGCTGCGTGGACCAGGACGCCTTCGAGGAGGCTGCCGAGCATGATGACCGCGGACGTGTAGGCGCCGTGTTCCTGGCAGATGTGCGCCTCATCGAGGCGCAGTTGAACTGCGCGGGCCAGATCTGAGTCGGACACGATATCGGTGATGGCTACTTTGAGTTCCACCCGCTGTAGGCGGGGTGGCTCGTCGGGGTCGTACTGCACGAGCACGGGCTGGCCGTTGCGGTAGTCGATGCGGCGACCTTCCAGCGCCATGACTTCCTGGAGGCGTTCGAGGACAGGGACGTACTCGCTGGCCTGTTGCTGATACTCCCGACGGTCGGCCAGTCGCAGGACGACACGTTCTATGTCACCGGCATCGTCCTCCTTCCGTTCATGCAGGAGGTCCAGGATCCAGCGCTGCCGTGGACTGCCGTCGTGGTCGGGGACATCTTCCCAGCCGGCCCGCCGGAGGAAGAGCGCCAGCTCCCATCCACGCCGTCGTTTCATGCCGGGCTCATCTCCGCAGATCATGGCGGCGAGTTCGTCGAGTGTGCTGTCGTCGAAGTTCTCCATGTCAGGCTGCCTCACTGTCGTCGTCGAGCTCGCCGTCGTAAGGGTCCAGGTCTTCGTCGTCGGGCTCGCCCTCGGCCAGTCCGGCCGGTGTCCATGCCGCATGAGGTTCGGTGTCATCCGAGAATCCGGCTGGCGTAGTGCGCGGGTGGATGCCCAGGTCGGTCAGGCGCTTCCACAAAGGGGCCAGGGCATCTTCCGGTGAGAGCGCGAATGCGCTGCTGCGTACGCGCCAGAATGTCCAGCCGGCGCGACGCAGTTCGCGCTCTCGCTCGGCGTCGTCGTGAATCTGCTGCCTAGTGGAGTGGTGGGGGCTTCCGTCGCATTCGACAGCGAGGCGCCCGTGGTCTCCGGTGACGACGAGGTCGATCCTTTTGCCGTTGACTTCCCACTGCGGCACCACGTCGTAGCCGCGTTCCTTGATGTGCAGGAAGACGCGTTGTTCGAAGAGCGAGTCGAAGGGTTTGCAGCGTTGGTCTGCGCTGACGTTGGTCGGCTGGTGGGCGTGGGTGTAGGGCGGGGGCGGGCTTTGCATGTAGGTGAGCAGAGAGTGTCGCAGGTCTTTGCTGCTGAGCTGGTCGGCGGTCATGGAGTGGAAGAGCCACATCTGGTCGCGGGCCCGGCTGGCGGCCACGTTGAAGCGTCGTTCGTGGTGGCGGCCGGTCGCGGCGATGACGTTGGCCCCGTCGACGACCATCGACAGCAGGATGACGTCGCGTTGGTCACCTTGGAATTCTTCGGGGGTGCCGATCCGGATGTTGTGGCGTTCTCGGGCGGGCATGTCGATGCGCTGGTCAACGAGATCTTGTACGAGCCGGGTCTGGGCGCCTTGGCGCAGGATGATGACGCCCATGCTGCGGTCGGCGTAGGCGGGGTCCTGAGTGAGGCGGTGGAGCTGGTCGGCGACAGCTTCTGCTTCTGGCCGGTTGATCAGCTTGTCCCTGCGTCCCTCGCAGTGACCCTCGGACACGTGAACCACTTTCAGCGGGGGAAGCCGGTCCGAGCCGTGCTGACGTAGCAGGACGAGCTGGTTGTCGGGGTAGAACTGCATCGAGGACCACTTGATGATCTCGGGCATGCAGCGGAAGTGCTCGGTGAGGCGGATCACCTCGGTGAAGCGAGATGAGAGCAGTTCATACAGGTTGGACTTGGGGTCGAAGCCTTCGCGCTGCCAGGGTTCGAGCGCAGCCATGCGTTCGTCGAAGATCTGGGTGATCCGGTCGTGCTTGCTGCCGGTGTAGTAGGGCGCACACTGGCGGTCGTCTCCGACGACGATGATCCGCGGGGCGAGCCACAGCAGCAGCAGTCCGTTCAGACCGACCTGGCTTGCTTCGTCGACGATCACGACGTCGAAGGAGTCCGGTTCCGGGCTGATCGTTTCGGCTACCTGCCTCAGCGGCATGATCCACGCGGGTACCGCACCCTGGGCTGTTTGCATGGCTGAACGTGCGTGGCGTTGATGGCGTTTGCCGTACTCGGTTGTCCCCTGGCCGGCGTTGGCGATGGCGCTGGCGTAGGCAGCCAGGGCTTGCTTGTGCTTCGTGGTCATACGGCTAATGCAGTGGAAGGCCGCACGGTCACAGACGAGTTGTTCCACCAGATCATCGAGCCGGGCTTCGACCTGGGCCAGCTCCCCCTCCACCTGCCCTTCACGTCCAGGAAGCAGATACGTGTCAAGGAAATCTTGTGCCTGCCGCCATGCCCAGGCCTGGGGCAAGGCGGTGAACCGGGCGCGCCAGTGCGCCGTGTGGGGATCCGCAGCGAATGCCTGTGCCAGCTCGGGGTGGGCTTCGCTCAGGCGCTGGAAGAGTTTGCCCGTCTCGCGCCGGTCCGCCTCGCGCTGGTACGCCGCTGCCAGTGCCTCCACGGCCAGTGCGTAGGCCTGCGCGTCGCGGGCAGCTGCCGCATCAGCCGCGTGCTGGAGCTCCCCGACACTGTGTGATTGTGGCTGGGGAAGGCTGGCGAGGAGCTCGTCGAGCTGTCGGTCTACCGTCCTGACCTGCAGCAGCTGCCGGGCCCGTGCTGTGGCGTGGCGAATGTCCTGCCATTGGCCAGGCGTGGTGACCGATGCCGGGATGCCGCTGGCCAGCAGGGTTGAGTGGACTTGGCGGATGACCTCAACACACGTGTCGACGGCCTGCAAGACAGCTGCTCTGTCCAGGAGTTCGGATACCAGCAACTCGGCCGTGTCCTGTCCGACGGTCGATCCGACGCCTGACCATCGGCCGCGCAGTGTACGGGCATGGGCGCGCATTTCCAGATGGCGAACCACCGCGGCGATCCGCTCTCGGCCGTCGGGAGCCGTGCCTTCGACACGGCACTGTTCCAGCAGGACACGGGCTTGTTTGAGAACGGCCGGCCGTGGCCAGCGCTTGTTCAACTGCCCGCCTTGCAGGACGTATTGCTCCACCTTGCGGCCGCTGATCAGGAGCTCTTTCTCCTCGCTTTCGGAAAGCTGCGGTATTTCCACCTCGAGGAAGGAGGCGGCCGCTACCTCCTGCTGGGTCTGCTGGGCACGCCGTGAGGCGTTTCGGACGCTGTCCCACATTTGCTGCCATCGGCGTGCGATGCCGTCTTGAAGTGCACGAGTGGACCACATCTCTTCGTGCCATGACGCAGGATCCGCGGACAGGCCCACACTCTGCAGGGCCTGTTGGGCTTGGTCGAGCAGCGTTTCCAGCACCGTGAGTTCCGCGTCGCCGTGGTCGGCCAGCGTCTGGGCCAGTGGCGTGAAGGGCTCCCGGCCGAGAGCTTCCTCAGCCGCTTCCAGTTCCCTGAGGCGGGCGGCGACATCTGTGGGGTTCGGCAGGGTGGCGGGATCGGGGCAATGATGGATGTGCGCGTCGAGGATTCCCGGACCGTGCATGGTAACCAACAGCCACAACCGCTGAGCCTCATCCGTGGTCAAAGGCGGCAGCGGCTCCGGCTGCGCGGGCAGGGACGGCAGCCACTGATATTCAGCTGTGCCGCGCTCGACTGCCTGCACAATCTCGTCTAGCCGGCCACGGTATCCCGGCGCGATCTCAGAGTGCTCGTACCACTCGACTTCTCGCACCGCCCGCAGGCGCTCCCGCAACTTTGCCTGTTCCGCCATGAGTTGGTGCCGCTGGGTCTGCTGATCCTCAATACGCTGCTGCAGTCTGTCGGGATTCGTGGTCGCGCTCAGGTGGGCCAGAGCACCGAGCGACTGGCGCAGATCGGTACTGCCGCCCTGCCAATGGTCGCGCTGGATGACGCACATGCTGCGCAGCTTGGCGGGCAGCTGGTCCCGTAGCACCTTCAAGGCCTGGCCCTTTTCACTGGTGACCAGAACTCGCTTCCCATCCGCGAGGAGAGCTGCGATCAGGTTGCTGATCGTGTGGGTCTTTCCGGTCCCAGGCGGTCCCTGGACGACCACACTGGTGTCGTGCTGCAGCCTGTCCAGGACATCCATCTGGGCCGCATTCGTAACCATCGGGAACAACGGTTCCGGGCCCAGCGCCGGAGGGACGAAGCCGCTCCTGCTCCGCCAGGCCATACGCTCTTCCGGTTCGAGGTCGTACAGCAGCTGCGCCAGCCCCAGAGGAGCTTGTGTTTCGGGACGTTTCAAGGCTCGGGCGATGCCTTCGAAGAAGCCCAGCACCGAGCGCTGGCCGTGTTCGCGGAGGATGAGCGCCGGCGCGTGATGCAGCGAGCGCGTTCGCGGATCCGCAGTGAGGTCAGGATGCTCCCTCCCGGAATCGAACGGAAGCGTTCGTTCGACTCCGAAGGCTCGCTGTGACCACGAGCGCAAGGCCTCCGTCGCCCGGTCCGACAACGGGTGGAAGGCAACGTCATCGACATCGGAGCGCACGACCCCCAGCAACTCTGAGGTGTAGCCATCGGACTCGCTGAGGAACTCCGTGTCTTCCAGACGGCCGGACAACCCCGGCACCAAGGACACCGTGATGTTGACCGAATTCGCATCAACCGTGAGCGTGACGGGGGCCGTGACGATGTGCCTGCGCACCCGAGCCGAAACGCGCTCGGCCCCCAGTTGCAAGAGTCCTACCGCCAAGACGACTTCGAACGTGTCACCGTCCTGCTGGATCTTCTTGGCCATCCGGTATAGCTGCTGATGCAGACGACGCTGCGGCTCGGCCGCCAGCTCTTCCTGCGCCCACCGCCTCCATCGCCCGGCCCAGGCATCGTAGGCCTTGCGCACCTCCGACGTATCGATGTCCAACGCCTTTGGAATCTCGCTCTCGGCAGCGGGGACTTCGGCTTGTTCGCCATCGGTCGACGTGTCGTCGATCAGCTGGGGAGGCTCCATAGCAGCAGTGGCAGCGGCCTCGACCGACACGCGGCCGTGCAGGATCGCAGGCAGCCGTGGTGCTTCCAGAGGCGGACAGTGCTTGACCACCATGATCCGGGAGTCCGCGTCCTTGGAACGGCGGACGAGCCCTGCGGGAACGTCCCCGAACCACACCGCCTCTGAATACTTGGCACAGTTCCTGACGGGCCGGTAGGCGCCTCGCACCAGTTCCTGCAGACAGTCGACCAACACACGAGTGTCACGGATGGCCTTGGGGTCACTGCCATCGCGTACTGCCGGGCGGGCCATTCCATCCCCCAAACGCCTGCCACCGTGGCAAGCCTTTCAGGCTCCATGACCGACATGAGTCAGGCAATAGGCAGGTCTCAGCAAAGGCTACTTCTCGACACTCAGCGCCTTCCTGCACGAACGCTCCTCTTGGCCGGTGGAGCCGACCGATGTCGTTGCTCGGACAGCCGACTCTTTTGACGTCCTTACCTCGGGGGTGCCCTCCGCCTCCACGTCGTCGGTGTAGGCGCCGGACTGCGGGGCGGCCTTGCCAGGCGCCGCTGCTTCCTGCTGTCTACCGAGCGCGGTGGGTCAGCACGGTCCGCGCCGCGGTGGCTTTGTCCTTCTCGTCGGTGAGGGCGAAGAGACTCATCAGTGTGCTGGCGGCGGCGATGTGGCCCACCTGGTCGATGAGGGCGCCGTAGTACTGGGTGAGCGCGGCCTGCAGCGCGGCCTCGGTATCGGCTACGTCCTCCCTGCCGGCGTGCTGTTCCACTCCTTCGAGGGCATGCTGACCACGGGCGGCATGCCCGAGTACCTGTTCCGCCGCACTCACGGCATCGTCGGCCTGCTTCGACGGCTGGTCGAGGACGGTTGCACGGAGGCGATCACCAGTGGCGAGGAGCGGCTGACACCCGAGCTTCTGGCCCGCACCTCGATCCGCCTGGGCAATCTCGCCGATCTCGACCCCGAGGCGGGCGAGGTCCCCGAGATCCCGCTGAACGTCAAGCCGCCACAGCAGTCGCGGAAGAAGCCGGGAAGGAGGCCGCGCAACACGGTCTTCGACGACCAGGGCGACAGGCCGGCCGCCGATGGCTGAACTCCACAGCCACGACCGACCGCTGGCCCGGAGCCTTGATCCTCTGCCCGGCGAGTCCCTCGGCGGCTACCTGCTGCGGCTCGCTCACCGTCTCCGGCTCTCACCGATTCGCCTGGCCCGGCTGACCGGTCGCACCAGGCCCTCGACAACCCAACTTGGCCGCAGGCTCCTGCTGGACCTCGACACCCGCGCCTTCGCGCACACCGCCCGGCTGAGCGAGGAGGAAGCAACTGCTCTGACGCTTGTTCCCTGGTCAGACCGCTACCCGCCAATTGCGCGCCTGCGACCCGGTTCCGGAGCGCAGGTGTCGCGCGACGACTGGTTGTTCAACGACCATCCTCGCTACTGTCCGAGATGCCTTGCAGGCGACGGCACCGCCGTCCAGCAACAGCACGGAGGCCCGTGGAAGAAGGCGTGGCATCTGCCCGTCGCCTTCGCATGCCCGGTCCACCAGGTATTTCTGCAGGACGACTGCCCTCGAAGCCACTGGATCAATCGAGCGGTCACGCTCCTCGTCGGCCAGCCTGCGGACGCGGCCCTGCACCCGGCGCAGTGCCGACATCCAGTCCAACGCGCCGGTCCGGGCCGGAAAGGACCCTCTTGCGGGACCCGACTGGACCAGCTCAGGAGCACCAGTTCTGCCCGACCGAGTATGAACATGCTCAGGACGCAGCAGCGACTCCTCGACTTCCTCGAACCCCACCAGGCCGCAGCAGACGCCGCGTCAGGTTTTACCGATCTTCGGGTGGTCACCGCCGCTCTCTGCGTGTCCTGGCCTCTCGGTCGGGACCACATCGAGCCTGATTCCCAGGATTCGGTGGGCAAGCACATCAAGGCCCTTGGCGGAGGCACCCGCCCGGTTCGCGACAGACCCCCAAGCGACCCCGTTGCGGCGGCCGGATTGCTGACGGCGGCCGTCCGCTTGCTCGATGATCCTGATCTCCACGAACTCGTCGACCACGCCCGAGCCGCCCGCCCAGGCAGCGCGAGCAGAGCCCCATGGGTCCACGTCTTCGAACGGCATCACTCCTCATGCTCGGATAGGTTGCGACAAGCGATAGCACCCCTGACCCGCACATACCGGCGCACCGGCCCGCGCGGAGCCAGAATCCCAGAACGACAGGGCGGTTACCGCCCTGAACACATTCCCGCGTTCTTGGAGGAACGCTGGTATCAGGAGCGTCTCGCACCGCTCCAGAGATCGACGCGGAAGCGAAGTCCGTACGCCGTCTCGCAGCCGTCCTCCTTGTCCAACAGGCTTCTGGCAGGGCGCAGGGTGACGCCGCAGACTTCCTCGGCATCAACCCTGCCGGAGGCCAGTTCGTGGCCACGGGCACGCTCCTGCGGTGGCTCAGAGATGGGCAGGATGCCTTCAACGCCGCTCTGCACGACCTGGCCGAAGGAGCTCGACCGCGCGACAGACCCCACCAACTACCAGCGCCGGCGCGAGGTGCTGCGAAGCTGGTCCCTGTCATCCGAGATCTGGAACGAGATCATCACCAGGCTTAGGCCCGTCCCAGGGCCCGTTCGCCCCAACCTGGACGACCGAGTACGCCAGGAAGCGTCCGCGTTCGTCTGGGCCTATGTCACCGGCGGCGAGCCGCTCTTCGCGCCGCGGCACGTCGAAGCCGAACAGCCCCCGGAGGTTCGCCCAGTCTGGCGGGAGCGCCGGGCGGACACCTGGTTCCAGCTCTCCCGTCCCGACGCTCTGAACCACTACACGGCCCTGCGCAGGCTCCTCTGTCAGCATGGCGATGCCCTTATCGAGAAGATCGAACCGGGCACCAGCATGCCCATTCGCTAGGTTCTGTCCGCTCCGCCGACAGCGCCGAGTCGCACCCGGTGACGCTGGAGGTCGACCTCGGCGACCTCCACCGTGATCAGCTGGCCCTCATCGACAAGCTGATCCGGAGTCTCGGTCGGCTCGTCAGTCAGCTCAGAGAGATGCAGGAACCCGACAACGTCAGGGGCAAGCTGCACGAACACGCCAAAGGGAACGATATTGGTGATCGGCCCGGTGAGGATTCGGCCGGCCTGATCCGCGAACCGAATGAGTGGATCTTCCTGCAGAGCCTTCAAGGAGAGCGTGACCTGTCCGGAGCGCGTCTCGGCGATGATCACCTCAGCGGTGATCCGCTGGCCGGCTCCGACTGTCTCGGAGGGGTGGTTGATCCAGCCCCACGTCAGGTCCGGCACCCGAATAAAGCCGGTGCACAGGCCCTCGGGTTCGCCGTCGACGTGAACGAAGACCCCGAAGTTGTGAACCTCGGCGACCGTCCCGGTGACGACCTGCCCGCGTTCGAGCGCGAGGAGGAAGGACCGCAGGGCCGGGGTCTCGCACGCCCTGGCGGAGAGGTGAAGCTGCCCTTCGCGCCAACGCCCGATTTCCTCGGCATCGATCTCCTGGCCGACCTCAAACAGCTCGGATGGATGCTCGATCCGACGCATCGACGCTTCGTGCAGAGGAATCCGACCGATCTCGGTCGCTTCTCCTTCGGCATCCACGAGCTGCACCAGGACGTCCGCTCCGTCGAATCCGATGACCTTCACCGTTCTCACAACCTCCGGCCGGAGCTGGTTGATCAAGGACTGCAGGCGAGGGTCAGGGGTTGGCTCGGACATGGAGGTGAGCCTAGTCGGGGCCGATCGCAGACAACGGATTCCGTGCTGACACGACAGTTAGCCTGCTGAGTCACACGGAAGCTTCGTCGCCTGGCCGGCAGCCAGTGCCAACTATCCCGCTTTTGTGCCAACTAAAAGGCTTCGTCACACGCGCGCTATCGCCGCACCCGGGGCATCCCCAGCCCGATCCACGAGATGATCTCACGCTGGATCTCGTTGTTGCCGCCGCCGAAGGTGAAGATGACGGCCGAGCGGTAGCCGCGTTCCAGCTCGCCGTGGAGGACCGCGCCCGCCGAGCCGTCCTTCAGGGCGCCGGCCGCGCCGACGATCTCCATCAGCGCCGCGTAGGCGTCCCTGCGGGCCTCGGAGCCGTACACCTTGACGGCGGAGGCGTCCTGCGGGGTGAGGGTGCCGTCCTGGACGGCGTTGACCATCTGCCAGTTGAGGAGCT
Organism: Streptomyces griseoviridis; assembly: GCF_005222485.1. Taxonomy (NCBI): domain Bacteria; kingdom Bacillati; phylum Actinomycetota; class Actinomycetes; order Kitasatosporales; family Streptomycetaceae; genus Streptomyces; species Streptomyces griseoviridis. Next base: position 667,590 of record NZ_CP029078.1, read on the forward strand.
TGAGGGCGTCGAGGCGGGTGTGGGTGCGGGCCAGCAGCCTGCGCACCCAGGGCAGGTCGACGACCCTGCGGCCGTCGGCGAGCTTGGTCTCCCTGGCCCAGCGCTGGACGTCGTGCAGGGCGCGGATCGCCATGGTGCCGTGCGCGGCGAGGGTGACGCGCTCGTGGTTGAGCTGGTTGGTGATCAGCCGCCAGCCCTGGTTCTCGGCGCCGACCCGGCGGGAGACGGGGACCCGGATGTTCTCGTAGTAGCTGGCGGTGGTGTCGTGCGAGGCGAGGGTGTTGATGAGGGTGCAGGAGTAGCCGGGGTCGGAGGTCGGCACCAGCAGCATGGTGATGCCCCGGTGGGGCGGCGCCTCGGGGTCGGTGCGGGTGGCGAGCCAGACCCAGTCGGCGGTGTCCCCGTTGGTGGTCCAGATCTTCTGGCCGTTGACGACGTAGGTGTCGCCGTCGCGGACCGCGCGGGTGGTGAGGGCGGCCAGGTCGGTGCCGGCGGCGGGCTCGCTGTAGCCGATCGCGAAGTCGATCTCACCGGAGAGGACCCGCGGCAGGAAGTACTCCTTCTGCTCGTCGGTGCCGAACCGCATGATCGTCGGGCCGACGGTGTTCAGCGCCATCAGCGGCAGCGGGACGCCGGCCTGGGCGGCCTCGTCGAAGAAGATGAACTGCTCCATCGCCGTCAGTCCGCGGCCGCCGTACTCCTCGGGCCAGCCGACGCCGAGCCAGCCGTCGCTGCCCAGCCTGCGGATGGTCTCCCGGTAGAAGCGCTTCTGGCCGAGCGCGTCGCGGAAGCGGGCGTCGGGGTCGTCGGGCACCAGATCGGCGAAGTAGGCGCGCAGTTCGGTGCGCAGCCGCTGCTGCTCGGGCGTGTGGTCGAGATGCACGGCGCCTCCAGGCTCCCGGGAGCGGTCCTGACGGCGCACACCGTAGAACGTGTTCCAGAAATTGGGAATGCCGATGCGGCGGCGCGGCCCGCTTAGAGTGGCCCGACCACGGACGGGAGGCGGAGCGCCCACATGACGACCCGGTTGACGTTGATCACGCCCGCGATCAGTGCGGCCCTGCGGGAGGCGCGGTTCGACGACGGCCGCTGCCCGCTCGATCCGGCGGGCGCGCGAGCGGCCCGCGCGGCGGCCGGCACCCTGCCCGCGGCGGACCGGGTCCTGGCCTCACCAGGCGCGCGCTGCCGCGAGACGGCCGAGGCGCTCGGCCTCGACGCCGTGCCCGTACCGGAGTTGGCGGGATGCGACGCGGGGCGTTGGCGCGGTCTGACGCTGGCCGAGGTGACCGAGCGGGAACCGGCGGAGCTGGCCCGCTGGCTGACGGACCCTCAGCAGGCGCCGCACGGCGGGGAGTCGGTGCGGGCGCTGTGCGACCGGGTGGCGCGTTGGCTGGAGTCCGCCGCGCGGGAGGCGGGCCGGGTCGTCGCCGTGGTGGAGCCTGACGTGGCGAGGGCGGCGATCGTACGGGCCTTGGGGGCACCGGAGTCGGCGTTCTGGCGCGCCGACGTCGCACCGCTGGCGGCCGTGGAACTCTCCGGCAGGGCCGGGCGCTGGAACGTCCGGATGGGCCGCCCCCTGGACGGATCACCTTGAGCACGACGGCCACCGCGACCGCTGCGGCTACGGCGGCCACCTCTCGGGGTCGGCCGGGTCCGCTCGGCGCGGCCTCGGCCACCGCCCGACAGCCGCGAGGGGTCGGCCGGGTGCGTCCGGAGCCGCTTCCCCTCGGCCGCGTCCGGGGCTACTTCCCCTCAGACGGCGCGAGACGACCCGATCCGCCTCGGCCGTCGAACGGCTATCCCCTTGTCCGCCCTCACGCCGAGACGGTCCGGTCCGTTCCACCCGCCGCGAGCCGATCGCGGTTCACGCGGGCCGCCGCGAGACGGCCCGGTCCGTCCTGCCGGTCCCCGCACAGCTGCCGACCCGTGCTGACACGTGAAGTGACGTGACATCACCTCGCGTCACATCACGGTCAGCAGGGCGCCGAAGTCGGCGCACGCCTGGGCGCAGGCGCGGCACGCCTGGGCGGCCTTCGTGGCACCCGGCTGTCCGTCGAGGATCTCCGCCGTCTCCAGGCAGACGCTCCTGCACCACTCCAACTGCACCCGCGTCCCTGCCTCGTCGAGACTGTTCTGCTCGGACAGCACCACACAGGTCGCGTCGCACACCTCGGCGCACATGACCCCCTTGCGGCGCACCCGTTCCTGCTCGCCGTTGCCCTCCGGGCCGAGCAGCCCGGCGCGCACGGCGCACGCCCGAGCGCAGTCGCTGCACGCCTGCGCGCAGCCGAAGCGGTCTTCCAGGTACCGGAACAGCTCCTGCTGGGATGTCGACGAGGTCACGGTCTCCGGGTTGCCGCACCGGGGCGCGCCAAACCACGGGAGCGGGCCGGGTACGGAACGCCGGTGCGGAAGGCGGGTACGAGAGGTGGGTGCGGAAGGCGGGTACGAGATACCGGTACGAGATGCGGGTGCGACAGCCGCGCTCGGCCCCTGACCCGCACCAGCGGACCGTCGGCCCAGCCCTGCCCCGCCCGCCCCAGCCCAGCTCGGCCCCCGCCCTGACCCCGCCCCTCAGCCGCCGACGTACTCCGCCAGATGCTCCCCGGTGAGTGTCGAGCGGTCCGCGACCAGTTCCGCCGGGGTCCCCTCGAAGACGATCGTGCCGCCGTCGTGGCCCGCGCCCGGTCCGAGGTCGATGATCCAGTCGGCGTGGGCCATGACCGCCTGGTGGTGCTCGATGACGATGACGGACTTGCCCGCGTCCACCAACCGGTCGAGCAGCGCGAGGAGTTGCGCGACGTCGGCGAGGTGGAGGCCGGTCGTCGGCTCGTCGAGGACGTACACCCCGCCCTTGTCGCCCAGGTGGGTTGCGAGCTTCAGCCGCTGGCGCTCGCCGCCGGAGAGGGTGGTGAGCGGCTGGCCGAGGCTGAGGTAGCCGAGCCCGACGTCGGTGAGGCGTTCCAGGATGCGGTGGGCAGCGGGGGTGGCCGCCTCTCCCGAGCCGAAGAACTCCGTCGCCTCCGTCACCGGCATCGCGAGGACCTCGCTGATGTCCCGGCCGCCGAGCCGGTACTCGAGGACCGACGCCTGGTACCGCTTGCCCTCGCACTCCTCGCAGGTGGAGGAGACACCGGCCATCATGCCGAGGTCGGTGAAGACGACGCCGGCGCCGTTGCAGGTGGGGCAGGCGCCCTCGGAGTTGGCGCTGAACAGGGCCGGTTTGACGCCGTTGGCCTTGGCGAACGCCTTGCGGATCGGTTCGAGGAGTCCGGTGTAGGTGGCCGGGTTGCTGCGCCGGGAGCCGCGGATGGGGCTCTGGTCGACGGAGACGACGCCGTCCTCGGCCGGGATCGAGCCGTGGACGAGGGAGCTCTTGCCCGACCCGGCCACGCCGGTGACGACGGTGAGCACTCCGAGCGGGAGGTCGACGTCGACGTCCCGCAGGTTGTTGGCGTTCGCGCCGCGGATCTTCAGCGTGCCGGTGGGCTCGCGGACGGAGTCCTTGAGCGCGACCCGGTCGTCGAGGTGGCGTCCCGTGGTGGTGCCGGAGGCCCGCAGCTGTTCGACGGTGCCCTCGAAGCAGACGGTGCCGCCCGCGGCGCCCGCGCCGGGTCCGAGGTCGACGACGTGGTCGGCGATCGCGATGGTCTCCGGCTTGTGCTCCACGACGAGCACGGTGTTGCCCTTGTCGCGCAGGTCGAGCAGCAGCTCGTTCATCCGCCGGATGTCGTGCGGGTGGAGTCCGACGGTGGGTTCGTCGAAGACGTAGGTGGTGTCGGTGAGGGAGGAGCCGAGGTGCCGGATCATCTTGACGCGCTGCGCCTCGCCGCCCGACAGGGTGCCCGCGGGCCGGTCGAGGGCGAGGTAGCCGAGGCCGATGTCGACGAACGACTCCAGGGTCAGCCGCAACGCGGTGAGCAGCGGCGCGACCGACGGCTCGTCGAGGCCGCGCACCCAGGCGGCCAGGTCGCTGATCTGCATCGCGCAGGCGTCGGCGATGTTGATGCCGGCGATCTTCGAGGAGCGGGCGCCCTCGGAGAGGCGGGTGCCCTCGCAGTCGGGGCAGGTGGTGAAAGTGACGGCGCGGTCCACGAACTCGCGGATGTGCGGCTGCATCCCCTCCCGGTCCTTGGCGAGCATCGACTTCTGGATACGCGGGATCAGACCCTCGTAGGTCTGGTTGATGCCCGCGATCTTCATCCGGACCGGCTCGTGGTGGAGGAAGTCGTGGAGTTCCCGCCGGGTGAACTTCTTGATCGGCTTGTCCGGGTCGTAGAAGCCGGACTCGCTGTAGAGGCGGTAGCTCCAGCCGCCCGCCTTGTACCCGGGGACGGAGAGCGCGCCCTCGGACAGTGCGAGGGAGTCGTCGTAGAGCTGGGTGAGGTCGAGGTCGGTGACCGTGCCGCGGCCCTCGCAGCGCGGGCACATGCCGCCGGTGCGCGAGAAGGTGGCCTTGACGGCCTTCTTCGCGCCCCGCTCGACGGTGATGGCGCCGCTGGCCCGGACCGAGGGGACGTTGAAGGCGAAGGCCCCGGGCGGCCCGAGGTGCGGGTCGCCGAGCCGGCTGAAGAGGATGCGCAGCATCGCGTTGGCGTCGGTGGCGGTGCCGACGGTGGAGCGCGGGTCGGCGCCCATCCGCTGCTGGTCGACGGTGATGGCGGTGGTCAGTCCTTCGAGGACGTCGACCTCCGGCCTGGCCAGGGTCGGCATGAAGCCCTGCACGAAGGCGCTGTAGGTCTCGTTGATGAGCCGCTGCGACTCGGCGGCGATGGTGTCGAACACCAGGGAGCTCTTGCCTGACCCCGAGACGCCGGTGAAGACGGTCAGCCTGCGCTTGGGCAGTTCGACGCTGACGTCCTTCAGGTTGTTCTCGCGCGCGCCGTGCACCCGGATCAGGTCGTGGCTGTCGGCGAGGTGTGCCTCGGACGCGGGCGCGTCCCTCCGCGAGGCCTTGCTCATGGTGTCTCCATCGGTCGGGCGGAACGATTCTCTGGTCCGGCGGTGGGGCGGACGGCTCAGGAGCGTTCCTGGAGGCGGATCAGATTGCCCGCCGGGTCGCGGAAGGCGCAGTCGCGCACCCCGTAGGGCTGGTCGGTGGGTTCCTGCACGACGTCGGCGCCGCGGGCCGCGAGCAGGTCGAAGGCGGCGTCGATGTCGTCGGTGGCCAAGAGGACCATGGCGAAGGTGCCTTTGGCCATCATCTCGACGATGGTCCTGCGCTCCTCGTCGGTGAGGCCGGGGTCGGCGATCGCCGGATGCAGGACGATGGACGTCTCCGGGCGGCCCGGCGGGCCGACGGTGAGCCAGCGCATGCCGGCGTGCCCGGCGTCGCCGCGGACCTCGAAGCCGAGGACGTCCCGGTAGAAGACGAGGGCCGCCTCCGGTCCGTCGTGCGGCAGGAAGCTCGCGTGGATGCTGATGTCCATGCCCGCCACGCTAACCGGGCCCACCGGCCGCGCGCTTCTCGGATCCTGACCGTTCGGCGCCGGGCGCCCCCGCACCGGGCGGCGACGCGGGGGGCGCCAGGCATTCTCGCGCGACACGGCATCCGGGTCAGGCGGCGCCGTCGCCGGGAGGAAGGCCGCACCTTATGAGAGAGCCGGCGGACGGCGGCCTGGAGCGCTGACCGCGTCACAGCGGCAGTTCGGCCAGCAGTGGCCGATGGTCCGATATCCCGGTGCGCGGCGCGCACACCGCGCCGACCGCCGCCTCGCCGACGCCCGCGGCGAGGAGGTGGTCGAACTGCACGGCTGGCCGGTGGGCGGGGTAGGTCGGGGTCCGGGCGAGATCGGCCCATTCGCCGCCGAGCGGCCCGTTGAGGACCGCTCTCGGCAGCGGGCCGACCAGGTTGCAGTCCCCGAGCAGCAGCCACGGCCTGGGCAGGTCGACGATCCACCGCCGGACGGCGCGCAGTTGGCGCGCGTTCCAGCCGGGCACGAAGGACAGGTGCAGCGCCACGGCGGTGAACGCCCCGCGCTCGCCCTCCACCACGGCCGCGACGGCCGCCCGCGCCTGGTCCCGGCTCAGCACGAGGCCGGCCCGCCCGGCGACCCGCAGCGGCAGCGGCACCGGGGCGGGCGCCAGGCGCAGCACCCGCCAGGCGCGCACCGGACGCCGGGACAGTAGGGCGATCCCGAGCGAGGGCGCGGCGCCGGCGGCCCCCGCGACGTCACCGGGCCCGTAGAGGCGGGCGCCGGGCACCTCGGGGTCAGGCACCCAGCCCCGCCCCGGTACGGTCCGGCCGTGGACGGCGGAGGCGTACCGCCAGTCGACGGCGTCCATCGCGGCGGCGGCCACGGCCGCCTGATCGACCAGCCCTGACCGGTCCTGGTAGCGGTCCACCTCCTGGAGGGCGAGCAGATCGGCGTCGAGGGCGGCGACTGCGGTGGCGAGCGGCGCCCGGGGGTCACCGGGGGCGAACGGGACGGGCCGGCCGTCGCCGCGCAGGGCGCGCCCGTGGAGCACGTTGAACGTCCCGCACCGCATCCCCGGTGCCCTCGCCTGCGGCCCCGCGTCACCCTCGTGCGTCACATCCGTCACAGGGGGAAGGCTAGGGCCTGTCGTCCCGGTCGCGGGGCGGCGGGCGGGGCGGGCCGCGCACGGGCGGTCGCCCGGTGCGGGGACGCGGTCGTCCGCTCCGCGGGCGCCGTCCTTATGATCGATGTCGTGACGGTACGGATCAGGAGCGAAGGTGACCGACGGTGTTCTCGGTGAAGGTCCGGCCGATGGCACGGGCCACCGTGTTCGCGCTGCGCGGTGAGCTGGACCACCACAGCGCGGTGCAGTTGGCGGAGGCGGCGGACGCGGCGCTCGCCGGGCCGCGCCTCCAGCCGCTGCTGGTGATCGACTGCGCCGACCTCGACTTCTGCGACTCCACCGGCATCAGCACCCTGGTGACGATCCACCAGCGGCTGTCCGCGCGCGGCGGCGTGCTGCGGCTGGCGGCCGTTCCCGGTTCGGTGGCCCGGGTCTTCGGTTTGACCGGACTCGACCAGGCCATCGGCGTCTTCGCGACGGCCCAACGGGCACTCGCCGACACGCTGCACCCCCCGACCGGGGACATTCCGTCCTCGGCACCCGCGGCACGTGAGAGGCAGGTGGAAGGACGATGACCGTCGTTCCTGGGCAGCATCCTCACCGGCCCGTCGAGTCCGGCACCGGCCCGGCCGAGGCGGAGCTGGACATCCGGTCCCTGTTCGGCCAGTCGACGGCCGTGTTCGCGTCCCTGGCCGGGCCCGCGCACCTGGTGGAGGCCGCCAACCCGGCGTTCTTCACCGCGATCGGCGGCGGCGACCGGGTCCGCACGGGCGTACCGCTCGCGGATCTCGTGCCCGAACTGGCCGGTCATGAGCTGATGACGCTGCTCGACGCGGCGTTCCGCACCGGCAGGACGCACACCGGACGCGACGCCCGGGTCCTGCTCGGCACCCCTCCCGCCGTCCGGGAGGCGTTCTTCGACTTCACCTACGAACCCCGGTTCGACGCCGGCGGCAACGTCACCGGCGTACGCGTCATCGGCGTGGAGACCACCCAGGTCAAGCACGCCCAGCGGCTCACCGCCGAACACCGCGCGCTGCTGGAGCAGATCGCCCGCCAGGCACCGCTCGACCAGGTGCTGGACGGCATGGTCCGGGTCATCGAGGAACTCGCGCCCTACGAGATCCTCGCCTCCGTGCTGCTCGCCGACAGCGACGGACGGCATCTGCGGCACGGCGCGGCGCCGAGCCTGCCGTCCTTCTACAACCAGGCCATCGACGGCATCGCGGCGGGCGAGGGCGTCGGCTCGTGCGGCACGGCGGCGCACCGCAGACAGATGGTCATCGTCGACGACATCGCCACCGACCCCTTCTGGGACGACTTCCGCGAGCTGGCCGACCGGGCCGGGTTGGCGGCCTGCTGGTCCACGCCGATCCTGGCGCGGGACGGGTCGCTGCTCGGCACCTTCGCCATGTACCACCGGGTCCCGCGCACCCCGCAGGAGTCCGACCTCGCCCTGTCCCGGGTCTTCGCCGACACGGCCGCCCTCGCCGTCGAACGCCACCAGGCCGAGCGGGCGAGGCTCGCCGCGGAGGCGAAGGAGGCGGCCGCCCGCAAGGACCTCGCGTTCCTGCTCAGGGCCAGTACGGCGCTCTCCTCCGACCTCGACCACACCCAGACTCTGCGGCGGCTGGCCACCGCGTGCGTGCCCGCCCTCGCCCCGCTCAGCGCCGTCGACATCGTGGAGGCGGGCCGGGTCCGCCGGGTCGCCACCGCCGCGCCCACCCGGGACGAGGAGACCCTGCTCGCCTCGCACATCCCGCTGTACGACGCCGACGACGACGCGGTCGCGCGGGTCCTCGCCTCCGGTCTGAGCGAGGTGGCCCGCCGCACGCCCACCGGCCCAGGGCCGTGGCACGACCTCGGGGTCACCGGATACCTGTGCCTGCCGCTGCTGGACCGCGGTCGCGCCTTCGGCACGCTGACCCTGCTCTCCACCGGCGAGCACGTCTTCGACGGCCACGCCGTCGCCCTGGCCGAGGAACTCGCCCGCCGCGCGGCCCTCGCCGTGCTCAACGCCCGCCAGTACACGCAGCGGGTCGCCCTGGCCCGCGACCTCCAGGCCGGGCTGCTGCTGCCCCGGGTGCCCGAGCTGCCCGGCGCCGAGGCGGCCGTCCACTACCACCCGGCGGGCGAGGGCCTCGACATCGGCGGCGACTTCTACGACGTCTTCCCGCTCCGGGACGGCGGCTGGGCGTTCATGCTCGGCGACGTCTGCGGGCGCGGCGCGATCGCGGCCACCACCACGGCCCTGGTCCGCCACACCGCCCGCGCCGTCGCGCCGCTGCTGCCGGGCCCCGAGGCCGTCGTGCACGCCGTCAACCAGGCCCTCCTGGACCGGCCCCAGGACCACGGAACCGGGTTCGTCACCCTCGTCTACGGCCATCTCACCCCGGTGGACTCCGGCGGCCTCGACATCGACCTCGTCCGGGCCGGGCACACCCTTCCCCTGCTCATCGACGGAGCCGGCCCGGTGCGGCCCGTCGAACTGGACGGCGCCCTGCTCGGCATCGCCGCCGACCCGCACCTGCCCACCCGGCGGCTGCGGCTCGCGCCGTCGGAGAGCCTGCTCCTGTACACCGACGGCATCATCGAGGCCCGCGACGGAGGCCGCGACCAGTTCGGCGAGGAACGCCTCGCGGCGGCCCTGGACGCCGGAATCGGCACCGGACACACCGCGCGGGACGTCATCGCCGTCCTCACCGAGGCGGTACGGGAGTTCACCCTCGGCACAGAGGTCGACGACGACCAGGCGGCCCTGGTCCTCACGGCGACCCCAACGGCATGAGGTGAGCCGGGCGCGCCCCGCGCTCCGGGGACTCCGCGGGTAGGCTCCTCGGGTTCTTGGGCGAGAGGAGCTGCTGAGTGTCCTGGTCGAGCGGACCCGTTCTGCGTACCCGACGGCTTGTGTTGGAGCCGATCCACCGCGAGGACAGCGACGATCTCTTCGAGACCGTGGTCAGCCAGGACAGCGTCATGAGATGGCTGGCGACCGGCCGGGCGGACAGTCGGTCCGCGGCCGAAGCCATGTGTGCCGACCACGTCGCTCACTGGGCACGGCACGGGTACGGCGACTTCGCGGTCAGGGAGGCCGCGACGCGCTCGTTCCTCGGCCGGGTGGGACTGCGCAATCGGCCCGAACACGGAGTCGACCTGGGTTTCGCGCTGCACCCGCGTGCCCAGGGTCGCGGGATCGCGGGTGAGGCCGGCCGCGCGTGCCTGGACCTGGCGTTCGGCCGGCTCGGCCTCCCCGCCGTCCTCGCGTTCGTCCTGCCGGCAAACGCGGCCTCGATCGCGCTGCTGCGCCGTCTGGGAGCCCGCGCGGACGGGACCGTCCAGTCAAGTGGCCTGGAGTGTCTGCGCTACCGGTTCGAGCCCGATGCCACGGTCCGACCGGACGCGCCCCGCTCCCCCGGACACCTCGGAGACGGTGGCGAACTCCGTCTCGTCCGAGCGGACGATCGGCACACCCTCACCGCGGTCTCCGACGGCCGACCGGTCGCCTCCGTGGAATGGCTGTTGCGGGACATGGCCTTCGACGGAGTGCCGCGCCGCGCCGCCGGGTTGGGAGAGGTGCGGACGCACTCCGCGTATCGAGACCGCAGCCTCGACCGGACCATGGTCAGCGTCGCGGTCGAGCACGCCCGAACTGGCGGCGCCGAGACGGTCGTTCTGCTTCCCCGCCCCGAACTGGTCCCGTTCTACGTACAGATGGGGTGGAGCCGCCTCTCCGTGCCCGTCACCGCCGAACAGCCCGACGGCGGGCGGGCCCGGTCTCTGGACGCGATGTTCTACGATCTGAACGGCCGGACGCACCTGGCCTCCGCTGTGGACCTGCGGGGCCTGCCCTTCTGACGGGTTCCGGACGCCGGCTCAACGGTCGTGGGAACCCGCCGGGACAGACGGCCGCGGAGAAGACACTGCGCGCCTCAGTCTCCGTGCCCGTTCGGCTCCGGGGTGGTGTCGAGTGCGTCGAGTACCGCGTCGGCGTTCTCTCTCGCCCACTCGGTCAGGGTGTGGATCGGGTCGATGAGGCTCGCGCCGAGCGGGGTCAGTTCGTATTCGACGCGGGGTGGGACCTCGGCGTACGCGTGGCGGCTGACGAGTCCGTGTGCCTCCAGGCGTCGCAGGGTCTGGGTGAGCATCTTGCGGGAGATGCCGCCGATCAGCTCGATCAGCTCGCCGTGCCGCACCGGGCCTCTGCTGAGGCCGTAGAGCACGACCGCCGTCCACTTGTCGGCGAGGAGTTCGACCGTCAGACGTGCCGGGCAGTCGGCGAGGAAGGGACCGCCGGGACCGAATCCGCTCATGGCGCCTAAGGTACCTGCTGGTTCCCGTCGGATATCTAGCCTGGGTCTCTCCCCCTTTTTTCCAGAGCCAGGAGAGTCATGCGAGCCATCACGCAGCAGACGTTCGGCGGTCCCGAGGTGCTCACCGTCGTGGACGTGCCCGAGCCACGGGCGCTGCCCACCGAGGTCCTCGTACGTGTCGAGGCGATCGGTCTCAACCCGCTGGAGGGGCGGCTGCGCTCCGGTGAGTTCCCGTTGCTCGGTCAGCCGCCCTTCATCCTCGGCTGGGACGTCAGCGGCGTGGTCGAGGAGGCGCGGACGGACCGGTTCAGGCCCGGCGACGAGGTGTTCGGGATGCCGCTGTTCCCGCGGGCGGCGAGCGCGTACGCCGAGGTCGTGTCGGCGCCCGCGCTGCACCTGGAGCGCAAGCCGGCATCGCTCTCGCACATCGAGGCGTCGGCGCTGCCGGTCGTCGGGCTGACGGCGTGGCAGGGGCTCGTCGACCTCGCCGGTGTGCGCGAGGGCGACCGCGTCCTGGTCCACGGCGGTGGCGGCGGGGTCGGTCATGTCGCGATCCAGATCGCGAAAGCGCTCGGCGCGCATGTGATCACGACCGCCGCCGGGAGCAAGCGGGAGTTCGTGGAGGGGTTCGGCGCCGACGAGGTGATCGACTACACGGCGGTCGACTTCGCCGAGGCGGTCCGCGGCATCGACGTCGTGCTCGACACGATCGGCGGCGACGCCGTCGAGCGGTCGCTCGCCGTGCTCAGGCCCGGCGGTCACCTGGTGACGGCGGTCGCCGAGGAGGACCTGCGGCTCGTCGCCAGGTACGAGGCGGCCGGCATGCGCTTCAGCGGCATCGCGGTGGACCCCGATCCGGTCGCCCTGCGCGCTCTCGTCGACCTCGTCGAACAGGGCAGGCTCAGGGTCCATGTGGAGGAGACGTTCCCGTTCGAGCGGGTCGCCGACGCGCACCGGCTGCTCGACGCCGGTCACCTGCGGGGCAAGCTCGTCCTCACCGTCCGGCCCCAGGGCGGGACGTCACGCGGGTGAGCCCGGCGCGTCGCCGACCGCGAGGCGTCCCGGCCGGGGTCACAGCAGGCGCAGGACGCCGACGACCTTGCCGAGGATCCTGACGTCGTCGCCCGGGATGGGCTGGTAGGCGGGGTTGCGGGGCATCAGCGACACCTGCCCGTCCTGTCGGCGCAGCACCTTGACGGTGGCGCCGTCGTCCAGGAGCGCGGCGACGATGTCGCCGTGGTCGGCGCTGTCCTGCCGGCGGACGGTCACGATGTCGCCGTCGCAGATCGCCGCGTCGATCATGCTGTCGCCCGACACGGTCAGGGCGAACAGGTCGCCGTCGCCGACGATCTGGCGGGGCAGCGCGTAGACGTCCTCGATCATCTCGTCGGCGAGCAGCGGGGCGCCGGCGGCGATCGTGCCGACCAGGGGGACGTCGACGCTCTGGTCGTTCCTGGTGCTGAGGTCGGGTGCCCAGGTGGGCCGGACGCGGTAGGCGCGGGGGCGTTTCGGGTCGCGGTAGAGGACGCCCTTGCGCTCCAGGGCCGCCAGTTGGTGGGCGACGGACGAGGTGCTGGCGAGGTCGACCGCCTGGCCGATCTCCCGCATCGACGGCGGGTAGCCCTGCCGGTCGACCGCTTCGGTGATGCAGCGGACGATGGCCGACTGACGGACCGTCAGCTCTCCCCCGTCGCTCCGGGACCCCGGGGGTCGTCCCCGGCGGGCGGGCGGCCTGTTCTCCATCGCCGCTGTCTCCTTACTCCGTGCAAGATCTCGCGGAAGTCGACTTTATCCCGTCCCGTGGCGCAAATGGAACACGGATTCGACGTAAGGGGCCCGATACCCACCGATCCACAGGGAGGCGACGGCGGGAGGGCGGGGCGGCGGGGCCCCCGGCCAGCCCGCCGCCTCCAGGGTCGAGCGGCTCAGCTCGCGGTCAGGTGCGCGGCCCACTTCTCCCGCCAGGCCAGGGCGTCCCGCACCCCGTCAGCGATACTCAACTGGGCCTTCCAGCCGAGGAGTCGGCGTGCGGTGTCGTTGCCGGCGCAGCAGCCGATCACATCTCCCGGGCGCGGGGCGGCCTCACGGACGTCGAGGGTCTCACCGACGGCTTCTTCGAAGGCGGCCACCAGTTCACGGACGGTCGTGCCCGTTCCCGTGCCGATGTTGATGACCCGGTAGCGGTCGTCGGCGGTGGGTTCGACGACGTCGTCGAAGCGGGTGAGGGCCGCGACATGGGCCTCGGCGAGGTCCCAGACGTGGATGTAGTCACGGATGCCGCTGCCGTCGCGGGTCGCCCAGTCGACTCCCGTGATGGTGAGCGGCGTTCCCTGGGTGTGCGCCTCGATGAGCTTGCCGAGCGCGTGGCTCGGCTGCGGGTTCTGCAGTCCGGTGCGCAGGCGCGGGTCGGCTCCGATCGGGTTGAAGTAGCGCAGGGCGATGACCCGCACCGGGGCCGCGACGGTCCAGTCCTGGAGGACCTGTTCCATCATCTGCTTGGTCCGCGCGTAGGGGCTCGCCGCGCCCACGGACGACGATTCGTCGACGCGGACGGCGTCGGTGGGCGCGTAGATCGAGGCGGAGCTGCTGAACACCACCCGCCGGCAGCGGTTGCGCTGGAGGGAGTCGAGGAGGTCGACGGTCTTCGCGACGTTCTCGCGGTAGTAACGCAGCGGCTCCGCGACGGAGTCGGGGACGACGATCTTCGCCGCGCAGTGCAGCGTCGCGCCGATGTCGGGATGGTCGGCGAAGACCCGGTCCACGAGTGCGCCGTCGGCGATGTCCCCCTCGTAGAACGCGCGGCCGTCGCCGACGAACTCGCGGCGTCCGGTGGAGAGGTCGTCGAGGACGACGGGCACGACCCCCTGGTCGGCGAGGGCGGAGGCGACGGTGCTGCCGATGTAACCGGCACCACCGGTGATCAAGACCTTGTTCATGCCCTGGATTCTCTCCCGGCGGGAGCGGACGGCACGGGAGACCGGAGGACGGCGGGTTCCCGCTCCCGCCGGACGCCGGGTTCTCGTCCACCCCGGCCGGGGGGAGGGTGCGCGGGCAGGGGTTCAGGATGCGCGGGCCGGGGTCACGGCGTGCGGGCCCTGAGGTGGGCCCGTTCTCCCTGGGCGCCGAAGAGGATCAGGAGTTCCACGGTGCGTCGGTCGTCGGGGCCGAGCCAGTGCGGCACGCGGGTGTCGAACTCGGCGGCTTCACCGGCCTTGAGGATCACTGTCTCGTCGCCGAGCAGCAGGCGCAGGCGGCCTGCCAGGACGTAGACCCATTCGAAGCCCTCGTGGGTGCGCAGCCGCGGTTCGGTGCCGGGCCTGGGCGGGATGAGGAGCTTGTGGGCCTGGACGCCTCCGGGCCGGCTGAGCGGTACGAAGGTCATCCCGTCGCGGGTGACCGGTCTGAGGTGGATCCGGGGGTCCCCGGTGCGGGGAGCGCCGACCAGGTCGTCCAGGGGAACGGCGTAGACCTCGGCGAGCGGCAGAAGCATGTCGAGGGTCGGTTTCCGGGTACCGCCTTCGAGCCGGGAGAGGGTGCTCTCGTTGATGCCGGTCCGCTCCGCGAGGACGGCCAGCGTCAGGCCGTGCCGTCGCCGCAGATCCCGCAGTCGAGGCCCCACCGCGGCCAGCCGCTCCTGCCTGTCACCCTTCGCGCCCTTCGCACCCTTCTCGCCTTTGTCACCCTTCTCGCCGCCCATGCTCCCCAGCATGCTGAAACGGCATGAGGCTTTGCAACTCCGGCAGTCTCCGTCGCAGTGTCGTGGCAGCGGCCCGGCCAAGCGCCCGGCACCCCGCTCCTGACCGCCCGCGTCGAAAGGCCCCGCCCGTGAACAGCGCCAACGAGTCCGCCGTCTTCTGGGAGAAGCACTACGCCGGCATGGACGCGCGGTGGGGCACCAAGCCCAACCCCGTCCTGACCGCCCTGCTTGCCGACCTGGCTCCCGCTCCCGGCACGTCCCTCGACCTGGGGTGCGGCCACGGCGGCGACGCACTCTGGCTCGCCGCGCAGGGCTGGGACGTCACCGCCGTCGATGTGTCACAGACCGCCCTCGACCGGGTGGCGGCGGGCGCCGCGGCCACCGGCGTCACCGACCGGATCCACACCCGGCGGCACGACCTCGCCGAGACGTTCCCCGACGGGACCTTCGACCTGGTCACCGCCGCCTACTTCCACTCCCCGATCACCATGGCCCGCGAGCACGTCCTGCGCCGGGCCGCCGAGGCCGTAGCCCCGGGAGGACTGCTGATCGTGATCGAACACGCCTCCACCGCCCCCTGGTCCTGGCAGGCAGGCCAGGACATCCGCTACCCCACTCCCGACGACGTCATCGCCTCACTGCGGCTCGACGACACCTGGCGCGTCGAGCGGGGCGACGCACCCCAGCGCACCGCCACCGGCCCCGAGGGGCGGACCGCGACCGTCACCGACAACATCATCGCCGTCCGGCGCACCTCCTGACCCGCCGCCGAGGCGGAGCCCCCGGACGCGGCGGGATCACTCCGGGCCCGCCCACCGACCACAGGCCCGGCGGCACCCGAACTCGCCGCGCACCGGCAGGAGTTGTCCCGGCTCCGCGCGGCGTCGACGCCTAAGTAGCACCCGCAGCCGCAGTCCTGACGGTTCGTCAGTCGCACACCATGTCGAGGAGGCCGTCGATGAACTCGTCAGTGGGTGGCTGCCGTACGAGCAGCCGGTAGAGCATCGCACCGATGAGCGCCTCGGACATGGCCGCGGTCGACGTGCCGGCCCGCACCTGCCCGCGGCGCACCGCGCTGTCCAGACGGGCGGTGAGGGCGGCCTCGTTGGTGGCGGTGAGGCTCTCGTAGAACCTCACCGCCACCTCGTCGCTCTCGGCCGCCGCGGCGGTGCACGCGCGGATCAGGGAGGCGTTCTCGGGCTCGGCGAGGAAATCGGCGAAGGCTCGCAACCAGGCGCGCAGGTCGTCGCGGGCCTCGCCGCTGTCCGCGATCACGGCGGTCCTGGCCGGGACGTACCCCTCCAGGATGCACTCGGCGACCAGCTCGTTCTTGGAGCGGTACCAGCGGTAGACGGTCTGCTTGCCCGCGCCGGCGGCGGTCGCGATGCGGTCGATCGACAGCTTGTCGTACCCGCTCGCCGCCAGCTCGTCCCGGGTCGCCTCCAGGATGGCCTGCCGTGCGCTCTCGCTCCGAGCACGCCCCCGCGGTGAGTCAGCCATGGTGACGAGATTAGCGGGAGAGGTAGGGTGACCAAGTCATCGAGACAACCTGTCTCGTAAATGGGCGGGAGGCGGAACATGAGCGCGAAGGTGCTGGTCATCGTCGGAGCCGGTGGCATGGGCCTGGCGGTGGCGCGCAGGCTGGGCGCGGGCCGCACGGTCCTGCTGGCCGACATCGGGCAGGACGCTCTCCGGGCCGCCGAACAGACGCTGGGCGACGAGGGCCTCACCGTGGTCACGCAGGTGGTCGACGTGACCTCGGCCGCCTCCGTCCAGCACCTGGCGCTGACCGCGCGGGCGGCGGGCGAGGTCGACCAGGTCGTGCACACCGCCGGACTGTCCCCCGTCCAGGCGCCCGCGCGGGCGATCCTCGAGGTGGACCTGCTCGGCGTGGCGCTCGTGCTCGACGCGTTCGCACCCGTCGTCGCCGCCGGGGGCGCCGGCGTGGTGATCGCCAGCATGGCAGGCCACCTCGCGCCGGCGCTCACCCCCGAGCAGGAGCACGCCCTCGCCCACACCCCCGCCGACCAACTCCTCCAACTGCCGTTCCTCAGCCCGGACATCGTCACCACCCCGGCCGCCGCCTACGGGATCGCCAAGCGCGCCAACCATGTGCGCGTCGCGGCCGCCGGCTCCGCCTGGGGCGAGCGCGGCGCCCGCCTCAACAGCATCAGCCCCGGCGTGATCTCCACTCCGATGGGACAGCAGGAGCTCGCGGGCGAGTCCGGCCGAGTCATGCGCGCCATGGTCGACGCCTCCGCGACCGGCCGTCTCGGCACGCCCGGCGACATCGCCGCCGCAGCCGCCTTCCTGCTCGGCCCGGACGCGTCGTTCATCACCGGCACCGACCTCCTGGTCGACGGCGGTGTCGTCGCCGCCGTGAGGTCCGGCCGCCTCGGCACCCTGACCGCCCCGGCCGCACCGACCGGCCCGAGCGGCCCGAGCGGCCCGACCGCATAGCCTCGCCCCCCCCTTCCGCGAGGGGCCGTGGATCACGGTGGTCCCCCACGGTCTGGGACGCCCGGCACGGCCCAGCTCGTGACCTTCACCGCCGCAAGGTCGATACTTTCCCTAGGGGCCCGCTCCCGCCGCCCCTGGGCAGCACAACTGAACACTCCGAGATCGACAACCGGCCAGATCCACTCTGACCAGTGAAGACACCGGCCAGAGGCCCATCTGCCCATCTCGCCAGGAGGTACCGATGAGGATGCTCATCAACGTCCCGGAGACCGTGGTGGCCGACGCGCTGCGCGGCATGGCGGCGGCCCATCCCGAACTGACCGTCGACGTCGAGAACCGGGTGATAGTGCGGCGGGACGCCCCCGTGGCCGGGAAGGTCGCCCTGGTGTCCGGCGGCGGCTCGGGGCACGAGCCACTGCACGGCGGGTTCGTGGGGCCCGGCATGCTGTCCGCCGCCTGTCCTGGCGAGGTGTTCACGTCCCCGGTGCCCGACCAGATGCTGCGGGCCGCCGCGGCCGTGAACAGCGGCGCGGGCGTGCTGTTCATAGTCAAGAACTACACCGGCGACGTCCTCAACTTCGACATGGCGGCCGAGCTGGCCGAGGACGAGGGCATCCAGGTCGCCAAGGTGCTGGTCAACGACGACGTGGCGGTCACCGACAGCCTGTACACGGCCGGCCGCCGCGGCACCGGCGCGACGCTGTTCGTCGAGAAGATCGCCGGCGCAGCCGCCGACGAGGGACAGCCCCTGGAACGCGTCGAGGCGATCGGACGGCAGGTCAACGAGAACTCCCGCAGCTTCGGCGTCGCGCTCAGCGCCTGCTCCACCCCCGCGAAGGGCAGCCCCACCTTCGATCTCCCGGACGGCGAACTGGAGTTGGGCGTCGGCATCCACGGCGAGCCCGGCCGGGAGCGGCGGCCCATGATGACGTCGGGTGAGATAGCCGAGTTCGCGGTGGACGCCGTCCTCGACGACATGTCCCCGCGCAACCCGGTGCTCGTGCTGGTCAACGGCATGGGCGCCACCCCGCTGCTGGAGCTGTACGGCTTCAACGCCGAGGTGCAGCGCATCCTCACGGCGCGTGGTGTCGCCGTCGCCCGCACCCTCGTCGGCAACTACGTCACGTCCCTCGACATGGCCGGCGCCTCCGTCACCCTCTGCCAGGTCGACGGCGAGCTGCTGCGCCTGTGGGACGCGCCGGTGCGGACCGCGGGGCTGCGCTGGGGTATGTGACACGGTGAGGCCCGGTAACGCACCGTACTCATCACGTTAGGAGATCCCGTGCTCGACGCCGATTTCTTCCGTCGTTGGATGACGGCGACCGCCGCGTCCGTGGAGCGCGAGGCCGATCGGCTCACCGCGCTCGACTCGCCCATCGGGGACGCCGACCACGGCAGCAACCTGCGCCGGGGGTTCGCGGCCGTCACGGCGACCCTGGAGAAGGAGGCCCCGGACACCCCTGGCGGGGTGCTCACGGTCAGCGGACGGCAGTTGATCTCGACCGTCGGCGGGGCGTCCGGGCCGCTGTACGGCACGCTGCTGCGCCGCACCGGCAAGGCTCTCGGGGACGCCGCCGAGGTCAGCGAGGCCGAGTTCGCCACGGCGTTCCGCACCGGGGTGGAGGCGGTGATGACCCTCGGCGGCGCGGCACCCGGCGACAAGACGATGATCGACGCCCTGCTGCCCGCCGTCGACGCGCTCGGCGACGGTTTCGGGGCCGCCCGCACGGCGGCCGAGCAGGGCGCGCTGGCCACCACACCGTTGCAGGCGCGCAAGGGACGGGCCAGCTACCTGGGCGAGCGCAGCATCGGCCACCAGGACCCCGGCGCCACGTCGGCGGCCCTGCTGGTCGCGGCCCTCACGGAGGCACACGGTGACTGACACGAATCTGGTCGGGATCGTCCTCGTGTCCCACAGCGCCGCGGTCGCCGCGTCCGTGGCCGAACTGGCGCGCGGACTGACCGGCGGCGGGACGACGGTGCGGGTGGCCTCGGCGGGCGGCGCCGAGGACGGCGGGCTCGGCACCAGCGCGGAGCTGATCGCCGAAGCCGCCGCCTCCGTGGACCGCGGGGCCGGCGTCGCCATCCTCACCGACCTGGGCAGTGCCGTGCTCACGGTGAAGGCGCTGCTCGCCGAGGGCGACGAACTCCCGGACGGCGCCCGGCTGGTGGACGCCCCGTTCGTCGAGGGAGCGGTGGCCGCGGTCGTCACGGCGTCCACGGGCGCCGACCTGGCGGCGGTGGAGGCGGCGGCCGCGGAGGCGTACACCTACCGGAAGGTCTGACTCCGACCGGCGGGGGGCGGGGGAGCCTGGCCGAGGGTCCGAGCCTGGTCGAGGGATGGATGTGCCTGGTCACGGGCGGATGTGGCTGGTCAGGGGCCGGAGGGCTGTACGAGGTCCGGGCCGCCTGGTCGGGGGCCGAGGGTCTGATCAGGTGCCGGGGGCCCTCGTCAGGTCAGCCCCTCCGTGGCGGTGATGAGCGCCTCGCGCAGGGTGCGTTCGAGGGCCGCCTCCGCCGCCGTGCGGTCGAGGCCGGCGTCGGCGTCGTGCCAGGCGTAGTGCTCGACGGCCGCGCGCAGGGCCGCGTTGAACATCGCCGCCTGGATCGTGGACCGCAGGTCGTCCGCCGGCAGCCCGGCGCGCTCGGCGAGGGCGCGGGCGAACGCCGGTTCGGCTTCGTCGTGGGTCTGGAGCCAGACCGCGCGCAGCCCCGGCTCGGTACGGGTGAGCCGCACCAGGGCGCCCACGGTGGCCCGGTCGGGGCCCTGCCCCACCCGCAGGTCCGTCGTCAGGGCCGGTGTGAAGATCTCGTCCAGGGGCTCCCCGGGCCCCCACTGTCGCAGCCGGTCGGCGAGCAGGTCGATGCCCGCCGTGAAGAGGGGCCTGACGCACGCCTCCTTGCTGGGGAAGTAGCGCCAGACGGTGCGCGCGGAGATGCCGACCGCCTGCCCGATCTGCTCGCCGGTGGTCGCCGTCACGCCCTGGTTGACGAACAGGTCGACCGCGGCCCGCGCGATGTCCAACCGGATCTCGGCCTTCCGCTCCTCGGTGAGGGGCGGCCGTCCGGTGCGTCCGCCGGCTGCGGTCATGTCGTCCTCCGGCTCAGGTGATCCCGTTTCCGCGCATTCTCCCCCACATCTTTATGTCACTCACAGACAATAAGTCGTAGAGTGGGTCCAGGCGAAGCGTCCGCGCACCCGCGGAACGCCCTCACACACGCCCTCACACACGTCCTCACACGGAGATCGGGAGCACCTCACATGACCGCAGTCGACGGACGCAGCGTGATCGTCACCGGGGCGGGCTCGGGCATCGGGCGCGCCGCCGCCCTCGCCTTCGCGGCCCAGGGCGACCGGGTCGTGGTCGCGGACCTGAACGCCGACACGGCCGGGGCCGTCGTCACGGAGATCGAGGAAGCGGGCGGCACCGCGGTGGCCGTGGTGGGCGACCTCAGCGACCAGGCGGTGGTCGACGAGGTGGCACGCACCGCCGTGGAGTCCTTCGGCGGGGTCGACGTCCTCGTGAACAACGCCGGGATCATGGACCGGATGTCGGCGCTCGCGGACGTCTCGGACACCGAGTGGGAGCGGGTTCTGCGGGTCAACCTCACCGCGCCCTTCCTGCTGACCAGGGCGGTGCTGCCGCACATGCTGAAGGCGGGCAGGGGCGCGATAGTGAACACCGCCTCCGAGGCGGGCCTGCGGGGCAGCGCGGCGGGCGCCGCCTACACGGCTTCGAAGCACGGGGTGGTGGGGCTGACGAAGAACCTCGCGGTGATGTACCGCAAGCAGGGCATCCGGGCCAACGCGATAGCCCCGGGCGGCACCCTGACCGGCATCGTCCTCGACGCCGACCAGACCGCCCACGGCCCGGCCACCCTCGGCGCGCACTTCGTCAACGCCGGCGCGCTGGCCCAGCCCGAGGAACAGGCCGCGGTGATCGTGTTCCTCGCCTCGGACGCCGCGAGCAACATCAACGGCGCGGTGCTGCCGGTCGACGACGGCTGGGCGGCGGTCTGACGACGGGGCGGGGTACCGACGGCGGGTCCTGCTACCGACGGCGGGCCCGGGTACTGACGGCGGGCCCGGGTCCTGACGGCGGGCCCGGGTCCTGACGGCGGGCCCGGATTCCGGCGCCCGGCGCCCGGCGCCTGGTCCGTGCCCGCCCGGAACCGCACCGACCACCACCGACCGACCACCACCGCTGGTCACCGCCGCCCGCCGAGCGCCCGGCTCACTTGCCGGTCAGGAACATCCGCGCGAGGCGCTCGCCCGTGGCGACCGTGGCGGCGCGGTCCTCGATGGGCTTGATCCGCGCGTCGCGGAAGACGATGTAGGTCACGTCCTTGGCGGTGCCGCCGTCCCGTGGGTCGGCGACGATCCCCAGGCCGCGGGCGGTGGCGTAGGACGCCTCACCGATGACCCTGCGCGGGCCGACGTCCCCGACCACCGCGTACCGCACCCGGTCCCGGTAGACGACGGCGGCCACGGAACCGCCGCCCACCCCGTGGTCGCGGTGGTTCCAGATACGGCTCGGCGCGGGCACGACGATGTACGGCAGCGACTCGGCGCTCAGCGGACGCCCGTCGGACTGCGGGAAGGCGGTGGCACCGGAGAAGAGCGGGTCGGTGCGGCGGTTGCAGCGGGCGGTGGGCCGGCCGTCGCAGTCGATGTCCAGGTCCGCCTTCCAGAAGACGGCGTCCCTGGTGCCGCAGACGGGGATGTTCGCGGGCATCCCGTCGTCACTGCGGTAGCGGCCGCGGGAGACCTGGACGCACGTGCGCGTCCTGGCCAGCAGATCGGCGGCGCGGACCGTGCCCTCGCTCCACGCCACCGGCTCCTCGTGGACGCGGAGATCCGCGCCGGGCAACATCGCCGGGGCGAGCAGGGCCATGCCTGCCGCGGCCAGCGTCAGCGAAGGGACACGCACGACAAGGGACCCTTTCCGAGGAGGCTCTGACGGACACTCAGCCCAATCTGGTGCCACCTCTGGCACTCGGCCACCGTAAGGGGGCCGGACGGTGCGCCACGGTCCGCCCGGTGACACGCACCCGCCGTTCGGCCTACCGGCGACACCCGCCGTGCCCGGTGCCACCCGCCCCGCGGCCGGATCCGACGACCACCCCGACGCGCGCTCGCGACGCCAGGCCCGGCAACTGCGGGCAGGGGCCGGGAGGCTGAGCCCGTGTCGGCTCCTGCCACCCGGCCGCCCGCGTCACGGCACGGGGTCAGCGACGACAGCGGGCCCGCGCCAGCGGTACGAACTACCTTGCCCTCAAGGCGAGTTCGACCGCGAGAGACTCCAGCATACGTAACGCGGGAGGGTGCTCACGAACGCCCGAACCCGACCGCCCTCTTGATGGGAGGCACCAGGGACGTCATATTGGTCCGGACCATTGCCGTCACCGTCCGGGGAGGCAGAGCCGTGCGCCGTGCCGCCGTTCTCCTGCGTCGAGCCCTCGTCCTCGCCGCCGCGCTGCCGCTGGCCGTCTCCTGCGGCTGGGGCGGCGGGGACGACGACGGCCGGCTGCCCGGGGCCCCGGTGGGGGTCACCGCCGAGGCGGGCAGCGCCACCAGCGTGCACGTGATGTGGAACGCGGTGTCGGCCCAGCCGGCCGTCACCGGGTACGAGGTGTACCGGGGCGCCACGAAGGTGCGGGAGGTGCCAGGCGGCGAGCGCATGGTGGACGTCGTCCGGCTCTCCCCCGGCACCGCGTACACCTTCACCGTGCGGGCCAGGAACAGCGAGGGCCGGCTCGGGCCACCCAGCCGCACGGTGCGGGCGACGACCCCCGCGGCCGTCGCCGCCGACCGGGCCGCGCCGTCCCGGCCCGGCTCCACCCGGGGGCGGGCCGTCGGCAGCCGGGCCGTCCAGCTCTCCTGGTCCGCGTCGACGGACGACCGGGCGGTGCTCTCCTACGACGTCTACCAGGGGACGACGAAGATCCACAGCGTGGGCGGGAACCAGACGGCGACCGTCGTCACCGGGCTGCGGCCCGGCACCGCGTACGCCTTCACCGTGCGGGCCAGGGACGCCGCCGACAACGTCTCGGAGCCCGGCGCCACCGTCCGCCTCACCACCCCCGGGACCGACGACGGCCGCGACACCGCGCCCACCGGGTTCAAGGCCACCAGCCACCGCGAGGACGGCGCCTACTCGCTCGACCTGTCCTGGACCCCGCCGCGCACGGACGGCGTGATCACCGAGTACCAGATCCGGCTGGACGGGCAGGCCGCCACCTCCCTCGTCTACGGCGGGAACCCGCCGCGCGGCAAGGCGACCTACAGCTTCTACGTGGGCCGGGACGCCGGGGTGACCCACCGGGTCAGGATCCGCGCCAAACTGCCCGACGGCACCTGGGGCGGCTACTCGACGGAACGGACCGTGACGACCGGCGGCGGATGACCCGACCGCGACGCCGCGCGAGGGGCGTCGCGCGACGGGCGACGCCCCAAGCGACGGGCGACGGACCACGGACCACGGACCACGGACCACGGACCACGGACGACGGGCGACGGGCGACGGGCGACGGGCGATCGCTGGGTCGTCACCTCGGGTGGGCGCACGGGCGGCTCGCGGGTGAGGGGGCGGGCGGGCTTCAGCGGCCGTCCGGCGGCGGTCGCCGTGGTGTGCGCCGGACGATGGAACGCGTCACCTGCCCGGCGGCGGTCCGGGTGCGGGGCGGGCCCGGGGCGCGTTGGCTGCCCCTGAGGCAGCACGGGCGATTCCCGATCCCAGGCGGCGCAAGGGGTTCCGCCGACCGTGCCGTCGGAGGATCGCATGCGCCCTGCACCCCGCCCCCAGCGCCCCGCCGTTCTCACCGCCGCGCTCACCCCGGCGCTCGCGGTCGCGCTCCCGCTCGCCCTGGCCGCGGGGCCGGCCCAGGCCGCGGGTTCGGGGATCTCCGTGAGCACGAGCGGCTCCACCGTGTCGGTGACCACCACCACCTGCTCGCACACCAGCAGCAGCGGCAGCTGGGGCACCGCCGCGCTGCTCACCAGCAGCCAGACGAGCGCCAAGCAGGGGCGCCAGGTGGCGCTGTCGGGGACGGTCAACCTCCAGTCGGCGGCCTGGCAGAGCGTCAGTCCTGGGACGTACACCGTCATCGTCGACTGCTCGAACGGCGCCCGTGCGGGCTCCCAGTCGGTGATCGTGTCGGGCACCACCACCCCGACCACCTCCTCCACCTCGGCCGCGTCGTCCTCCACCTCCAGTTCCGCGTCCAGCGCCACGAAGGCTCCGTCCCGTGGGGTCCTGGGCGGTCTCGGCGGCTCGGTCAAGGACTACGGGCCCGTCACGCTCGGCGTGGGCAGCGCCCTGGTGGGCACGGGGGTGATCGGAGCGGCCTGGTTCCTGCGCCGACGCGCCAAGCCACACCGGCTCTGAACTCGACCCGCACGCCCCGACCCCCAGCCCCGGCCCTCAGCCGCGGCGGCTCCTCGGCTCCCCTGGTTCACATCGTGCCGTCAGGGCCGTCAGGGCCGTCAGGATCGTCGTGGCCGTCGAAGTCGGCGAGGTCCCCGAGGTGGGTGAACTCCGTCAGGGCGTGGCTGAGCCACTGGGTCCAGAAGGTCTCCAGGTCGATGCCCGCGCGCAGGACGAGGTGCTGGAGGCGGTCCTGCGGGGTGTCCCTGCCGGGCGGGAAGTCCCGCTTCTCGATCGCCTCGTACTCGGCCAACTGCCGCTGGTGCAGGTCGAGATGGCGGCGCAGGTCGGGCTCGATGCCGGTGCCGCCGACCACCGCCGCGGCGCGCAGCCGCAGCAGCAGGGCGTCGCGGTAGGGCTTCGGGTCCTGGGACGCGGCGGTCCAGCGGGCGAGTTCGGCGCGGCCGGCCTCCAGCACCTCGTAGCTCTTCCGCTGTCCGCGGGCCGGCTGCGCCGTGGGCAGCGCGCGGATGTGCCCGTCGGCCTCCAGTCTTCCCAGCTCGCGGTAGATCTGCTGGTGCGTGGCCGACCAGAAGTACCCGATCGACCGGTCGAACCTGCGGGTCAGCTCCAGCCCCGACGACGGTTTCTCGAGCAGGGCGGTGAGGATCGCGTGCGGGAGTGACATGGGGGTCATCCTAGGGACGGGCGCCTACAGGGCCGCCGCGACCTCGGTGCCCTGCCTGACGGCGCGCTTGGCGTCCAGTTCGGCGGCCACGTCGGCGCCTCCGACGAGGTGCGCGGCGCGGCCGGCGGCGCGCAGTTCCTCGTACAGGCCGCGGCGGGGTTCCTGGCCGGTGCACAGGACGACGGTGTCGACGGCGAGGACGGTGCTCCGCCCGTCGACGGTGAGGTGGAGTCCGGCGTCGTCGATGCTGTCGTAGCGCACGCCGGGGACCATGGTGACGCCCCGGTGTTTGAGTTCGGCGCGGTGGATCCAGCCGGTGGTCCTGCCGAGGCCGCCGCCGACCTTGGTGGGCTTGCGCTGGAGCAGGTGCACGGTGCGGGGCGGCGCGGGCCGTTCGGGGGTGACGAGTCCGCCGGGGGTGCGATGGCCGGTGTCGACGCCCCAGCGGCGGAAGTACGTCGCGGGGTCCTGGCTGGCCCGCTCGCCGTCGTCGGTGAGGTAGGCGGCGACGTCGAAGCCGATGCCGCCCGCACCGAGGACGGCGACCCGGTCGCCGACGGGCGCCTCGTCGCGCAGCACGTCCAGGTAGCCGAGGACGCTCGGGTGGTCGACACCGGGGATGTCGGGGACGCGCGGGGTGACGCCGGTGGCGACCACGATGTCGTCGAACTCGGCGACGTCGGACGCCTCGACCCGCACGCCGAGCCGCAACGCGACTCCACGCGCCGCGAGTTGGTGGCGGAAGTAGCGCAGGGTCTCGTCGAACTCCTGCTTGCCGGGGACCTTGCGGGCGACGTTGAGCTGGCCGCCGATCTCGGCCGCGGAGTCGAACAGGGTGACGTGGTGGCCGCGTTCGGCCGCGGTGACCGCGCAGGCGAGCCCGGCCGGGCCCGCGCCGACCACGGCGACGCGCCTGCGCAGCCGGGTCGGGGAGAGGACCAGCTCGGTCTCGTGGCAGGCGCGCGGGTTGACCAGGCAGGAGGTGATCAGGCCGCTGAAGGTGTGGTCGAGGCAGGCCTGGTTGCAGCCGACGCAGGTGTTGATGGCCTCGGGTGTGCCGGCCCGCGCCTTGGCGACGAAGTCGGGGTCGGCGAGCATCGGGCGGGCCATCGACACCATGTCCGCGCAGCCGTCGGCGAGCAACTCCTCGGCGAGTTCGGGGGTGTTGATGCGGTTGGTGGTGACGAGCGGGACGGTCACCTCGCCCATCAGACGTCTGGTCACCCAGGTGTAGGCGCCGCGTGGCACGGACGTCGCGATGGTGGGGATACGGGCCTCGTGCCAGCCGATCCCGGTGTTGATGAGGGTCGCGCCCGCCGCCTCGACGGCCTTGGCGAGGGCGATGACCTCGTCGAGGGTGGAGCCGCCGGGGATCAGGTCCAGCATGGACAGCCGGTAGACGACGATGAAGTCGTCGCCGACCGCCGCGCGCACCCGGCGCACGATCTCGACCGGGAAGCGCGAGCGGTGCTCGTGGTCGCCGCCCCAGCGGTCGGTGCGCCGGTTGGTGGGCGCGGCGATGAACTCGTTGATCAGGTAGCCCTCGGAGCCCATGATCTCGACGCCGTCGTAGCCGGCCAGCCGGGCGAGGCGGGCGGCGCGGGCGTAGTCGTCGATGGTCTCCTCGATCTCGGCGTCGGTGAGTTCGCGCGGTCTGAAGGGGCTGATGGGGGCCTGGAGGGGGCTCGGGGCGACCAGGTCCCGGTGGTGGGCGTACCGGCCGAAGTGCAGGATCTGCATCGCGATCTTGCCGCCCTCGCGGTGCACGGCCTCGGTGATGACGGTGTGCCGTTCGGCCTCGGCCTCGGTGGTGAGGGTGGCGCCGCCCTCGTAGGGCCGTCCCGCCTCGTTGGGCGCGATGCCCCCGGTGACGATCAGGCCCACTCCCCCGCGCGCCCGCTCCGCGTAGAACGCGGCCATCCGCTCGAAGCCGTGCTCGGCCTCTTCCAGGCCGACGTGCATGGAGCCCATGAGGACGCGGTTGGGGAGCGTGGTGAAGCCCAGGTCGAGCGGGCGGAGCAGGTGCGGGTAGCGGCTCATCGTCGGGCCCTCCGTGCGGGGGTCGTGCCCCTGGTGGTCGTGCCCTCTTTGTAGAGGACCCCACCCGCATTGTGCAACTAGTTGCAAAAGATCGAGGCGCGCGTCACCCTCCCGCTCCTCGGTCCCGGACGGCCTACCTGCTCTCCAGCCTCAGGTGCACGTCCCGTTCCTGGTCGCCGGAGGCGCCCGTCAGGTCCTGGACCGAGTAGACGGACTCCAGGGCCCTCCGGAAGCGTTCCACCGCCCAGTAGCCGCCCTGCACGTCCGCCGAGACCGTCCCGTCGAGATGGGCGGGGGCGGAGCCGGTGTGCGCGTCGGCGACGTCGAACGTGCCGAGCCAGACCATCGGGCGGGTGGTGTCCTGCTGCGCGGGGGCGTCCTCGGCGGTGCGGTCCGACGCGAAGCAGGCGCACAGGGTGCCGAAGACGGTGCCGGCGTCCTGCCGGCTGCAGTCGCTGAGGAAGACGGAGACGGGTTCCGGGTGCGTTCGCTCGTGGTCCATGGCGTTCGCTCCTCTCGGGGTGGGCGGCCGGTCCGCGGCCCGGCCGGGGGTGCCCCTCGGACCGCGTCCCCCTTCAAGGGAAACACCACCGGCCGCCCGGGGCACCACCTCGGCCCCGCTCAGCCCTTCGTGAAGCGGTACGTCTTGCTGTCGGTGAGCACGCAGAAGCCCGGCGAGACGACGATGACCCGCAGGGTGCCGGTACGGCGGTCGTAGTCGATGCCCTCGGCCTCGAAGGTGCCCGAGCAGGAGCTGCGCAGCGGGAGCTGGCGCAGGGCGCTGACATGGCCGGAAACGTTCGAGGTGCCGTTCGGGGCGGCCGACAGGTCGACCTGGAGGAGCGGCTTGGTGACGCCGAACAGGCTGCCCTCCGGGTCGTCGGACGAGCACAGGAGGGTGGTGCCGGTGGAGAAGTCGCAGCCCTGGACGTCCCGGACCGGGTGGTCGAGCTGGACGGTGGAGACCTGCGGGAGGTTCGCCGACGGGGAGGTGGCGGGGTTGACGCCGGGGGTCGGGAAGACCAGGAAGCGGGTCATGGTGCCGTACTCGCCCGAGAGCATCCACTGCCCGTCGGGGGTGATCGCGACCCAGGAGTTGTTGAGGGCCTCGCCGGGGCTGAGCGTGTGGACGTACTCCGACCAGCCGCCGCCCGGCGCCTGCACGCGGTACATCTTGGCGGTGCCCGAGTCGGCCTGGTAGGGCTCGATGTAGTGGCCGTCGTAGGAGGCGTCGGGGTCGCCGACGTGGTTCCAGCCCCGGCTGGACACCGAGATCGGGATGGTGCCGATGCCGGTGTAGCGGTTGGCGCTGTTGGCCGGGACCTCGACGGAGGCCAGGCCCTGGCTCTCGGTGAGCGGGTCGGCGCGGTCGGAGCCGACCTCGGTCCAGGTGTCGGCGGCCGACGCGGGCGGCGCGGCCGACAGGACGGCCGCCGTGGCGAGGGCGAGCAGGGCGGTCAGGGTCGCGTGACAACGTTGCCGGGCGCGCGGAGCCATGGGGGAACCTCCGTGGGGCGTGAGGGGAGAAGCGTGCTCGGCGGACAGTCTGGCCGGGCCCCGTAGGCATGTACAGACCAACATCGGAACGGCGGCTGTCGGCCGGGACAACCCTGGGCGGCCCCCATCCCGCACAGCCGTCACTCGGTCACCGCTTCACCGGACAGATCCGGCCATGGTGAGAGATGGTGGAGGGGAGCGTCGGGGTGGTCACAGGTGACTTCGCGCGCGGTGGAACTGGGGAGTCGGCACGGGGGACCACGTGCCGTGCGACGGCGAAGGCGGTGCGTGTCATGGGTCCGACCGGGTTCCCGGTGACCGGCGACGAGGAATCGGTCGGCCCGAGCGGCCTGCTGGACGTGCTGGGCGTGGCCTCGGTGCTGCTGGATGCCCGGGGGCACATCGTGCTGTGGAGCCCGCACGCGGAGGAGCTGTTCGGCTACTCGGCGGCGGAGGCGCTCGGCCGGTACGCGGCCGGGATCATGGTCCACGAACGCCATGTCGACCTGGTGGTGAAGCTGTTCGCGGACGTCCTGGCCACCGGCCAGAGCTGGGCGGGCGCCTTCCCGATCCGGCACAAGGACGGCCGCACCCGGCTGGTGGAGTTCCGCAACATGCGCCTCCTCGACGACCGCGGTGACGTGTACGCGCTCGGCCTGTGCGCCGACCACGGCACGGTGCGGCGGCTCGAACGGGACGTGGCGCTCTCCACCCGGATGATCGCGCAGTCCCCGATCGGGCTCGCCGTCCTGGACACCGAACTGCGGTACGTCTCCGTCAACCCGGCTCTCGAGCGGCTGAACGGAGTGCCGGCGGAGGACCACATCGGCCGGCCGCTGCGGGAGGTGCTGCCGGACGTGGAGGTCGACGTGGTGGAGGCGGAGGCCCGGCGGGTCCTGGAGACCGGCCGTCCGCTCGTCGACCGGCGGACCGTCGGCCGCACCCCCGCCCTGCCGGACGACGACCGCGTCTGGGCGGTCTCCCTCTACCGGCTGGAGGACGCGGCCGGCCGGGTGCTCGGCGTGGCCGGTTCGGTGGTCGACGTCACCGAGGAGCACCGGGCGGGCGTCGAGGCGGAGGCGGCGCGACGGCGCCTCGCGCTGATCGCGGACGCCTCCGCGCGCATCGGCACCACCCTCGAACTGGACCGCACGGCCGACGAGTTGGCGGACGTGGCGGTGCCCGAGCTGGCGGACGTGGCCGCCGTCGACCTGCTGGAGGCGGTGGTCGAGGGCAGACGCAGCAGTTTCGGCCCCCAGGAGCCGGCGCGGATACGGGCGCTGGCCGTCAGGGGACCGGACGCGCCCGAGGCGCTGCGGGCCGCCGACCCGCCGGGGCAGGTCGCCAGGTACGGTCCCGACCGGCTGGTCACCGAGTGCGTGCGCACCGGGGAGACGGTGCTGGTGGCGGAGGTGACGGCGGCCGACCTGCCGCGCATCGCCCGCTCCCCCGAGGCGGCGGAGCTGCTGGCCCGCGCGGGCGTCCACTCCTATCTCGCCGTCCCGCTGATCGCGCGCGGCGAGGTGCTGGGCGCCCTCGACCTGAAACGGACCGGCAACCCGCTGCCGTTCAGCGCCGACGACGTGCTGCTGGCACGGGAGTTGGCGGCGCGGGCGGCCGTGCAGATCGACAACGCCCGCTGGTACCAGAACGCCCGGGACACCGCCCTGACCCTCCAGCGCAGCATGCTGCCGAGCCATCCCCGGCTGACCGGCGGTCTGGAAGTGGCCTCCCGGTACCAGCCCGCGGGCGCCACCAGCGAGGTCGGCGGGGACTGGTTCGACGTGATCCCGCTGGACGGCGGGAAGACGGCGCTGGTGGTCGGCGATGTGATGGGCAGCGGCATCGACGCGGCGGCCACGATGGGCAGGCTGCGCACCGCGACCAACACGCTGGCCGTCCTCGACCTCGATCCTGCCCGGCTCCTCGCGCACCTCGACCGCAGCAGCGACGACGTCGACCAGTCCATCGCGACGTGCGTGTACGCCGTGCACGATCCGCGCGCGGGCCAGTGCAGGATCGCCAACGCCGGGCATCTGCCGCCGGTGCGGCTGCGTCCGGGGCGCCCGCCCGAGCTGCTCGAACTGCCCACCGGGGGGCCGCTGGGGGTGGGCGGGGTGGAGTTCTCCACGACCACGGTCGACCTGGTGCCCGGCGACCGGATCGTCTTCTACACCGACGGCCTGGTGGAGACGCGCCGCCATCCCCTCGACGAGCGGCTCGACGCGCTCCTCGACCTTCTCGACGGGCCCGACGCCCCGCTGGAGGAGACGTGCGACCTGCTGCTGCGCACCCTCCACCAGCCGGACAACTCCGACGACGTCGCCCTCCTCATCGCCCGGGTGCGGGCGCCCGGCTGAGCGGGTTCACGGGCGGACGCCGAGCACCACGTGGGCGTACCGCTCCTCGTCGGTGGCGAGCCGGACGGCCAGTCCCGCGGCGCTGAACACGGCCTGGGCCGCGGCCGCCTGGCGTTCGCTCGTCTCGACCAGCAGGCAGCCGCCGGGCGCGAGCCACCGGGGCGCCCCGCCGGCCACCCGGCGCAGCACGTCGAGTCCGTCGGGGCCGCCGTCGAGGGCGACGAGCGGTTCGTGGTCGCGGGCCTCCGCAGGGAGGAGGCCGACCTCGCCGGTGGGCACGTAGGGGACGTTGGCGGCGAGGATGTCGACGCGTCCGCGCAGGTGGCCGGGGAGGGCGTCGAAGAGGTCGCCCGCGTGGGCGTGGCCGCCGGCGGCGGCGACGTTGCGGCGGGCGCAGCGGACGGCGGCGGGGTCGATGTCGGCGGCGTGCAGTTCGACGCGGGCGCCGAGCGCGTCGGCGAGGGCGGCGCCGACCGCGCCCGAGCCGCAGCACAGGTCCACGACGACCGAGGCGTCAGGGGCGTGCGCGAGGGCCTGCTCGACGAGGAACTCGGTACGGCGGCGCGGGACGAAGACGCCGGGTTCGACGGATATCCGCAGGTTCCTGAACTCGGCCCAGCCGACGACGAGTTCGAGGGGGTGCCCGGCGACCCGGCGATCCACGAGCCGGGTCAGTTCCGCGGGGGTGCGGGCGGCGTCGAGGAGGAGCCTGGCCTCGTCCTCGGCGAAGACGCAGCCGGCGGCGCGCAGCGCGGCGACGACCCGGTCACGGTGGCGGGGCGAGGATAGGGGTGCGGGATCGGAGAGGGTCATGAGGGGCGAGAGCCTTTCGGGAGCCGAAGGGCGCTCTCGTGGTCACCGGCAGCGGTGATCCGGCGTGACCGGAGGGGAGAGCACCCGACCTGACTGAGCGGTAATGGGTCTCACCTCCTCGGTGGGCGACGGCCGGGACGTTCCGCGGCCGGACGGCGTCACGGTACCCCAACGGCCCTCGGCAGGGCGATCGGCGGGTCGAGTTGTACTCTGCAACCAGGTGAGCGAGGGAGGTGCGGTGGACGCAGCCGATGCCGTGGAGGTCATCCAGCGCGAGATGACGGTGTTCGCCCGGCGGGCCCGTGCCTCGGCGGGGCGGATGCATCCCGAGCTGTCGCTGGTGTCGTACACGCTGCTCGGGCACCTGGAGGAGAGCGGCGGCTGCCGGGCCACCGATCTGGCCGCGCACTACGCGCTCGACAAGTCGACGGTCAGCCGCCAGGTGACGGCGCTGGAGCGGACCGGCCTGGTGGAGCGGCGCCAGGACGCCGAGGACCACCGGGTGCAGGTCCTCCAGCTCACGGACGCCGGGCGGCGGATCCTCGCGCAGGTCACCGAGAGCAGGCGCGCCGCGTTCCGTGAGCGGCTCGCGGAGTGGCCGGCGGCCGACCTGGAGCGGTTCGCGGATTACCTGGTCCGCTACAACACCCGCCCGGACGCCCTCGCCGACCGCGACGAGCGGGGCTCGGCGCTGTTCTGAGACCCGGCGCGGGACGGTGTGCCGTGTTCGGCTACGCCGTTCCGTCGCCCGTCGGCGTGGCCGGGTCCTCCTCGGCGAGCCGGCTGGCGAGCCTCTCTATCGCCGATCGGATGCCGTGGCCGTAGGCGTCGTCGTCGAGCGCGTCGAGGTGCTCCCGGGCCTGGGCCAGGTGGGTGCGGGCCTGTGCGGTGTCCCGGAGCCGGTGGAAGTCCGCGGCGAGGTTGAGGTGCAGGGACGGATAGAACCCGCGGATGGCCAGGGAGGAGTCGTGCTGCTTGGCCCGGTCGTCGGTGACCGACGCGGCGGCGTCCAGGGCACGCAGATCCCAGGCCAGTTCGCTCCGCGGGTCCGGCTGGAGATCGGCCATGTAGTGGGCGAGGACGCAGCGGTGGAACGGGTCGCCGTCCGGGCTGATCTCCTCCCAGATCTCGGTGAACCGCTGCCGGGCCCCGTCGAGGTCACCTGCGTGCTGCATTCGCATGGCCTCCTCGATGTGCTGCATGGTCTTGTCCTCGGTGGTCATGGCGGCCCTCTCCGTCGCTCGTCCGGTGATCGCGACGAAGCGTAGGGGCAGCCACTGACATGAGGCCGGGGTCGGCGGCGCGTGAGCGAGTGAGTGGTGTGCCATTGGTGGTTGACGGGGGCCAGGGGGGTTCTCTCCCCGGCGGCACGGCACCTCCTCCAGCGGTGCGGGGAGACCGGAGCCCCGCCGCCCTCACGAGTCCACCGCCCTCGAAAGCGGCCTCGGGACCCAGCCACCCGACGCGCCCGCCCCGCTCCGGAGTCCGATCCGGCTGCGACCGCTCGGTCCACGCCCCCTGGGCAGCAGTCCACGACACGCGCCGACCGACGGTCAGCTGATCCACAGGAGATGGCTCAGCCGACCGCCACCGCCTCCCTCTCCTCCGTCAGGTGTTCGGGGGCGCGGGCCGCAAGGAACGCCGTCGTGCGGCGCAGCCGGAAGCCGAGGGACTCGTAGAGGCGGATGGCGCCCGTGTTGGCCGCGCCGGTGTGCAGGAACGGGGTCTCGCCGCGTTCCTTGATGCCGTGCGCGACCGCGCGGATCAGCCGGGTGGCGAGCCCCTCGCCGCGGTGGGCGGGGTCGGTGCAGACGGCGCTGATCTCCGTCCAGCCCGGCGGGTGCAGCCGCTCCCCCGCCATGGCGACGAGGGCGCCCTCGCGGCGGACGCCCAGGTAGGTGCCGAGTTCGACGGTGCGGGGCAGGAAGGGGCCCGGCTGGGTGCGGGCGACCAGGTCGAGCATCTCGGGCACGTCGGCGGGGCCGAGCCTGACGGCCTCCGGCTCGGGCGCGGTGACCAGGCCGTCGTCGACGAGCTGGACGCCGTCGAGGTGGAAGACGATCTCCCAGTCGGGCGGTACCCGGCCGTTGAAGCCGAGCAGCGGGACCTCGGCGCCCGGTCCCGTGAGCGCGGCGAGGTCGGCCCAGTCGTCGGCGTCGGGTTCGTCGGGCAGGGCGATCCACGGGGTGACGTCGACGGGGTAGCGCAGGATGCGCCGGTGCCGTTCGGCGAAGTGGGCGTGCGGTCCCGTCAGCGAGGTGAGGGCGGGGTTGTCGAGGACGTGCGCTGCCTCGGCGCTCATCCGGCGACCTCGATGACGATCTTGCCGCGGGCGTGGCCTTCCTCGACGGTGCGCAGCGCCTCGTCGGCCCGTTCCAGCGGGAAGGTGTCCGTGACGTGCGGGTCGAGGTCGCCGCTGACCACGAGGGCGGCGACGGCGGCCAGTTGCGCCGAGGTGCGGTCGCGCACCACCCGCGCGCCGCCGAGCCGCTCGACCTCCGCGGGCGGGGCGCCGGCCGTGACCAGCCGGGTCCTGTCGGTGAGGAGGGTCGCCGCCTCGGCGAGGACGTCGCCGCCGACGAGGTCGTAGACGCCGTCCACGGTGCCGGGCACCCGGGTGGTCCAGCCGTCGCCCGAGGGGACGTGGGTGGCGCCGAGGGACTCCACGAGGTCCCGCTTGCCCTCGCTGGCGAGGCCGAGCACCCGCAGTCCGAAGGACCGCGCGATCTGCACGGCGGCCACCCCGACGCCGCCGCCCGCGCCGGTCACCAGCAGGGTGTCGCCGGGCGAGAGGCCGATCTGGCGGACGCCGTCGTAGGCGGTGACGCCCGCGACCGGGAGGGTCGCGGCGTCGGTGAAGGAGAGCCCGTCGGGCTTGGCGGCGATCAGGTCGGTCGACAGGAGCGCGTAGGTGGAGTAGCCGCCTTCGACGGGCCGGCCGAACACGGCGTCGCCGACGGCGGGCTCGGTCACGCCCTCGCCCGTCTCCTCGACGACGCCGGAGACCTCGTTGCCGAAGACGGCGGGGAAGACGCCCTCGCCGGTCTCGCCGGGGCGCCGGTAGCCGGTGCGCTGCTTCCAGTCGACGGGGTTCACGCCCGCGGCGCGCACCGCCACCAGTACCTGGCCCGGCCCCGGAACGGGCCGCTCCACCTCCACCAGGGCCTCGGTCTCCGGTCCGCCGTAGCGGGTGAACACATACGCCTCGGGCATGGCTGCCACTCTCCTTCGCTTCCGCCCGGTATCCGGTGGTACGGGCACCGGCCCGGTCCTCCTCCGGGAAGGAAGATCGACGCGCGGCTATTCCCGGGCTCCGGGACTGTTCACGCCGCCTTAACGATCGGTGGCCCTCCCCGGGCGGGAGCACACCTGACGTGCACGTACCGTTGAAACGTCATCGATCGTCCCGACCTTCCGTGGGAACCCATGAACGTCACCCGCGACTTCACCGGGCGCGCACGCGTCCACAACCCGGGGCTGCCGCCCGGCCAGTACGACGCGGGCGACGACTGGCCCGTGCTCTCCGCCGAGGTCACGCCCGATCTGACGGCCGCCGACTGGAGCTTCCGGGTCGACGGCCTGGTGGAGCGTCCCCGCGCGTGGGACTGGGACGAGGCGCGCGCCCTGCCGGGCTCCGAGTACGCGGGCGACATCCACTGCGTGACGAGCTGGTCGAAGTTCGGGGTGCGGTTCGGGGGCGTCTCCCTCGACGCCTTCCTCGACGTCGTGCGGCCGCTGCCGACCGCCACCCACGCGGTCGCCTACGCGCACACCGGGTACACCACCAATCTGCCGCTGGCGGATCTGACCGGCGGACGGGCGTGGATCGCCTTCGAGTACGGGGGCAGGCCGCTGCCGCCCGAGCACGGCGGGCCCGCCCGGCTGCTGGTACCGCACCTGTACTTCTGGAAGAGCGCCAAGTGGATAGCCGGCATCCGGCTCCTCGACCACGACGAGCCGGGTTTCTGGGAGCAGAACGGCTACCACGCGCGCGGCAACCCCTGGCGCGAGCAGCGGTACGCCGGTGACTGAGACGAGCACGCCGCGCACCCGGTTCGCGGTGCCGGGACGGATCGCGGTCAGCAACCGGGCTGCCGCGCGGTGGCAGACCGCGACCCTCACCGAGATCCGGCGCGAGACGCCGCGCGCGGCCAGTTTCCGGTTCGCGGTGCCCGCCTGGGCGGGGCATCTGCCCGGCCAGCACCTGATGCTGCGGCTGACCGCGCCGGACGGGTACACGGCCCAGCGGCACTACTCGATCTCCTCCGCGCCCGACGACTCCGGGCACCTGGAGCTGACCTTGGACCATGTCGACGGCGGTGAGGTGTCGGGCTGGTTCCACACCCGGGCGCGGCCCGGCGACGAGGTGGCGGTGCGGGGGCCGCTGAGCGGCTTCTTCGCCTGGCCGGGCGACCGGCCCGCGCTGCTGGTCGGGGCGGGTTCCGGGGTCGTCCCGCTGATGTCGATGGTGCGGCTGCACCGGGCGCGTGGGCTCACGGTGCCGCTGCGGCTGCTGGTGTCGGCGCGCAGCCCCGAGGAGCTGATCTACGCCCGCGAGTACGGCGCCGAGACCCTGCCGGTCTTCACGCGCGAGGCGCCGCCCGGGGTGCCGGTGGGGCGGCTGGCCGCCGCGCACCTGGCGCCGGTGCTGGCCGAGCGGCCCGCGGGCGGCTGGGAGGCGTACGTGTGCGGCTCGAACGCCTTCGCCGAGCACGCGTCGCGGCTGCTGGTGGCGGCCGGGCAGCCGGTGGACCGGATCCGGATCGAGCGCTTCGGCTGACGGTCCCAGGACCGGCCGGGAGCCGCCGCGCCGCGCCGGGGTGCGCCGGGCGGGGGGTGTGCGGACTCGCACGTCCGGTCCGTGCGGAGCGACAATGGGACCCGGACACGGAACGCCCCTCCGGCATCGCTGAGGCGAGGAGGTCGGCATGCGGACCCGGGTGCGCGGCTGGCGCTGGCGGCAGAACCCGCTGCGGCGCCACTCGGACGTCGTCGAGGCTTGGACGGCGCTCCTGGTGGCGGTGCTGCTGTGTCTGGGGGCGCCGCTCGCCGGTGTGATGGCCGGCTGGTGGGCGCACGACTACGCGTACACGGTCGCGGCGGCCCAGCGGGCCCGGCTGCACGAGGTGCGCGCCGAGGTCGTCGGCCTGGACGCGGCCACCCAGCCCGGGGTGGGCGCCGGGGACGGCAGCGCCTACCGGGCGACGGTCCGCTGGACGGAACCGCACTCCGGGCGGCACACCACCACCGCGCCCGTCCCGCCGCAGTCACGGCAGGGCTCGGTGGTGGAGATCTGGCTCGACTCCCGGGGCCGGGCGGTGCCCGCGCCACCGGGTGACACGGCGGTCTGGCAGCACGCCGTGACGATGGGCGCCTGCGCGGCGGGCGGCACGGCCGGCGCGGTCCTGCTCGGCAACGCCGTGGTGCGCCGCACGGCGACCCGGCACCGGATGGCCGAGTGGGAGCGGGACTGGGCGAGGACCGAACCGGAATGGCGGCCGCGACGGCTGTGAGGTGGGCCGGAAGCCCTGGTAAGCGGCCGGACCGCCCACGTACGGTGTGATCATCCGCACGGTCCCTTCACAAAGGCGGTCCCCGATGGCCCTGTTCGATCTGCCCGTCGACGAACTGCGCGCGTACCGCAGCGAGTCCACCGAGCCCGACGACTTCGACGCGTTCTGGGCGACGACCCTCGACGAGACCCGCGCGCACGACCTGGACGCCCGCTTCGAACCGGTCGACACCGGGCTCACCACCGTGGACGTGTACGACGTGACGTTCAGCGGGTTCGGCGGGCACCAGGTGAAGGGCTGGCTGACGCTGCCCGCGGGCACCGACCGGCCGCTGCCGCTGGTGGTGGAGTTCGTCGGGTACGGCGGCGGGCGCGGACTGCCCCACGAGCATCTGCTGTGGGCGTCCACGGGCCGGGCGCACTTCCTGATGGACACCAGGGGCCAGGGCAGTGCCTGGGGCGCGGGCGGCGGCACCGCCGACCCGGTGGGCGGAGCGCCCTCGTACCCGGGGTTCATGACGCGCGGCCTGGACGCGCCGGAGAACTACTACTACCGCCGGGTGTTCACGGACGGCGTGCGCGCGGTCGAGGCGGCCCGCTCGCACCCGCTGACGGACGCGTCCCGCACGGTGGTGCTGGGCGCCAGCCAGGGCGGCGGCATCACGCTCGCCGTCGGCGGTCTGGTGCCCGACCTGGTGGCGGTCGCCCCCGATGTGCCGTTCCTGTGCGACTTCCCGCGCGCCACCGTCCTGACGGACCGTCACCCGTACCGCGAGATCGGCCTGTTCCTCAAGACGCACCGGGGCCGTACCGGCGACGCGCTGCGCACCCTCTCCTACTTCGACGGGGTGCACTTCGCGGCCCGCGGCACGGCACCGGCGCTGTTCTCCACCGCTCTCGAGGACCAGACCTGCCCGCCCTCCACGGTCTACGCGGCCTTCAACGCCTGGAACCACGAGGACAAGGCGATCGAGGTGTACGACTTCAACGACCACGAGGGCGGCGGCCCGTTCCAGGAGGCCGCGAAGGTCCGCTGGCTGGGCGCGTACGCCTGACGAGGCCCGGGGCGCGGCGGGATGCGGCGGGCGGGCCGGGGCGGGGCGGGCCTGGGCGGGACCGCCAGGTGTGGGTGGTCGTGGGTCAGTTGCCGGGGGTCAGGCGCCGGGTGTCGGGGGTCAGGTGCCGGGTGATCCTTCGGCCGCGCGGTGCGGTTTCGGCCGAACCGAGCGGCCGCCCTTCCCTGGCTGTTTAGACCAATGTTAGATCTGGTGGCGCAATGAGCCCGCACGGCTACCCCCTGTCACCGATCAGGAGGCGCGGCATGGCCCGCACCACCCCGCACGACCAACCATCCCCCACGGAAAGGCCGTTGTACTGGCGCGTCGCCGGCGAACTCCTCGACGAGCTGCGCGAAGGCGCCGCCGTTCCGGGCCAACGACTGCCGAGCGAAAGGCGATTGGCCCGGCACTACGGCGTCAGCAGGGAGACCGTGAGGCAGGCCCTCGAAGTGCTGCGCCGGGACGGGCGGGTCGTCACCGACCGGCGCGGCACCCAGGTCACGCTGCCCGGGGCCGCGGGCCGGGCCCCGTCCGCGATCACCTTCCCGGTGGGGTCGAGGAGCGTCGAGCCGGGGGCCGCCGACCGGGCCACGGTCACCTGGGAGACCCCGCCGCCCGAGCATGCCGAAGCGCTCGGACTGGCCCCGCACCGGCCGACGTTGGTGCACCGGTACGCGTCGGCGGGGGCCGACGGCAGCGACCGGCGGTCCGCTCTGACATCGTTTTCCCCGATCGCGCTCTCCGAGGTCGCGGAGCTGGCCCGCTACCGGGACCGCGCCGACGGCACCGCCCCGGCCCAACTCCGGCTGGCCTACGACTGGATGCGCAAGGCGGGTCTGACCCTGCACCACCGGGACTCCATCACCCGGCTCGCGGACACCCCGTCGGTCCGGGTGACCCGGCGCGTGCACGACCAGTACGCGCGCCCGCTGGAGATCACCGATCTGCTGGTGGACGCCCGACAGGACGTGCTGGTCTACGAGTTCACGCTGCCGGCGGCAGGCTGACCCGCGCCCTGCGCGCCGTCACCAGGCAGGCCCGGGGGCTGCCGTCCGCGCGTTCGCCGAACTCGGCGAGCGGGCGCCGCTCCACCACGAAACCGGCCCGCCGCAGCTCCCGGCCGACCTCGCCGAGCCGGAAGGCCCGGTAGTACATCACGAACGGCGGGCGCCGGACGGCGTTGCGCACGCGCATGCAGGCGTCGAAGCCGAGCAGCGCCCAGTACAGCGGGGAGGTCGGCCGGGGCGGGGCGAGGACGGGGAAGGCGAAGGTGCCGCCCGGCCGCAGCACGGAGTGCACCTGGGTGAAGAGGCCGGGCAGTTCGGCGGGCAGGAAGTGGCCGAACGCCCCGAAGCTCACGACCAGGTCGAAGGCGCCGGGGCGGAACGGGAGGCGGCGCGCGTCGGCGCGGACTAAGGAGGCGTGCGGGGCGGCGCGGCGGGCCACGTCCAGCATGCCGGTGCTGAAGTCGACGCCGGTGGCCCTCCCCCGGCACACCGCGTCGAGCACCGGCAGCCCCGCGCCGGTGCCGCAGCACAGGTCGAGTCCATCGCCGTAGGGGCCGGTCCGCCGCAGGGCCGCGGCGACCGCGTCGAGGACGGAGTCCGGGGTGCGGAACGGCGTGTGGTCGAACTTCGGGGCGAGCAGGTCGTACCCGCGCTCGACGGAGGACAGCGCCTGGACGGCGAGTTCACGCAGGCTGGGGCCTTCGGGGCTGAACACCTGCCCGAGCTTAGGGCCTGCCGTCCGGATCACGCGCCGGAACCCGGGACCGGGAGCGGCGGAGGGACGCGTGGACAGTGCGCGCCGGCCTGGATATGCTCATCCGCACCTAGTCAATTAGTTCACTATCACTGTCACCGCGGCGGCACGCGGTGCTCTCCCTTGTGGTCGAGTCGGCTGCCGCCGCCCCCGCTCCTCTCCCCGTGAGGTGATCAGATGCGCGCGTTCCGTGAGGCGGTCGAGGCCGGTGATCTCGATGCCGTCGAGGCGCTGCTGGCCGAGGACGTCGTCTTCACCAGTCCCGTCGCGTTCAAGCCGTACCCGGGCAAGGCGATCACCGCGGCGATCCTGCGCGCGGTCACCCGGATCTTCGAGGACTTCCGGTACGAGCGTGAGCTGGCCGGCGCGGACGGCCGTGATCACGCGCTGGTGTTCAGGACCCGGGTCGGCGGGCGTGAGCTGACCGGCTGCGACTTCATCCATCTCGACGAGAACGGTCTGATCGACGAACTCACCGTGATGGTGCGGCCGTTGTCGGCGGCGCAGGCGCTGTCCGAGGCGATGGGCGCGCAGTTCGACCGGATCGTCGAGGAGGCGGAGCGGAGCGGCACGCGGTGAACCGCGGGGCGGAACCCGGGACATGGCTCAGCGATGGTCCGACCTGTTCGGGGAGCGTCGGGACAGCGGTGGACGGCGCCGCCCCGGGGTGGGTGTCAGATCGCGTGGACGAGTTCGATCGCGCGGCCGAGGGTGGCGAGCCGCTCCTCCAGGGTCCGGCCCGCCGGGTAGAGCCGCACGGTGTCGACGCCCGCGTCCCGCCACACCCCGAGCCTCGCCCGGACCATCGGTTCGGTGCCGATCAGGGTGGTGGCCAGGACCATGTCGTCGGTGACGAGCCCGGCCGCGCCGTCCCGGTCCCCGGCCTGCCAGCGGGTGCGCACCTCGGCGGCGACCTCGGCCCAGCCCTGCCGGCTGTAGGCGCGGTGGTAGAAGTTGGTGGAGGCCGAGCCCATGCCGCCCAGGCTGAAGGCGAGTTCCTTCTTGCGTCCGGCGACCATCGCGGCGAGGGCGTCCTCGTCGGGGGCGAAGGCGACCTCGGCGCCCTGGCAGACGTCGAGGTCGGCGCGGGTGCGTCCGGCGCGGGCGAGGCCCTCGTCGAGCGGGGCGAAGTAGGCGTCGGCGGCGCCCTCGGGCACGAAGCTGGTGCCGAGCCAGCCGTCGGCGATCTCGGCGGTCAGCCGCAGCATGGCGGGCGAGAGGGCGGCGAGGTGGATCGGCAGCGGGTGCTCGGCGCGCAGGGAAAGCCGCATCGGGACGGCCTCACCGCCGGGCAGTGGAATGGTGAACTCCTGCCCCGTGTAGGCGAGTTTGCCGCCCGCGACGACCTGTCTGACGATCTCCACGGTCTCCCGCATCCGGGCCAGCGGCCGGGCGAAGGGGACGCCGTGCAGCCCCTCGATCACCTGCGGTCCCGAGGCGCCGAGGCCGAGCAGGAACCGTCCGCCGGAGAGGTTGGAGAGGGTGATCGCGGTCTGGGCGACGGCCACCGGGGTGCGGGTGGCGAGTTGCATGATCCCGGAGCCCAGCAGCATGCGGTCGGTGCGGGCCGCGTAGTAGCCGAGGGCGGAGGGCGCGTCGGAGCCCCATGCCTCGGCGACCCAGCAGACGTCGAGGCCGAGGCGTTCGGCCTCGGTGACGAACTCGGCCTGCTCGGACCAGTGTTCGCCGCCGGACGCCTCGACGGTGGTGGCGGCGCGCATCAGTTCCGCTCCGCCAGGCGCTTGATGCGGTCGAGGGTGGCCGTCATGTTCCGTTCGAACTCGCGCAGCCGGACGAAGACGATCTTCTGCTCCTTCTCCGGCATCCGCTCGATGGCCCGGCTCAGTCCTGAGCTGCCGGGGCCCATCCGCACCCACTCGGTCAGTTCGGTGCCGCCGCGTTCGGCCCGGAGTCCGAAGCGCCAGAGCGCGGTCGGTTCGGCGACGTCCTGCACCGCCCAGGCGAAGGCACGCGCGGGCGCGCACTCGACGACGTAGGAGGTGGTGGACCACTCGCCGAGCGCGTCATGGCGGCTGCGGCCCAGGAAGCGGGCGCCGAGCGCGGGCTTCGTGGCGCCGTCGAGCCATTCGGCGGAGCGGAGTTCGTCGCTCAGCTCCGGCATCAGCGCGATGTCGCTGACCAGCGGCCAGACGCGTTCGGGCGGGGCGTCGATCCAGGTCCGCACCTCGACCGTGGGTCCGTCGGCGTAGCGTGCGCCCGTCCACTCCACAGCGGTCGGCCTCCTCGCCTTTAGCGGGTCTGACCTCCAGAGTTGCTTCATAGGACTCACCCTGTCAAGGGAACGCGCCCAGCCCTGCGGAACCGGCCGGGCCGAATCGGCGGGATCAGGACGTGCCGGCCCGGTGGGACGACGACGCGCCTTTCGGCGGAATCGGCTCCGAGCGGCCTCCTCGTCGGGCGGCGGGATCAGTCGACGCCGAACCGGCGCCGCACCTCGGGGCGTTCGCGCAGCCGATCGGGGAAGCCGGGGCCCATCCGCATCGCGGTGTCGTCGGCGCGCAGCGGCTCGCGGCAGGCGGCGCAGACCACCTCGGCCTCGGTGTCGTGGCCGCAGCGGTCGTGGCGCAGGACGACCGGGGCGCCCTCCTCGCCGGCGAGCCACCGGTCGCCCCAGCGGGTCAGCGCGGCCAGCACCGGGAAGAAGTCGCGGCCCTTCTCCGTCAACACGTATTCGTGGCGCGGGGGTTCGTCCTCGTAGCGGCGGGTGTCGAGCAGCCCGGCCTCCACCAGTCTGCGCAGCCGGTCGGCGAGGGTGTTGCGGGAGATGCCCAGTTCCCGCTGGAACGCGTCGAAGCGGCGGACTCCGTAGAAGGCCTCGCGCAGCACCAGGGGCGTCCACGCGTCGCCCAGCAGATCCACGGTCCTGGCGATCGAGCAGGGCCAGTGCGAGAAGGACGTACGTCTCATCCGTTCACGATAGCCACTCCCCCGCCGGGGCCCGGCCGGTGCCGGGGTCAGGGCCCGTCCGGCCGTCGACGGCGTTCCTCTCCACGCCTGTTGACGCATCTGACCGGCACCTGTCAAGGTCTGGACCAAGGGGCGAGCGGGCTTTCCACCACCCCTCCGCGGTCCACCAACACCCCTTTCCCCACAGGGCGTTGAACCCCCCACCCACCCCCGCACCACCAAGGAGTGACAGCGATGTCCACCCCTCGTTTCCGCCGGATCCGGCCCAGACGGCTCGCCGTCGCCACCGTGCTCACCGCCCTCTTCACCGCCTTCCTGAACGTCACGCCCGCGAGCGCGGCGGACGGGCAGATCAGCGGGCTCGCCGGGAAGTGCGTCGACGTCGCCGCCGCGAACAACGCCAACGGCACCGCCGTCCAGCTCTACGACTGCAACGGCACCGCCGCGCAGATCTGGTCCAACCCGGGCGACGGCACCCTGCGGGCGCTCGGCAAGTGTCTGGACGTCGTCGACCGCGGCACCGGTGACGGCGCCGCCGTCCAGCTGTGGGACTGTTCCGGCGGCAGCAACCAGCAGTGGGTGGTGACCGCCGCCCGCGACATCGTGAACCCGGCCGCCGACAAGTGCCTCGACGTCCGCGACAACAACAGCGCCAACGGCACCCGGTTGCAGATCTGGACCTGCTCGGGCACCGCCAACCAGAAGTGGAACGCGCCCGCGAGCGGCGGAGGCGGCGGCACCCCGTCCGGATTCGTGGTGAGCGAGGCCCAGTTCAACCAGATGTTCCCTGGCCGGAACTCCTTCTACACCTACAGTGGGCTCACCGCCGCGCTCAGCGCCTACCCCGGCTTCGCCACCACGGGCGGCGACACCGTGAAGAAGCAGGAGGCGGCGGCGTTCCTCGCCAACGTCAACCACGAGACCGGCGGACTCGTGTACATCGTTGAGCAGAACACCGCCAACTACCCGCACTACTGCGACCCCGGCCAGCCCTACGGCTGCCCGGCGGGCCAGGCCGCCTACTACGGCCGCGGGCCCATCCAGCTCAGCTGGAACTTCAACT
This sequence comes from Streptomyces griseoviridis, assembly GCF_005222485.1. Lineage (NCBI taxonomy): Bacteria > Bacillati > Actinomycetota > Actinomycetes > Kitasatosporales > Streptomycetaceae > Streptomyces > Streptomyces griseoviridis. The sequence goes on from NZ_CP029078.1 coordinate 711,684, forward strand.
ACAAGGCGGCGGGCGACGCGCTCGGCATCGATCTGCTCAACAACCCCTGGCAGGTGGAGAACAACGCCTCCGTCGCCTGGAAGACGGGCCTCTGGTACTGGAACACCCAGTCGGGCCCCGGCACCATGACGCCCCACAACGCGATGGTGAACGGCGCCGGCTTCGGCCAGACCATCCGCTCCATCAACGGCTCCCTCGAATGCGACGGCCGCAACCCGGCACAGGTGCAGAGCCGCGTCGACGCCTACCAGCGCTTCGCCCAGATCCTCGGTGTCACGCCGGGCGCCAACCTCTACTGCTGACCGCGCGGCCCGCAACCAGGAGCACAGATGAGCACGTTGAAGTCCCTCACCCGGGCGGTCCTCGGCGCGGTCGGCGCGCTGGCACTCGTCGTGGCGGTACCGGCAGGCGCGCACGCGAGCGTGCTGCGACAACTCCCGCAGAACGCCGACGGCCTGGAGCAGACGTTCTCCCCGGCCTACGACTACGACAAGGACGGCTGCTACGCGACGGCGGCCATCGGCGCCGACGGCACCCTCAACCCCGGGCTCAAGCTGGGCGGTGACGTCAACGGCCACTGCCACGACCCCGCCCAGCTCGCCGCCGCCAACACCTACGCACGGGAGAAGTGCAACAACGGCTGGTGCGCGGTGATGTACGCCAGCTACTTCGAGAAGGACCAGGCCACCCTGGGTCCCGCGGCGATCGGGCACACCCACGACTGGGAGCACGTCGTGGTGTGGATCCGCGACAACGAGGTCCAGTACGTGGCGGTGTCGCAGCACAGCGGGTACCAGATCGCCGCGCGGTCGGCCATCCGCTTCGACGGCACCCACCCGAAGGTCGTCTACCACAAGGACGGCGCCTCCACGCACTGCTTCCGCTTCGCGAGCGCGGGCGACGAGCCGCCCGAGAACTCCACCGGCGGCTGGTTCTACCCCCGCCTCGTCGGCTGGAACGGCTACCCGGACGGGCTGCGCGACAAGCTGATGGGCGCGAACTTCGGCAGCGCCACCCTGAAGATCAGGGACAGTGACTTCGCGTACTGGCTCGGCCGGGGCAAACCGTCCGGCATCCCCTTCGAGCCCGACGCCTGACAGGTCGCCCGCGGGCGCCTGCCTCGACCTGACGGACGGTGCCCGCGCCCGGCTCGGGGGCGGCCTCGACCCGGCCGCGGGGCACCTCGCCGTCACCCGGCCGGTCCTCGGCCGACGGGCCCGCGCGCGGCGGGTCAGGCGCGCAGGCGGACCGGCAGGGTGCGGACGCTGTTGCCGACGAAGCTCGCGTGGCGCGGGAGTTGCTCCTCCGGCACCGCCAGGTCGAGGTCAGGGAAGCGGGTGAAGAGGCGGCCGAGCGCGGTGGTCGCCTCGATCCGGGCGAGCGGGGCGCCCAGGCAGTAGTGGGCGCCGTGACCGAGCGAGAGGTGCCGGGCGGCGTCCGGGCGCCGGGGGCGGGTGACGTCGAAGCGGTCGGCGTCGGCGCCGTGCGCGGCCGGGTCGCGGCCCGCGGCGGAGTACCCGGCGAGCACCGGGGTGCCGGCCGGGATCACCGTCCCGCCGAAGGTCAGGTCCCGCACCGGGTAGCGGAACGGGAAGTAGCTCACCGGCGCGTCCCAGCGCAGCGTCTCCTCCACCACGTCGCCCCAGTCGGCGCGCCCCTCCCTCACCAGGTCGAGCTGGTCGCGGTGGGCGCAGAGGGCGCGGACCGCGTTGGTGATCAGGTTGAGGGTGGTCTCGTGCCCCGCGATGATCATCAGGACCAGGGTGCCGATCAGTTCGGCGTGGCTGAGCCGGTCGCCGTCCTCGTCGCGGGCGGTGAGCAGGGCGGTGGTGAGGTCGTCGCCCGGGTCCTGGGCCTTGGCCGCGGCGAAGGCGGTGAGGGTCTCGGCCAGTTCCCGGTTGGCGGCGATCGACCGCTCGGGCGTGATGTCGGTGGCCACGACCTGGTTGGAGAGGTGGTGGAGCCGGTCGCGGTGGGCGGCGTCGACACCGAACAGCTCACCGATCACGCCCATCGGCAGTGGCAGCGCGAAGTGCCGCCGCAGATCGGCGACCTGGCCGTTCTCCTCGGCGGCCCGCTCCAGGTCGTCGAGGAGCGATTCCGTCAACTCGGCGATCCTGGGCCGGAGTTCCTCGACCCGCCGGGTGGTGAAGGCCCGGCTGACCAGGGAGCGAAGCCGTCGGTGGTCGGCGCCGTCGGCGGTGGTCATGCCCTGTACGGACGCGAAGGTGGCCAATGGCCACCCCGGCGGGATCCCGCCCTCCCGCAGGGCGGTGAAGTGCCGTGCGTTCTTGGCGACTTCGGGATGCGCCAGGAACTCCCGGAGCGTGTCGTGGCCGAGGACGGCCATCCCCTCGACCTCGCCCGGCAGGACGACCGCGGCGACCGGACCCTCGGCGAGCATCCGGGCGTTGGCGGCGTGCGGGCAGCCGCCCGCGGGGTCGAGTCGGTGCTGGGCGGTGGTCATGGGCGCTCCCGACGGCCGGACGAGATGACGAGCTGATCGAGATGACGAGCTGACGAGCTGACGAGCTGATCGAGGTGACGAGATACAGACGCAGCCGATCGTAGGGGCGGCGCCCCCGATGACGACGCCGGTTCCGCGTCAATCCCGGGCGGGTGGCCTGGAACAGCGGGCAGCACGGAACGCGCGGGTGGCCCGGACCACGCGGAGTACACGGGCGGCGCGGACGGCGCGGACGGTGCGAACGGCGCGGGGTACGCGGGCGGAATACGCAGGGCGGTCGAGGCGTTGAAACCGGCAGGAAGACCTCCGGGCAGGAACCTCCCGGCAGGAGGACCTTCCGCCGGACGTGTCCGGGGCCGGTGAGGTCGGCGCCGCGAACCGCGTGCCTCACCCGCGTCCCGGTACGCCTGTGGTACAGTCACGGCAGCACTTGTGCACGCCCCACTCAGGGGCGCCGGTGCAGTTCTTCTCTCCACGCCGTATCGCCACCGTTCCCGGTCGGCATCCCGGCTCTCCAGCATCACCTCGTGACCGGTACGACCGTGTCGTACCCCGAGGCAGTGCTTTCCCGCCGCCGAAGGCGCGTACGCCGCCTTCCTCTCGCGGCCCCTCCCCTCTCTCCGCATGTCCCATGCCATCCGTCCGCGAAAGGACCGATCCCCATGACCACCACACTCGAACCCCCTCAGCTGAAGCAGGAAACCAGCGCCCAGACGGTCACCGGTGTCCTGGACATCGACCCGGCGGGCAAGGGCCACCTGCGGGCGAGTGACCTCCAGCCCACCCCCGCCGACCTGCCCGTCTCCCCCGCGCTGATCCGTCGTCACGGACTGCTCAAGGGCGACCTCGTCGAGGGCGTACGCGGCGACCGGCGCACCCTGACCGACGTCGTCCGCGTCAACGGACGCACGCCCGCCGACCTGCGGACCCGCCGTCACTTCCGTGACCTCACACCGCTGCACCCCCAGGAGCGGCTGCGCCTCGAACACCCAGGAGCCGGACTGACCGGCCGCGTCACCGACCTGATCGCGCCGATCGGCAAGGGCCAGCGCGGGCTGATCGTCGCCCCGCCCAAGACCGGCAAGACCGTGCTTCTCCAGCAGATCGCCGCGGCCGTCGCGGGCAACCACCCCGAGTGCCGGCTGATGGTCGTGCTCCTCGACGAACGCCCCGAGGAGGTCACCGAGATGCGGCGCTCGGTGCGCGGCGAGGTGTACGCCTCGACCTTCGACCGGGCGCCCAAGCAGCACATCGCCCTCGCCGAGCTGGTCATCGAGCGGGCCAAGCGGCTCGTCGAGGCCGGCGAGGACGTCGTCATCCTGCTCGACTCCCTGACCCGGCTGTGCCGGGCCCACAACAACGCGGCGGCCTCCGGTGGCCGCACCCTCAGCGGCGGTGTCGACGCGACGGCGCTGATCGGGCCCAAGCGGTTCTTCGGAGCCGCGCGTCTCGCCGAGGAGGGCGGCTCCCTCACGATCCTCGCCACCGCGCTGGTGGAGACCGGCTCCCGCGCTGACGACTTCTACTTCGAGGAGCTGAAGAGCACGGGCAACATGGAGCTGCGGCTCAGCCGCGACCTGGCCTCCCGCCGGGTCTTCCCCGCCGTCGACATCACTCCGTCCGGCACCCGCCGCGAGGAACTCCTGCTCTCCCCGGCCGAGTCGACGGCCGTGCGCGGACTGCGCCGTGCCCTGCAGACCCGCGAGGGGCAGGCCGGCGTCGAGACCCTGCTCGAACGGCTGCGGGCGACCCCGGACAACGCGACCTTCCTGCGCCGCGTCCAGCCCACCCTGCCCGCCGACTGACGCGCGGGAACACGCCCGGCCGGCGCGTCGGAACGCGCCTGGCTGACACCCGGGAGCGCGCCCGGCCGACACCCGCGCCCCGGCTCACCCACCGGGCTGACCCACCGGCCACCCCGTGACCCGCCTCCGCCGCACCCCGCGGCCACCGTTCCCCGCGAGCCGCTCCGGGCGCACCTCCGCCCCACCCCATCCGCCGCAAGCCGCTCCGGGCGCACCTCCACCGCACCCCATCCCCCGCAAGCCGCTCCGGGCGCACCCCCGCCGCACCCCATCCCCCGCAAACCGCTCCGGGCGCACCTCGGCCGGGTCGAATCACCGTCCCGCTGCGGCATCCGGGTGCTCGCGTACCTCCTCTCGGCCGGGGCAGCGCGCCGAACGGCGGCTCCATTCCTACGTTTGCGGTATGACTATCGGATTCTCTTCCCGGGCGATGGCGTCGACCTGCGCGCTCTGTGTGACGGGTCTGCTGGCGTTCGCACCCGCCACCGCGTCCGCCGAGCCCGGCCCCGATACGCCCGGCGGGCCGCGGGCCGCGACCCCGGCGCCGGCGCTGCTGTACGAGGACGGCGTCCAGGTCAGACCGCGTCGCGGCGCTCCCCAGGTGCCGGACGTCTCCGCGCTCTCCTGGGTGGTCGCCGACGCCCGCACCGGCGAGGTGCTCGGCGCCCACGACGCGCACCGCCAGCTCCCCCCGGCGAGCACCCTCAAGACCCTCTTCGCGCTCACCGTGCTGCCGGTGCTGCCCGGCGGTCTGCGCCACACGGTCACCGAGGACGAGCTGTCCGACATCGGGCCGGGATCAAGTCTGGTCGGCGTCTCCGAGGGGCACAGCTACCAGGTGGCCGACCTGTGGCGGGGCGTCTTCCTCAACTCGGGGAACGACGCCGTGCACGTGCTGGCCGCGCTCAACGGCGGCTGGGACGCCACCGCCGCGCAGATGCGGGCCAAGGCCCGTGCCCTGGGCGCCCGCGACACCCACGTCCTCTCCCCTGACGGGTACGACACCCCCGGCCAGGTCTCCTCCGCCTACGACCTCGCCGTGTTCGGGCGGGCGGGACTGCGCAACGCCGACTTCGCGCGCTACTGCGGGACCGCCGACGCCACCTTCCCCGAGGACGGCTGGTCGGTCGAGATCCAGAACACCAACCGGCTGCTGACCGGCGCCGACGGCGTCGCGCCCTATCCCGGTCTGATCGGCATCAAGAACGGCTACACGAGCAACGCGGGCAACACCCTGGTCGCGGCGGCACGGCACGGCGGGCGCACCCTCGTCGTCACGGTGATGAACCCCCAGGCCGGCGGCGGCTACGCGGTCTACGACGAGGCCCGCGAGCTGCTCGACTGGGGGTTCGACGCGGCCGGGCGGGTCGACCCGGTCGGTTCGCTCGACGCCCTGCGGCCCACGCCCCGGGTCCGCCCCGAGCCGCGTCCGGTGGCCGCGTCCGCCGCCCCGCCCGCCAGGACCCGGTGGGCGGAGACGGCCGCGGTCTCCGGCGCGGCGGCGCTCGGCGCGCTGCTGGTCGCGGTGGTGACGCGGGCCAGGGGCCGGCGCCCCGACGAGCGGTGACCCGCGGGCAGCCACAGCAGCAGCCCGAGGGTGATCCAGGTGTACGTGTTGCCGCCGAGGAAGCCGCCGACCCCGGAGGCGTCGTCGAACCACAGCCACACCACGCTGGTGCAGAGCACGGCGTACAGGGCGCCCGCCGTCCGCGAGTGCCCGGCCCTGAGCAGCACCGCGAACGACGGCAGCAGCCACACCAGGTGGTGCACCCAGGTGATGGGGCTGACCAGGCAGGCGACCAGGCCGGTCAGCGCGAACGCGGCGGCCGGGTCGCCCGCGGCCGTCGCCCGTCGCACCCGCACCGCCCAGACCGCCAGGACCAGCAGGACCGCCCCGGCCCACACGGCGCGGTCCTGGACCCCGAGGCGGGCCAGGATGCCCTGGAGGGACTGGTTGGAGACGTAGTCCAGGCGTCCGACCCGGCTGGTGTCCCAGAGCGCCTCGGTCCAGTAGAAGCGGGAGGCGCCCGGCGCCACCAGGAGGGCGAGGGCGGTGGCCGCCGCCGTCACGGCCGTCGCACGGGCGGCGGCGCGGCGCTCTCCCGTCAGTAGGAGCAGCCCGATGAAGACGGCCGGGGTGAGCTTCACGGCCGCCGCGAGCCCGATCCCGACGCCCGCCCAGCGGTTCCGCCCGGTGCTCAGCAGCCGGGCGTCGACGAGCACCAGGGCCAGCAGCAGGACGTTGACCTGCCCGAAGCTGAAGGTGTCGCGCAGCGGCTCGAACAGGGCGAGCAGACAGGCGCCCAGGACGGCGCCGTACCAGCCGTAGCGGCGCCACGCCCCGTCGGTCAGGAGGTGCGCGACGAGCGCCAGGGCCGCGAGGTTGAGCAGCAGCGCGAGGACGACGGCCGTGCGCAGGCCGACCAGGGCCATCGGCAGCATGCAGACGGCGGCGAACGGCGGGTAGGTGAAGCCGTAGCCGGTGCCCGGCACCCGGTAGTCGTAGAGCCGGCCGCCACCGTGCACCCAGCTGTCGACGGCGCCGTGGTAGACGCGCAGGTCGAACCAGTCGCGCAGCAGCGGCACGGTCGCGGTGAAGGCCGCGACGGCGGCCGTGAGGGCGAGGGCGAGCAGCAGGCGGCCCCGGTCGGTGCCGCTCACGCGAGGTGTCCGGGGGCCGGCGCCTGCGCCGCCTGGTGGGCCTGCCACAGGACGACCACGGCGAGCGCGCCCCCGGAGACCGCGAGGACCAGTTGCCCGGAGTCGGCGGGGCCGCCGCTCGGCAGGGTGGCCAGGGCGAGCACCCCGGTGACGGCGGCCATCCGGTGCCGTACCGGGGCGGTCGGGGCCGCGGCGGCGATCAGGAACAGGCCCCAGAGCGCGTACCAGGGGCGGACGGCGGGTCCGAAGGCGGCGACGGCGGCGAGGCTCAGGCCGAGCGCGTACACCGGGCGGGGCCGCAGCCGCCACCAGATCGCCGTGAGCAGGACGGCGGTGAGGGCGAGGCCGAGCAGATGCCAGGCGGGCACGGCGAGCGGGGCGAGCGAGCTGCCGAGGTGGTGGAGGAGGGCGCCGGTGGCGCGGCCGAGGAGGCTGGTGAGGGCCCAGTTCTGGGCGGAGACGGGGGTGTCGAGGGCGCCGATCCAGCCGTAGCCGGTGCCGGCGACGGCGGTCGCGGCGACCGTGGTGGCCGCGGCGGCGGCGACGGTCGTCGCGGTGGCCCGCAGCGGACCGCGCCCCGCCCTGATCTGGAGGACGGCGACGGCGGCGAGCCCGAGCGCGGCGGGCGCCTTGACCAGCGCGGCGAGCGTGACGAGGACGGCGCCGACGACCGGCGGGCGGCCGAGCGCGGCGACCAGTCCGACGCCCAGCAGCCCCAGCATGACCGCGTCGTTGTGGGCGCCCGCGACCAGGTGGAGGAGGACCAGCGGGTTGAGGGCGCCGAGCCAGAGCGCGGCGGCGGGGTCGGCGCCGCTGTGCCGGGCCAGCCGGGGCAGCGCGGCGGCCATCAGGGCGACCCCGAGCAGCGCGACGATCCGCATCCCGACCAGCCCGGCCGGGAGTTCGCCGCGGGTCAGTCCCGACAGGCCGCGGGCGAGGACGAGGAAGACCGGGCCGTAGGGGGCGCCGGTGTGCCGCCACAGCGGGGCGACCTCGTCGGCGAGCGGTCCGCCGAGCCGGGCGGGGCCGTGCGCGTAGACGTCGATGTGGGCGTCGACCATCGCGCCCTGCGCGAGGTAGCTGTACACGTCCCGGCTGAACAGCGGCGGGGCCAGCAGCAGCGGGGCCGCCCAGACCGCGAGGACCAGCAGCAGGGCGCGCGGGGTGGGGGGCCGGCTGCCGCGCACCAGGCGGCCGAGGAGGATCCAGGCCGCGATCAGCAGGACGACGCCGAAGTACACGCCGACCAGGCCGAGGGCGGCGCGGGCGTCCGCGGGGGCCGCCAGTTCGCGGACCGGCAGCGCGCCGGCCGTCTCACCGCCGAGGGCGAGGAAGGCGGTGCCGGCCAGGCCCAGCACCTGGCAGCGGCGGAGATCGACGGGGAAACCCAGGGCCAACACGTGGGAAGCGTGCCAAGGCCGGATGACCGCGAGGCGACGGGTCGCCCTCCGGGCGGGGGCCTGCGTGTGACCGGCGCGTGCCCCGGTGGCGGTCAGAACACCGAGAGTCCGGTGAGGGTGGTGAACCGGTCGAGGGCGGCCACGCCGGAGACGGAGTTGCCGCGTTCGTCGAGCCCCGGGCTCCAGACGCAGAGCGTGCAGCGGCCGGGGACGACGGCGATGATCCCGCCGCCCACCCCGCTCTTGCCCGGCAGCCCGACCCGGTAGGCGAACTCGCCCGCCGCGTCGTAGGTGCCGCAGGTCAGCATCACCGCGTTGACCTGCTTGGCCTGGCTGCGGGTGAGCAGCCGGGTGCCGTCGGCGCGCAGGCCGTGCCGGGCCAGGAAGCCGGTGGCGAGGGCGAGGTCGGCGCAGGAGGCGCGGATCGAGCACTGCCGGAAGTACTGGTCGAGGAGGACGGGCACCGGGTTGTCGATGTTGCCGTAGGAGGCCATGAAGTGGCCGAGGGCGGCGTTGCGGTCGCCGTGCGCGGCCTCGGACTCGGCCACCTCGGGATCGAAGTCGAGGCCGGGGTTGCCGCTCTCGGCGCGCAGGAAGGCGAGCAGTTCGCCGGCCGCGTCGCCGGTACGGGTCTGGAGGCGGTCGGTGACGACGAGGGCGCCCGCGTTGATGAACGGGTTGCGCGGGATGCCGTTCTCGTACTCCAGCTGTATCAGGGAGTTGAAGGCGTTGCCCGAGGGTTCCCTGCCGACGTGCTCCCACAGGGCGTCGCCCTCGCGGGCCAGGTCGAGGGCGAGGGTGAAGACCTTGGTGACGGACTGGGTGGAGAACGGCTCCCGCCAGTCCCCGACGCCGTAGACCGTGCCGTCGGGTTCGGCGACCGCCATGCCGAAGCTGCGCGGGTCGCAGGCGGCGAGCGCGGGGATGTAGTCGGCGGGCCGGCCGCGGCCGGGGGTGCGGGCGACCTCTTCGGCGATGCGGGCCAGGACCGGCTCGAAGGTCGGCGGAGACGTCATGATCACTATTGTGCCTCCGGGCCGGTCCTGGTGCGCGTCCGCAGGTCAGCCGGTGGCGGGGCCGGTGCCGGCGACCACTTCGGGCCGCAGCAGTTCGCTGAGCCGGTCGGCGGGCAACAGGCCCTTCTCCAGGACGAGTTCGGCGACGCCCCGGCCGGTGGCGAGGGCTTCCTTGGCGATGTCGGTGGCCGCCGTGTAGCCGATGTAGGGGTTGAGGGCGGTGACCAGGCCGATGGAGTTCTCGACGCTGGCGCGCAGCGCCTCGGTGTTGGCGGTGATGCCGTCGACGCAGCGTTCGGCGAGGGTGAGGCAGGCGCTGCGGAGGTGGGTGAGGCTCTCCGAGAGGGAGTGCAGGATGATCGGTTCGAAGGCGTTGAGCTGGAGCTGGCCGGCCTCGGCGGCCATCGTGATGGTGACGTCGTTGCCGATCACCTCGAAGGCCACCTGGTTGACGACCTCGGGTATGACCGGGTTGACCTTGCCGGGCATGATGCTCGAACCGGCCTGCACCGGGGGCAGGTTGATCTCGCCGAGCCCGGCGCGCGGCCCCGACGACAGCAGCCGCAGGTCGTTGCAGCTCTTGGAGAGCTTGACGGCGATCCGCTTGAGGACGCCCGACATCTGGACGAACGCCCCGCAGTCCTGGGTGGCTTCGACCAGGTTGGCGGCGGTGACCAGGGGCAGTCCGGTGATCTCGGAGAGGTGGTGGCGGGCCGCCTCGGCATACCCGGCGGGGGCGTTGAGCCCGGTGCCGATGGCGGTGGCGCCGAGGTTGATCTCGTGGATCAGCTCGACGGCCTCGCCGAGCCGGCTGCGGTCCTCGTCGATCATGACGGCGTAGGCGGAGAACTCCTGGCCGAGCGTCATGGGGACGGCGTCCTGGAGCTGGGTGCGGCCCATCTTGAGCACGTCGTGGAACTCGGCGGCCTTGCGCGCGAAGGAGCCCTGGAGGACGGACATGGCTTCGAGCAGGGCGTGCACCGCGAAGACCGCGGAGATCTTGACGGCGGTCGGGTAGACGTCGTTGGTGGACTGGCCGAGGTTGACGTCCTCGTTGGGGTGCAGCAGCGCGTACTGCCCCTTCTCGTGGCCGAGCAGCTCCAACGCCCGGTTGGCGATGACCTCGTTGGCGTTCATGTTGGTCGAGGTGCCTGCGCCGCCCTGGATGACGTCGACGACGAACTGGTCGTGCAGCTTCCCGGCGCGGATCTCGCGGCAGGCGGCGACGATGGCGGCGGCCTTGCGCGGGTCGAGCAGCCCCAGTTCCTCGTTGGCGAGGGCGGCGGCCTCCTTGACGGCGGCGAGGGCGTCGACGAGGTGCGGGTAGGCGGAGATGGGGGTGCCGGTGATGGGGAAGTTCTCGGTGGCCCGCAGGGTGTGGACACCCCAGTAGGCGTCGGCGGGGACATCCCGGTCCCCGAGCAGATCGTGCTCACGACGGGTGACGGCGGTGGTCATGGGGTGCGTATTCCTCTTCCGGACGGGTCGATTTGCTTCGGGGGGGCGGGGCCTGGTTCGGGGGCGCGGGGAACTGTCTTCCCGGGGCGCGGGGAGCTGTCTTTCCGGAGCGCGGGGAGCTGTCTTTCCGGAGCGCGGGGAACGGCGCGACCGGCCACAGCCGGCCCGCGCCCGCTCCCGCTCCCGCTCCCGGACGACCGCGGGCGTCACACGGGAGAGGGCCCCGTGACCGGGTCGAGCGCCCGCACCACCCGCACCGCGCCCACCGGCTTCCCACCGCCGAGCAGCGCCTCCCCGGCGAAGGGGGTCAGTGCCGAGGGGTCGACCCCGGCCCTGACGAGCGCCGCCGCGGTGACCGGGACGCGTGCCCGGTCCGCCCCGTCGGAGATCTTGACGGCGACGGCCCGGCCGTCGGGCAGCGCGGCGATCTCCACGCCCTCGAACCCGTCCTTGGCGAGCAGTCCCGGCACGGCGCCCATCAGCGCGGCGACGTCCCGTCCGGCGCCCGAGGCCATCTCCGGGTAGGCGCGCATGGCGTCGGCGACGCGTGCCTCGGGGGTGCCGGGCGCGGCGGTGGTGACGCGGGCGGCGGCGCGGGCCAGCCCGCCCAGGGAGACGGAGAACAGGGGTGCGCCGCAGCCGTCGACGGTGACGCGGGCGATCCGCTGTCCGGTGAGGTCCTCGACGATCTCGGCGATGGCCTGCTGGAGGGGGTGGCCGGGGTCGAGGTAGTCGTCGAGGGACCAGCCGTTGAGCGCGCAGGTGTAGAGCATGGCCGCGTGTTTGCCCGAGCAGTTCTGCGCGAGCCGGGAGGGCGCGCGGCCCTCGCGGATCCAGGTGTCCCGGACCGCGGTGCCGAACGGCAGGTCGGGGACGTTGCGCAGCCGGTCCTCGGTGAGTTCGGCGAGGGCGAGGATGCGGCGGGCGCCGGCCAGGTGGCGTTCCTCGCCCGAGTGGCTGGCCGCGGCGAGGGAGAGGAGTTCGCCGTCGAGCGGGAGTCCGGCGCGGACCATCGCGACGGCCTGGACCGGCTTGAGCGCCGAGCGCGGATAGAACGCGGCCTCGATGTCGCCGATCTGGAGCCTGACCTGTCCTTCGGCGTCGAGGACGACGACGGAGCCGTGGTGGACGCCCTCGACGACCCCGTCGCGGATCAGGTGGGCGACGGGGGCGTGCAGGGGCTCGCGGATCTGGGGTGCGTCCGCGACGTTGCTGCTGTACATCACTGCCTCTCGGGGAACGGCGCGTGGGTCACGCGTCGGTTCCGGTGGTGGACGTGGGTGCGGTGCGGCCGCGGATGCCGAACCATCCGGCGACCAGGGCGGCGACGATCAGCGGCAGGCACAGCACGGTGGTGCGGCCCGCGCCTCCGTCGGCGTACATGAGGACCAGGACGGAGACCAGGAAGGCCAGCGTCACGAGTTCGGTCCAGGGGGAGCCGGGCAGCCGGTAGCTCGGGCGGGTCAGCTCGCCCGCCCGCGTCTTCCGCCAGAAGAACAGGTGGCAGACCATGATCATGCCCCAGGTGGCGAGGATGCCGAGGGCGGCGAAGTTGAGGACGATCTCGAACGCGTCGGCGGGGACCACGAAGTTGAGGGCGACGCCGAGGACGCAGATGCCGCTGGTGAGCAGGATGCCGCCGTAGGGGACCTGGCTGCGGCTCATCCTCGCGGTGAAGCGGGGCGCGGAGCCGTTGACGGCCATGGAGCGCAGGATGCGGCCGGTGGAGTAGAGGCCGGAGTTGAGGGAGGACATGGCCGCGGTGAGGACGACCAGGTTCATCACGCCGCCCGCCGCGGGGACGCCGATGTTGGAGAGCACGGTGACGAAGGGGCTCTGGCCGGCGGTGTACTTGTTCCAGGGCAGCAGCATGGAGAGCAGGACGACCGAGCCGACGTAGAAGAGGGCCACCCGCCACATGATCGAGTTGATCGCCTTCGGCATGATCTTCTCGGGGTTCTCGGTCTCGCCCGCGGCGACGCCGACGAGTTCGACGGAGGCGTAGGCGAAGACGACGCCCTGGATGATCAGCAGCATGGGCAGCAGGCCGTTGGGGAAGACGCCGCCGTGGTCGGTGATCAGGGACGGGCCGGGGGTGTTGCCGTCGACCGGGTGCTGGGTGACCAGCAGGAAGATCCCGATACACATGAAGATCACCAGGGCGCTGACCTTGATGATGGCGAACCAGAACTCCAGCTCGCCGAAGAACCTGACCGAGATGAGGTTGACGGTCAGCACCACGGCGAGGGCGATCAGCGCGATCACCCACTGCGGGATGTCGGAGAACATGCCCCAGTAGTGGGTGTAGGTGGCGACGGCGGTGATGTCGGCGATGCCGGTGGTGGCCCAGTTGAGGAAGTACATCCAGCCGGCGGTGTAGGCGCCCTTCTCGCCGAGGAACTCACGGGCGTAGGAGACGAACGCGCCGGACGAGGGCCGGTACAGGACGAGTTCGCCCAGGGCGCGCACCACCAGGAAGGCGAAGAGGCCGCAGACCGCGTAGGCGATGAAGAGGGAGGGCCCGGCGTCGGCGAGCCGGCCGCCCGCGCCGAGGAAGAGGCCGGTGCCGATGGCGCCGCCGATGGCGATCATGTTGACGTGCCGGGACTTGAGGGACTTGCTGTATCCTGCGTCCCCCGCGTCCACATGGGCGGCGGTTCGGCGCGTCTCCTCCTGGATCGACTGCTCGCTCACGCGTCGGTTCCGCCTTCCGGGCTGCTGTCCGCGCGCACGGGGCGCACGATGTCGGTGAGGGTCGTCTCGACGCGGTCGAGATGGTGGGCCATGGCTTCGACGGCGTCGGGTTCGGAACCGTCCATCAGGGCCTCGACGATCGCCCGGTGCTCGTGGTTGGACTGCTCGCGCCGGCCGCCGAGTTCGTTGAGGAACGCGGACTGGCGGGCCAGCGCGTCCCGGATCTCCTCGATGACCCGGCGGAAGACGGGGTTCTGCGCGGCCTGGGCGACGGCGAGGTGGAAGAGCGTGTCGAGGGCGACCCACGAGGTGGTGTCGGTCTCCTGCTCCATGCGCTCCAGCAGATGGGCCAGGTGGTCGAGGTCCTCGGGGGTGCGGCGGACGGCCGCGTACCCCGCGACCGGGATCTCGACGTGCCGGCGCACCTCCAGGAGGTCGCTGGCCGCGTAGTCGCCGAAGGTCGGGTCCTCGACGGTGTTGGCGACCACGAAGGTGCCCTTGCCCGTCCGGGAGACGGTCAGGCCCATGGTCTGCAGGGCCCGCAGCGCCTCGCGCAGCACGGGCCTGCTGACTTCGAGGCTCCGGCACAGCTCGGCCTCCGAGGGGAGCTTGTCCCCCACCGCGTAGGCGCCGCGTTCGATGGCGGCGCGCAGGTGCCCGAGGACCGCCTCCATGGCGCTGACGCGCCGAGGGCCCTGACTGGCTGTCTGGCTGTCTGACAGGTTCACGAGGGTGATCCTGGGGGTGACGGGCGGGAGCTGTCAAGGGTGGCGGGACAAGCGATCCGGCGGGCCGTCGGCGGGGCGGGCGACCGGGCCGCCCGCCCCTTAACGCACCGGGACGGTCCGCCCCGCGCCGGTGTTCCGGCAGGTCAGCCGCTGATCGCGCCCACCGAGAGCAGGCCGAGGAGGAGCACCCCGACGATGATCCGGTAGATCACGAAGGCGTTGAAGTTGTGTTTGGCGACGTACTTCAGCAGCCAGGCGATGGAGGCGTACGCCACCACGAAGGAGACGACCGTGCCCGCGGCGAGCGGCGCGGCGCCCACCCCGGTGCCCAGGGCGTCCTTCAGCTCGTAGATGCCGGCGCCGGTGAGGGCCGGGATGCCGAGGAAGAACGAGAGCCGGGTGGCGGCGACCCGGTCCAGGTCGAGCAGGAGGGCCGTGGACATGGTGGCGCCCGAGCGGGAGAAGCCGGGGAAGAGCAGCGCGAGGATCTGCGAGCTGCCGACCAGCATGGCGTCCTTGAAGCCGGTGTCGTCCTCACCGCGCTTGTGCCGGCCGCGCTGGTCGGCCACCCACATCACGCCGCTGCCGACGATCAGGGAGGCGGCGACCACCCACAGGGAGGCGAGCGGTCCCGCGATGAGCGGCTTGGCGGCGAGGCCGACGACCACGATCGGAATCGTCGCGGCGATCACCCACCAGGCGAACTTGTAGTCGTGGTGGTAGCGCTCCTCCTTGTCCACGAGGCCGCGCCCCCAGGCGGAGACGATCCGCACGATGTCCTTGAAGAAGTACACGAGCACGGCGGCGATGGCGCCGACCTGGATGACGGCCGAGAACCCGACGACGGCGGTGTCGTCGACGGGGATGCCCATCAGGCCCTCGGTGATCTTCAGATGGCCGGTCGAGGAGACGGGAAGGAACTCGGTCACCCCCTCGACGGCTCCGAGGACGACGGCCTGACCGACGTTGATGACGCTCATGGGATCCAGTTCTGAGATGGTCGACAGTGCTGTAGACAGTGTTACTACGCCGGAGCGAGAACGACTGCTTACCCCCACACCGCCCGAGCGAGCGACACCCCCGCAAAAGCCGCGCCGAGGCCCGCCGCCACGCTCCCGACGACGTTGGCGGCGGCGTAGAACCCGGCACCGGTCTCGGTGAGTCTCAGCGTCTCGTGGGAGAAGGTCGAGTACGTCGTCAGCGCGCCGCACAGGCCGGTCCCGATCAGCAGTTGGAGGTGCGGATCCGCCGCTCCGGCGGCTGCCGCGCCGGTCAGCACGCCGAGGACGAGACAGCCGCCGACGTTGACGACGAAGGTGCCCCAGGGGAAGACCGAGTCGTGCCGGGACTGCACCGCGCGGTCGGTCAGATAGCGCAGCGGGGCGCCCACCATGGCACCCGCGACGACCAGCAGCCAGTTCACAACGACCTCTTACCCTTCGCGTCCGGTTCGCCGGTTTCGTCCGGCCTCTCTGGTCCCGGTGGTTCCTCTGGTCCCTCTGGTTCCTCTGGTCCCGGTGGTTCCGATGGCCCCTCTGGTTGCGGTGGTTCCGCCGGCTCGTGCGCGTCAGCCGGGTTCGCCGCCGCGTCCGACATAGCGGACGACCTCGCAGGCGTCGAGGGTGACAAGGCCGTCCTGGACGAGTTCGTCGAGCTGCGGCAGGAAGGCGCGGATCCGCTCCTCGGTGTCGACGACGACGACCGCGACCGGCAGGTCCTCGCTCAGGGACAGCAGCCGCGAGGTGTGGATCCGGGAGGAGGCGCCGAAGCCCTCGACGCCCCGGAAGACGCTGGCACCGGCGAGCCCGGCCGCGTGGGCGCGGTGCACGATCTCCGAGTAGAGGGGCTTGTGGTGCCAGACGTCGTTCTCACCGATGAACACGGTCAGGCGCAGCGCGGTCCCGGTCAGCCTGGTCATGACTGCCTCCACTTCAGGGCGCGGCGGGCCAGGGTCGCCCCGCCCTGGACCGCGGTGAGCGCCGCGAGCAGGGTCGCGGCGAGATAGGCGAGGCCGACGCGGGCGTGGCCGCCGTCGACGAGTCGCTGGATGTCGACGGCGTAGGTGGAGAAGGTGGTGAACCCGCCGAGGACGCCGGTGCCGAAGAAGGGCCTGACCAGCCGGTGGGCCACCCACACGTCGGTGATGAGGACCATGAGGACGCCGATGGCGGCGCATCCCACGACGTTCGTCCAGAACGTGCCCCAGGGGAACCCGCCGGGTCCCGCGGGCCAGTGGAGGGCGATCGCGTAGCGGGCGCAGGCGCCGAGCGCGCCGCCTAGGGCGATCACGGCGACGATCGGGGCCTGGCCGCGCCAGTCGGCCCGCCGGACCGGGCGGGGCGGGGTGCGCGGGCTCTCGGTCTCCGGGGAGGTCATGGGCACGCTTCTCCTACTCGCCGGGCCCGCGCAGGCGGGCGCCGCTGGGTCGCAAGTAGGGACCGTTGGCGGCACCGGTGCCGCGGTTCGGGTACGGCGGGCCCCACCGCCGCGCCGCGAGGGTGCTCGCGGCCGGGCACCAGGTTAACGCCGCCGCGGTGGTGGGGTCATGTCGGCCAGGGTGGAGCGGGGGCCAGCGCGGCGCGCGGCGGGCCCCGATCGGCGTCGGGGTCCCGCGGCGCGTTCCGGGCCCTGTGGCGCGTTCCGGACCCTGTGGCTCGTTCCGGGGGTCGACTACCAGCCTTTTTCGAACAGGCGAGCCACCTCGGCCGTCCGCATGTCGTCGCGCCGGTAGTGGGTGCGGCCCCGGACGCTGCGCGCGCGCAGCAGCCCGAGGTCGGCGAGGAGGCCGAGGTGGGTGTCGGCGACCGTGCGCGGCACGCCGAGCCTGGCGGCGACGGCGTCGGCGGTGACGCCGTCCTCGGCGAGGTCGCCGTCCGGCTGGGGCGGGAAGTGCGCGACGGGGTCCCGCAACCACTCCAGGACACGCAGCCGCAGGTCGCTGACGGGAGTTCTGAACATCCTGCCCCCTCCGGCCGAACCGCCACGCACCGCGGCCTCCCACTCTCCCGCACCCGGCGCCGCCGTGTCCGGCACTCCGCGCGCGTTGGCCGGGACCGGGCGGCTCGGGCCGGGTGCCGGGCCCCGCGGGGTCAGACGCGCGCGGGCAGTCCGAGCCCCGGCGAACCGGCGGGCAGGGCCTGCGCGGCGGCCTCGGGGGTCGCGATGCCGGGCAGCAACTGCCGCCACCAGCCGGTCAGTCGCTCATGGAGGTCACGGCGTTCGGAGAGCACGTGGGACAGCATCTGGATGCCGGTGAAGGAGCCCACGACGGTCGCCGCGACCTCGTCGGGCGCCATGTCCTCGCGCAGTTCGCCCGCGCCCTGGGCGCGCGCCAGGTCTCTGCCGAAGGCGCGCAGCCACCAGTCGTACAGATCGGCGTCGTTGGCCTGGAAGGTGCCTCGTTCCACGGTGAGCCGGATGCTGGCGCGGAACAGGACGTTGGTGCGAAGGTGGTGGGCCAGTTCATGGGTGAGGTCGATGACCTGCTGGAGGGGTGAGGTGGAGTGAGTGCGGGTCCCGACCGGGATCTCGGTCTGCGCGGCCATCACCCCGCGCGCGATGTCCTCCTTGGACGCGAAGTGGAAGTACATGGCGCCCTTGGTGACGCCGCTGCGCTCCTGGATCTCGTTGATGCTCGCGGCGGCGTAGCCTCGCTCGTCGAAGACCTCGGCCGCCCCGACCAGAAGCCTCCGCCGTGTCTCGATCGCCCGTTCCTGTCGTGCCATTGCGTGAAATCCTCGTTTCCTGGGCGTGGCAGGTTCATGAGCAACCTGGTGAGACGGCCCAAAACAAACCGTACGTTAGGTACTGTACCGGCGGACGACCGCACCCGGGCCCTCCCTGGTGTCGCACCTTTCGGGCAAGCGCAGACAGGAGCCGTGTGACATGTCAGTCGACATCAGCCTTCCATCCCCCTCCCCCGCTTCCGCTCCTCCCTCCACCGACCAGCGGTTACGCCCGCTGTCCTTCGACCGGACGGCGCCGCGCGGACTCGTGCACCGGCGGGCCGTCGGAGAAGTCTTGCTCACCGACTGGATACGCCTCGGGCAGCACCGTTTCCAGGTGGGAGCCCAGTGGCCGCGCGGGCACGCCTTCTACGGCCCGATCGGTGAACTCTGGCACGACCCGCTGCTGGCCGCCGAGAGCGTCCGTCAGGCGTCGTCTCTGGTCAGCCACGCCTTCTACGACCTGCCCTGCGACCATCCGACCCTGATGACGGAGCTGGACCTCGACGTCAGACCGGACGCGCTGCGGCTCGACGGCCGTCCCGCCGACGCGGTGCTCGGCATCGACTGCACCGGTGTGACGGTCCAGGGCACCCGGCTCACCGGGATGACGATGAACGTCCAGATCACCCGGGGCGCCGTCCGGCTCGGCCGGGCCCGGATGACGCTCAACTGCCTGCGCCCGTCGGTCTACCGGCGGCTGCGCGGCGCGCACGCCGAGGTGCCCGAGGCGCTGCCCGAGCAGCCCGCGCCGCTGCCTCCGCGCGAGGTGGGACGCGCCGTCGAGGCCGACGTGGTGCTCGGCCCGCCCGCCGCGAGCCTCGCGGAGCCCGGCGAGGGCGCCTGGCCGCTGCGGATCAACTGGTCCCACCCCACGCTCTTCGACCACCCCACCGACCATGTGCCCGGGATGCTGCTCCTTGAGGCCGCGCGGCAGGCGGCCCAGCGGCTTTCGGGGCCCGGTCCTGTCCTGGTCCGCGCGATGCAGAATCGATTCCTCCGCTATGTGGAACTGGACTCCCCCGTTCTGGTCAGGGCCCGCCCGGTGACCGCGGCCGACGGAGGCCGGCAGATACGCGTGACGGCCGAGCAGGACGGCAGCGTCGCCTACACCTGCGTCCTCGACACGCACCGCGCGCCGGCCGCCGGGAGCGGCGGGTGAACCGCCCGCACGTCCTCGTCACCGGCGGGGCCGGGTTCGTCGGCGGCGCGGTCCTCCCGCTGCTGCGGGCGGCGGGCGTCCGGGTCCGGGTGCTCGCCCACCGGCGGCCCACCGAGCGCGGGCCGGACGTGGAGGTCGTGGACGGCGACCTCACCGACCCGTCGAGCGTGCGCGGCCTCTGCCAGGGCGTGGACCGCGTCCTGCACCTCGCTTCCTACGTCGGCAAGGACGAGGAGCGGTGCCAGGCCGTGAACGTCGAGGGCACCCACCGGCTGGTCGCCGAGGCCCGCCGGGCGGGCGTGACCGGGTTCGTGCGGCTCGGCACGGCCGCGGTCTACGGCAACGGGCCCTTCGTGCGGACGGCCGAGGGCGCGGAGGAGCCTCGTCCCGTCTCCTCGACCAGCCGCAGCAGGCTGGCCGGGGAAGAGCCGGTGCTGGCGGCGGGCGGCGCGGTGCTGCGTCCGTACCTGGTCTACGGCGCGGGCGACCGGTGGGTGATGCCGGCCCTGGCGCGGATGCTGCGCGCCCTGCCCTCCGGGCTGCCCGAGCGGGGGTCGGCGCGGCTGTCGCTCACCGAGGTCGGCAGCCTCGCCGCGGCCCTCGTCGGGACGGCCGTGCACACGCCGCCGCGGCGGGCCGCCGGGGTCTTCCACGCCTGTCCCGAGCGGCCGGTGACCCTGCGCGAGCTGGTCGCGACCGCCCACCGGGAGCTGGGACTCCCGCTGGTGCGGGGCGACCAGCCGTTCGAGCGGGCCCGCGAGGAGCTGCTCGCCGCCGGGTGCGACCCCCATCTCCTCGACCTGTTCGGGGTCGACCACTGGTTCGACGGCACCCGGCTGCGCACGCTGGGCTCCCACCCGCCGCTGACCGGCCTCGCCGAGGGGCTCGCCGCGCACGCCGACTGGTACCGCGCGCACCTCCCCTGACCCACCGGCACTCCCCCGCCCCGCGCCGCGGCCCCCGGGCCCCGCGGACCGGTGCCCGCCGATCGGCACCGGCCCGCGGGACGGCCGGCCCTTCGGTCCCGGCCTCGCGCTCCCCCGGCCTCCCGGTCCTCCGTGTTCCGCCCCTCCGTCATCTGGTCCGGACCGTGACGCGGGCCACAGGAAACGGTGGCGTGAGGACCCTTCCCCTGAAACAAACCGACCGTTACGCTTCCCTCATAACAAACCGAATGTTCGGGTTTTTACCTGGCTTCGACGCCTCTTCGAGGAGAGATCCGTGCCCACGCCGATCGTGATCGTGAGTGACGCACTGCCCGGCGACACCGTCGCCCCCCTGAAGGCCGCGTGCGACGTCCGTCAGATCGACGGCCGTGACCGCCAGGCCCTGCTCGCCGCGCTGCCCGAGGCGGACGCCCTGATCGTCCGCAGCGGCACCCGGGTAGACGCCGAGGTGCTCGAACGCGCCACCCGGCTGCGGGTCGTGGCCCGCGCGGGCGTCGGCCTCGACAACGTGGACACCGCCACCGCGCGGGCCCTCGGCGTCACCGTGGTCAACGCCCCCGACGCCAACTCCGTGAGCGTCGCCGAACTGACCGTGAGCCTCGTCGTCGCCTCGGTGCGCCACCTTCAGGAGGCGGGCCGCTCCCTCCGGGCGGGCGAGTGGCGCCGCTCCGACTTCGCCGGGACCGAGCTGTCGGGACGCACCGCGGGCATCGTCGGCTTCGGCCGCGTCGGCCGGGAGGTCGCCCGCCGCCTGGCCGCCTTCGACATGCGGATCCTCGTGCACGACCCGTACGCGGACACCCTCGCCGACGACGTCCACGCCACCGGCCTCGACGAACTGCTCGCCGCCGCCGACGTGGTGACGCTCCATCTGCCGAGGACCCCCACCACCACCGGCCTCATCGGCGCCCGCGAACTGCGGCTCATGAAACCCACCGCGCACCTGGTCAACACCGCGCGCGGCGGCATCGTCGACGAGAGCGCCCTGTACCGGGCGCTGTGCGCGGGCACCCTGGCCGGCGCGGCGCTCGACGTCTTCGCCACCGAACCGCCGGGCGCCTCACCGCTGTTGGACCTCCCCAACGTGGTCGCCGTCCCGCACCTGGGCGCCTCCACCGCCGAGGCGCAGCTGCGGGCCGGGCACGAGGCCGTCCGCAAGGTCCTCGCCGAGCTGGCCCCGCTGCTGGCCCCCGCGCCCACCACCGTCTGAGCTCCCGCACCCGCACGCAGGAGACCACCATGTCTGCACGCCCCACAGCCGCCCCCGGGCGCTCGCTGATGGCCCGAGCCCGCGACGACCTCGCCGCCCTGGTCGGGCTGCGCACCGTCGCCGGCGTATCGCCCCCCGAACAGTTCCACCGCGCGGCCCGGCTGATCGCCGACCTGCTCGTGGACGCGGGCCTGCCGGAGATCCGGCTGCTGCCCGCCGACGACGGCACCGAGACCGTGTACGCCCGCAGGCCGGGACCGCCCGGCGCACCCCGCGTGGTGCTCTACGCCCACTACGACGTCGTCTCCGCGCAGGACGAGACGGCCTGGCGGAGCCCGCCGTTCGAACTGACCGAGCGGGACGGCCGCTGGTACGGACGCGGCAGCGCGGACTGCAAGGGCAATGTCGTCGCCCACCTCACGGCGCTGCGCTCCCTCCAGGACGCCCTGCCCGACGAACCCTGGCCCGAGCTCGACCTCGTGGTCCTCGTGGACGGCTGCGAGGAGCCGGGCGACGCCGCCCTCGAGAAGCTCCTTCGGGCCCGCCCCGACCTGCTCGCGCCGGACGTCGTGGTCGTCGCGGACACCGGCAACCTCGCGCCGGGCGTCCCGACCCTCACCACCTCGCTGCGCGGCATGGCCGTCGTGGAGATCACCGTCTCCACGCTCGCCAGGACCCTGCACTCGGGCCAGTTCGGCGGGCCCGCGCCGGACGCGCTGACCGCCCTGATCCGGCTGCTCGCCACCCTGCACGACGCCGACGGGACCCCGTGCGTGCCCGGCCTCGGCTCCGCGAGCGGCCCGGGACCGGGCCGCGCCGGGTACTCCGAGGCGGAGTTCCGCGCCGACGCCGGGGTCCTGGACGGCGTGCGGCTCATCGGGTCGGGAACGGTCGCCGAGCGGCTGTGGGACCGGCCCGCCGTGACCGTGCTCGCCGTGCGGTCGCCGTCCCTCGACGACGCCGTGCCCGCCCTGCTGCCCTCGGCGAAGGCCCTGGTCAGTGTCCGTACCCCGCCGGGCACCGAGGTGGCCCGGGTGCACGAGGCGCTCGCCGGTCATCTGCGCGAGCACGTCCCGTGGGGCGCCCGGCTCGACATCAGGCGCGTCACCAGCGGTCCCGCGTTCCGCGCGGACACCGGCGGCCCTGCGCACACCGTGATGCGCGAGGCGCTGTCGGACGCCTTCGGGGTGCCGGCCCGCGAGGTGGGCGCGGGCGGCTCGATCGCCGTCTGCTCCGCCTTCAGGTCGCTCTACCCGGACGCCGAGATCGTCCTGTGCGGGGTCGAGGACCCGCCGTCGAACATCCATGGCACCGACGAGAGCGTCAGCCCCGGGGAGATCGCCGCCCTGGCCCGTGCCGAGGCTCTCTTCCTGCGCCGCCTGGCCGCCGCCCGCACGGGCCGGCGCGCCGCCCCGACCGGACCGCGGGAGGACCGATGATCTACCAGCGCGCCTGCGACATCGTCACCGACGACGTATTCCTCGAACTGGACCGGATCCTGCCCGACAGCCGTCTCTTCCTGAAGCTGGAGGGGATGAACCCGGCCGGTTCGGTGAAGCTCAAGTCCGCGCTCGGCATGGTGGAGGACGCCGAACGCAAGGGCAGGCTCTGGCCCGGTGGCCGGATCGTGGAGTCGTCCTCCGGGAGCCTCGGCATCGCCCTGTCCGTGATCGCCGCCGCCCGCGGCTACCACTTCACCTGCGTGACCGACCCGAACGTCTCCCCGCAGAGCCTCGCCCTCATCCGGGCCCTCGGCGGCGAGGTCGTCGAGGTCACCCGGCGCGACCACAACGGCGGCTACCTGGGCACCAGGATCGCCCTCATCCGGGAGATGACCGCGGCCGACCCCGGCCTGGTCTGGCTCAACCAGTACGCCAACCCGGCCAACGCGCAGGCCCACGCGCAGCGGACCGCCACCTCGATCCTCAAGAACATCGGCCACGTCGACGTGCTGCTGGTCGGCGCGGGCACCACCGGCACCCTCATGGGCTGCACCCGGCACTTCCGGGCGTTCTCGCCGTGGACGCGGATCATCGCCGTCGACACCGCGGGCTCGGTGACCTTCGGCGGCCCGCCAGGACCCCGGTACATCCCCGGCCTCGGCACCAGCCGCCGCCCCGAACTGTGCAGGCCCGACCGGGTCGACGAGATCGTCCTGGTCGACGAGAGCGACGCGGTCCGGATGTGCCGCAGGCTCGCCCGCGACCACGGGCTGCCGGCCGGCGGGTCCACCGGGTCCGTGCTCGCGGCCCTCGAGTCGGTCGCCGACCGCGTCCCGCCCGGCTCGCGCGTCGTGGCGCTCTCCCCCGACATGGGCGACCGCTACGTCAAGACGATCTACGACGACCTGTGGGTCGCCGACACCTTCGGCGCCGACGTCCTCGACGACGCGGACGCGCGCCCCGTCGCCGTGTGACCGCCCGCGGCCCACCCGCACCGACGCGACCCCCGCACCAGCAGAGAGGCACCCGCATGTTCGACTTCCACGTGGTGGGCGGAACCGCCCTGCGCACCCTCATCGACGTCTCGCGCCCCGACATCGTCGAGACGGTCCGCGCCGCCTACCTCACCCACGACGCCGGCGACTCGGTGAACCCCAACAGCTACTTCCTGCGCTTCCCTGAGAAGCCCGAGGCCCGCATCATCGCGCTCCCCGCCCACCTCGGCGGCGACCACCGCGTCTCCGGCATCAAGTGGATCGCCAGCTACCCCCGCAACATCGAGCGCAACATCCCGCGCGCCTCCGCCACCCTGCTCCTCAACGACCACGGGACGGGCTACCCGTTCGCCTGCCTCGAGGCGTCCCAGATCAGTGCCGCCCGCACCGCCGCCTCCGCCGTCCTCGGCGCCCAGGAACTCACCGGCGGCCGGAGCGCGCGGCGGGTCTGCCTGGTCGGCGCCGGGGTCATCGCCCGCAACATCGCCGAGTTCCTCGCCGCCCAGGCGTGGTCGGTCGAGCAGTTCGTCGTCCACGACCGGGAGCCCGGCTACGCCGACGCCCTCGTCCGGCGCGTCGCCGACCTCGGCTACCGCGCCGAACGGGAGGACTCCTTCGAACGGGCCGCGGCCGACGCCGACCTGGTGATCTTCGCGACCACCGCGCCCCGGCCCTGGGTCACCAGGCCCGACACCTTCGCCCCGGGACAGACCGTCCTCAACGTCTCGCTGCGCGACCTCGGCCCCGAACTGGTGGCGGGCGCGCAGAACATCCTCGACGACGTCGACCACTGCCTGACCGCCGACACCTCGCCGCACCTCGCCGAACAGCTCCTGGGACACCGGGACTTCATCGACGGCACGCTCGCCCAGATGATCCGCGGCCGGATCGCGCCGGCCACCGACAAACCCCGGATCTTCTCCCCGTTCGGGCTCGGCGTCCTGGACCTCGCGGTGGGCGAGAGCCTCTACCGGCAGGCCGTGGAGAAGGGCCTCGCGACGGAGGTGCCCGGCTTCTTCGGTGAGACCACCCGCTGGAGCTGACCCGCCCGCCGCACCCGACGAGAAAGGCACCCGCATGCCGCACCCCACCGCCACCGCCGCGCGGACCGGCTCCCCCGCCCGCGCCGCCGAGCTGGCCGCGCTCGCGGCCGGCCACGCCCAGCGCTTCCCGTGGTACCGCGAACTGCTGCTGCGCCGAGGCGCGCTCGGCTCGGGGGACCTCTCCGACCTGCCGCCGGTCTCCACCGGCCTGCTCGGCGCCCACTACTACACCGCGGACCACCCGCACCTGCCGGACGCCTCCGCGTACCACACCTCGGGTACCTCCGGCGGGCTCCGCAAGCGCATCCTCTACTCGCCCGCCGACGACGACGCGTATGTCGCCCAACGCCGCTGGCTGTTCGGGGAGTTCACCGCGTCCGTGCCGGCCGGCTCGGTCGCCGTCGCCGACCTCGGCACCGGCCACGCGGCGGCCTCGGCGCACCGGGTCTTCGAGGAACTCGGCTTCCAGGCCCACGACATCGACTTCACCCGGCCGGTGGACGAGCACGTCGAGAGGCTCAACTCGCTGCGTCCCGACGTGTTCTTCACCATGCCGATGATCCTCGACCGGCTGTTCCAGGCAGGTCCTGAGCTGGACATCAGCCCGCGGAAGGTGATGGTGGTGGGCGATGTCGCGCCGCCCGCCTGGCGGGCCAACGTCGCGAAGCGCTTCGCCCTCGAACCCGCCGACGTCCTCGACGTGTTCGGCTCGATCGAGATCGGCGCCATCGCCCACTCCTGCGCGCAGACCGGCCTCTACCACTTCCACGACCACATCGTCCCCGAGGTGATCGACCCCGAGGAGCTGGCCTCGGCGAGCGAGCACGACCGGGTGCCGTCCCGGCAGGAGGGCAGCGGGGCACTGCTGCTCACCTCCTTCACCCGCGGCTACTTCCCGGCCGTCCGCTATGTGACGGGCGACGCCGTCACCGGGCTGCGCCGCATCGTCCACGAGGGCCGCGAGGTCTTCGCGTTCGAACGCGTCGACGGCCGCCTCGGCGGCGACTTCAAGCACGGCGAGCGGATCAGCAACCACGATCTGACGCAGATCATGGCCGAGGTCTTCCCCGGCTCGCCCTTCGAGGCGTCCGACGACGACGGCCTCGTCGTGCGGGTGGTCGCGGACACCGTCACCGACGCGCAGCTCGCCGCCGTCCGGGCAGGGCTCGACCGGCAGGCCCCTGACGTCGCCCAGATGATCGCGTCGGGGCTGGTCGGAGCGGTCCGGGTGACCGCCGTCGGGCCCGACGGGCTGCGCTCGGGGCACGCCAAGCGCCGACTCGACCTCAAGGAGGGCTGACCGGTGTGCGGTATAGCCGGCACGGCGTCCCTGGGAAGCGGCGCCTTCCACCCGTCCTTCCCGTCCGCCGCCTGCGCCGCCATGGCGCACCGGGGCCCCGACGAGACCGGGTCCTTCGCCTCGGGCGGCACGGCCCTCGCGATGTGCCGGCTCAAGGTCCTCGGCCTGCACGACGGTTCGCAGCCCGTGTACAGCGACGACGGCAGCGTCGTCTGCGTCCTCAACGGCGAGATCTACAACCACCGCGAGCTGCGCGCCTTCCTCGCCTCCCGGGGCCGCCCGGTGCGCGGCGGCAGCGACGCGCAGGTGCTGCCGCACCTCTACCAGGAGCTGGGTGAGGAGTTCGTCGAGCGGCTGCACGGCATGTTCGCGGTCGCCGTCCACGACCTGCGCGCAAACCGGCTGGTCCTGGCGACCGACCGGGTCGGCAAGAAGCCCCTGTTCCTCGCGGCCCCCGCGGGCGGCGGGGTGGCGTTCGCGTCGGAGCTGCCCGCGCTGCTGCTGCACCCCGGCATCGGCCGGGAGACCGACCCCGTCGCCATCGACCAGTACCTGAGCTACCGGGTCGTCCCCGCCCCGCACACCGTCTACCGGCAGGTGCGGAAGCTGGAGCCGGCGACCGTCGCGGTCTTCGAGCCGGGAAAGCCCGAACGCCGACGCGTCTACTGGGAGTTCGGGTTCACCAACGAACTGACGGACGTGCCGCAGGCGGAGATCGACGACACCGTCGACGCCCTGCTCCAGGAGGCGGTGCGCGACCGGCTCGAGTCGGAGGTGCCGCTCGGCTCGATGCTCAGCGGCGGCCTCGACTCGAGCCTGGTGACGGCCATCGCCACCCGGCAGCTGGGGCGGCCCCTGCACACCTTCTCCGTCGGGTTCGAGCACGCCGCGTTCGACGAGTCGGCGCACGCCCTCGCCATGGCCGAGCACTGCGGGACCCGGCACCACGTGTACCGGATCGGCGCGGCGGACGCCCTGGAGGCCGTCGACACCGTCCTCACCCACATGGGAGAGCCCTACGCGTTCCCGTCGGCGATCGCCGCGTCCTGCATGTACCGGCTGGCCCGTCGGCATGTCACGGTGGTGCTGACCGGTGACGGCTCCGACGAGATCTTCTGCGGGTACGGCCGCTACCGGCGGCTGCGCGACCTAGGGGGCGCGGGCGACCTCGCCGACCGCTACGAGCGGGTCCTGGTGGACGGGGTGCCGGGCGCGCTGAAGGACCGGCTGTACACGGACGCCTTCGCCGCGCGGCTCCCCGGCCACCCGCACAACTACCTGCGGGACCGTTTCGCGCGCACCGACCCGGCCGCCCCGGACCTGGACCGGGCCATGCACGTCGACAGCGGATTCTGGCTCTCCGACGCGCAGTTGGTGAAGATCGACCGGATGTCGATGGCGCACTCGGTGGAGCCCCGCAGCCCGTTCCTCGACCACCGGCTCATCGACTACGTCAGCCGCGTCCCGGCGGACCGCAAGCTCGTCGGCGACCAGGAGAAGGCCCCGCTCAAGCGGGTGGCGGCCCGCTATCTGCCCCGGCAGATCCTGGAGCGCCGCAAACAGGAGCTGGCCGTGCCGCTGGAGAGCTGGCTGGGCACCGAGCTGCGCCCTGTCATCAGCGGCACCCTGCTGTCCGAACCCTCCCTGGAGCGCGGCTACTTCGACCCCGACCAACTGCGCACCGTGGTCCGGGAGTTCCGCCCCGAGCACAGCTACGCGCTGTGGACCCTCTTCATGCTGGAGCGCTGGCACCAGCTCCAGGCGGACACGGCGGACCGCGAGCCGGCCGCCGCCGGCCTGGTCTGACAGCGCCCCCTTCCCCTCCCGACACCCGCCAAGGACGTACCCATGTCATCCTCCGCACCGCTCCTCGACACCGTGCCCATGCCCGCCGAGGGCGTCCGACTCAAGCCCGCGTTCGACGCGGGACGGCTGCTGCGCGAGCTGACCTCCCTGCGCGAGCACACCTGGGACCAGCAGCGCGTCTACAGCGAGGACGGCGTCGGCGCCGCCACCGAGGTCGACTGGCGGTGCCTCGCGCTGCGCAGCCCCGGCGGCGAGGCCGACCGCACCGACCCGGGCGGCCCGGGACCGCGCGACTTCGCCGACACCGAGTGGCTCGACCGCATCCCCTACGTCCGCGAGGTCCTGGAGTTCATCCCGGCCCCGCTGCACGCCGTCCGGTTCATGGCGCTCGGCCCCGACACCGTCGGCATCGACCACACCGACCCCAAGTACGGGCCGCGTTGGGGCGTCGGACGGCTGCACGTGCCGGTCGTCACCAACCCCGGCGCCGTCCTCGTCCTCGACGGCGTCGAACACCGCTGGCAGCCGGGCGAGTTCTGGTTCGGCGACTTCAGCCGCACCCACCGGGTGCAGAACACGGGCACCGAGCACCGGGTGCACCTGGTGATCGACGTGCTGGTCACCCCCGGCCTCGCGGCTCTCTTCCCGGAGAGCTGGCAGAGCTACTTCCGGGACGGCGAGGTCCTCTACAACCGGCAGGAGAACCCGCAGACCCCGGACGAGGTCCGCAGGCTCGCCACCCGCTTCCCGGTCCCGGAGACCTTCCACCTGTGGGAGGACGACACCCCGCTCTCCGCCGATCTGCCGGTGCGGACCGCGTCCCTGGCCGAGCAGGACGGGCGGGCGGTGCTGCGGCTGGCCGACGGCCGGGTGTTCGCGCTGGTGCACCTCGGCGACCACGAGTACCGGTTCGCCGGCTGGAGCGAGGAGCGCACCCTCCAGGTCTTCCCCGACGGCCCCGACCCCCGGGTGGTGCTGCGCACCCGGGCCGGCAGCGGGGTCGACGAACTGACCGTGACCGCCGAGCGCCTGCCCGCCTGATCCGCGCCGTGCGGGGGCGCGGCACCTGCCGCGCCCCCGCACCCCGACCGAGGGACACCATGACCACCTTCCGTGCCAGCGGCGGGCCGCCCGCGCCGGACCCCGCCGACGGCTTCCGGCCCGCCGTCGTCGTCATCACCGACCTGATCGTGTTCGCCAAACACCTGCGGCTGCTCGACGCGGCTCAGGAGCGGGGCGTGGCACCGCTGTTCGTCTTCGGCCCCGAGACCCCTGACCGCGAACTCGCCCGGCACCGCGCCGACCCCGACCACCCGCTCTCCCGCCTCCCCGACGACGACGTCCTGCACCTGCCCGACACCTCCCTGGAGACCCTGCTGCGCGGTGTCGCGCCCTGGCTGCGGGAGCGCCCGGTGCGCGCCGTGCTCAACGTCGGCGAGGTGTTCGTGGAGGCCGCGGGGGCCCTGGCGCAGAGCCTCGGGCTGCCGGGGCCCGGCACGCACGCGGCGCGCGTCTGCCGCAACAAGCTGCTCCAGCGGCTGGCGGCGCCCGGCCTCGCGCCGCGCTGGACCGTCCTCGACCAGGGCCGCGCCGGGGCCGCCGGAGACTGGCACGCCTATCCCGCGGTCCTCAAACCGGCCTCGCGGATGTCGAGTTCGGGGGTGCGCGCGGTCGCGGGACCCGACGAGGTGGGCCCGCTGCTGCCCGGCTACGACGCCGGTGAACTGGTCCTTCTGGAGGAGCGGATCGCCGGCCGCGAGTACTCGGTGGAGAGCCTGGTCCGTGACGGCGTGGTGCTGTGGGCGGGGATCACCGCCAAGGACACCAACGAGTCGGACACCTCGTTCTTCACCGAGACCGGCCACACCTCGCCCGCCCCGCACCTCACCCCCGCGCAGGAGGCGCTGCTGCTCGACGCCAACAGCGCGTTCCTGCGGGCCGTCCGGTTCGGCACCGGGATGAGCCACGCCGAGTTCCGGCTGACCGCCGAGGACCGGGTGGTGCTGATGGAGGCCGCCGCACGGCCGCCGGGCGACGCGATCACCCGGCTGTGGCGGCTGGCGACCGGGATGGACCTGGACGCCGCCCTGCTCGACCTGGCCCTCGGCACCGACCCGGTCACCGCGCCGCCGCGCCGCCGTGCCCGGCAGGTCTACCTCGACCATCCGCGCGGTCTGCTGACGGACGTGAGCGCCGCCGACGTCCCCGTGCACTGGGTCGGCGAGCGGGGCCGCTGGCCCGATCTGCCGCCGGCCGCCGCCGACGCGCCGTCCCGGGGCCACGCCGTGCTGGTCAGCCGCAGCCGGGGCGATCTGCTCGGCGACCAGGCCGACTCGCAGGGCCGGTCGGTCTCCGTCGTCCTCGACGGGCCGCTCGGCGCCGACCTCGACGCCGTCACCCGGGAGACCGCCCGCGCGGTGACCATCCGCGCCGTGCCGCTCGCGGCGGCCGGCCGGTCCGAGGAGGCCGTCCGATGAGCGGCGGTCCCGGCACCGCGTCCGCCGCGGGCAGCGCGCGGGGCACCGCCGCCGACGACGCCAACGAGCGGGCGGTGGCCCGGCTGACCGGCTCCCGGCCCGTGCTGGAGACGGTGGCCCGCGCGGGTGACGTCGTCCGCGGTCTGACCGACCGCACCATCCTCGTCTCCGGGCCGCCGATGGCGTGGGACCGCTACACGGGCGGCCAGCGGCGGGCGATCATCGGCGGCGCGCTCTACGAGGGCCTGGCGGGCGACGAGGCGGAGGCCGAGGCGCTGCTCGCCGACGGCTTCCTCACCGTCCGCCCGTCCCACGACCACGCGACCGTGGGCTCCCTCACCGGCGTGTGCACCGCGTCGATGCCGGTGCTCGTGGTCCATGACCAGGCGTCGGGGCGGCGCGCGTTCTGCCGGATGAACGAGGGCGCCGACCGGGCGTCGCTCACCTTCGGGGTCTGGGACGACGGCGTCGAGGCGCGGCTGCGGCACGTCAGCGACATCGTCTCGCCCGCCCTCGCCGAGGTGCTCGAGCGGATGGGCGGGCTCGCGGTCGGGCCGATCGTGCGCCGGGCCCTGACGATGGGCGACGACCTGCACAGCCGTCACAAGGCGGCGGGGGCGCTGTTCAGGGCCGAGGTGCTGGACGCCGTCCTCGACCTGTCGCGGCAGGGCGTCACCCGCAGGTACCGGGCGCTGGCCGGATATCTGCGCTCCGCCGAGTACCTGTTCCTGCACATCGTGATGGCCGCGGCCAAGGCCGCGGCCGACAGCGCCTCCCATCTCGCGGGCAGCAGCCTCGTCACCGCGATGAACCTGAACGAGAAGGAGTTCGGGCTGCGGGTCTCCGGCCTCGGCGACCGCTGGCTGACCGCTCCGCTCCCGCCCGTCGCCACCCTGCGCGGCCGGCTCTACGACGGCTGGAGCACCGACGACCTCGCGTACGTCGGAGGCGAGAGCCTCATCACGGAGACCATCGGCCTCGGCGGGATGGCGGCGGCCGCCGCCATGCCGTTGCAGGACCACTCCGCCGGATCGCCGCCCGAGATGCTCCGCACCACCGAGCGCATGTACCGGATCACGCTGCGGGAGCACCCCGACTACCGCATCCCCGCCCTCGCCTACCGCGGCGTGCCGTGCGGCATAGACGTACGGCGGGTCGCGGAGACCGGCGTCGTCCCCGCGATCCACCTGGGCGCCACGCTCCGCGACGGCGGCCACGCCGGCGCCGTCCTCTTCCGTCCCCCGCTCGAACCCTTCGAGCGGGCGGTCGAACTGCTGTCCAACGAACCGACCCTCACCCCCGCACGACCCGGAGATCCCCTGTGACACCCTCGTCCCCCTCCCGCCAGGACACCGACGCGGTGGACGCCGCGGACGGCGCGGAACCCGCCGCGCACTCCCCCGTGCTCCTCGGACCGGTGCGCCGATGGTTCGCCGTCGCCGCCGTCGGCACCGGAGTCTTCGCCTTCACCACCACCGAGATGGTCCCGATCGGACTGCTCCCCGCGATGAGCGGCGACCTGCGGGTCTCCGAGGGCACCGTGGGCCTCTCGGTCACCCTGTACGGCGCCATCGCGGGCGTCTTCGCGCCCGTGCTGACCGCGGCGACCCGCCGCTTCGACCGGCGGCTGCTGCTCCTGCTGGTCCTCGCGATCTTCGTCGCGGGCAACGCGTTCACCGCGCTGTCGTCGTCGTACGGCGTCCTCATGGTCTCGCGGCTGCTGACCGGCTTCGCGCACGGCGTGATGTGGTCGATCGCCGCGTCCATCGCCGTCCGGCTGGTGCCGCCCGCGCAGTCGGTGCGGGCCACCGCCGTCGTCTTCAGCGGCATCTCCATCGCGTCGGTGGTCGGCGTGCCGTTCGGCACCTTCGTCGGCGGGCTCTCCGACTGGCGCACCGCGTTCTGGTCGATCTCCGCGATCGGCGTGCTGATCCTCGCCACGGCGGCCTTCCTGCTGCCCCCGATGGCGCCGCGCGCCGTGGTCAGGCTCGCCGAACTGCCCCGGCTGCTGCGCGACCGCAACCTGCGGATAGCCACCCTCGTCACGGCCGCCATGGTGACCGGCCACTTCGCCGCGTACACCTATGTGGCGCCGTTCCTCGAACAGGACGCGGGCATCCCCTCCCACTGGGTCAGCGGCCTGCTGCTCCTGTACGGCGTCGCCGGCGTCGTCGGGAACTTCGCGGGCGGCGCCGCGGCGGCCCGCGCGCTGCGCGCCACCACCCTCAGCTGCGTCCTGCTGCTCGCCACCGCCGTCGTCCTGCTGGTGGCGAACGGCAGTTGGCACCCGGGCACGGTGATCCTGCTGCTGGTGTGGGGCGTCGCGTACACGGCGCTGCCGGTCTGCCTGCAGACGCTGGTGTTCGCCAGCGCCCCGCAGGCCGCGGAGGCGGCGACCTCGCTGTACATCTGCGCGTTCAACGTGTCGATCGCGCTCGGCGCGCTCGTCGGCGGCTGGGCCGTGGACGCGTCGGGGCCGTCGTCCGTGATGTTCCTGGGCGCCGGATTCAGTGTGCTGGCCGCCCTGTTGATGACCCGGTACCGCGTCGAGCGCGCCGACTAGCGACCGCTCCCACCTCCCGGAGGCTGCGATGGCACCACCCCCGGCCGGACCGCAGGTCGACCTGCGGTCCGACACCGTCACCCGTCCCGACGCGCGGATGCGCCGGGCCATGGCCGACGCCGAGGTCGGCGACGACGTCCTCGACGGCGACCCCACCATGCGGGCCCTGGAGGAGGAGGTCGCGGGGCTGCTCGGCGCCGAGGACGCCCTGTGGGTGCCCAGCGGTTCGATGGGCAACCTGATCGCCCTGTGCGTCCGTCTGGAACGGGGCGACCGGTTCCTCGCCCCCGACCAGGCGCACGTCCTGGAGCAGGAGGTCGGGACGGCGGCGTGGCTGGCCGGGGGCATGCCCCGGGCGCTGCCCTGGACGGCGGGGCCCGGCCGGCCGAGCCCCGCCGACGTCACCGGGGCGGTCGCCAGGGGCGGCCCGTACTTCGCGCTGCGGGACCGGCTGCTCTGCCTGGAGAACACGCACAACGCGGCGGGCGGCACGGTCACTTCGCCGTCCGAACACCGGGAGCTGGTGGCCGCAGCGCACGCGGCCGGGCTGCTGGTCCACCTCGACGGCGCCCGGCTGTGGAACGCGGCGGTCGCCCTCGGGGTGCGGGTGGCGGAGCTGGCCGAGGGCGCGGACAGCGTCCAGGTCTGTCTCAGCAAGGGGCTCGGCGCGCCGGTGGGTTCGGTGCTCGCGGGCGGCGCGGCGTTCGTGCGGGAGGGGCGCCGGGTCCGCAAGATGCTCGGCGGCGGGGTCAGGCAGGGCGGGATCCTGGCGGCGGCGGGTCTGGTGGCCCTCGGGCGGGTGGACCGGCTGGCCGAGGACCACGAGCACGCCCGGCTGCTGGCGGCGGGGCTCGCCGAACGCGGCTGGAAGACCGACGTCCCGCAGACCAACATCGTCCTGCTGCCGGTCGACGACCCGCCCCGCACCGTCGAGCTCCTCGCCGGGTACGGCATCCGCACCGTGCCCACCGGCGACGCGGTCCGCATGATCACCCACTGCGACGTGACCCGCGAGGACGTCCTCCGGGTGGTGGACGCCTTTCCGGCGCCGGTCTGAACGGGGCCGTTCCGGCGGCCACTTGGAAGGCCGGGCCGGCCGGGGGGCGGGCTCGCGGCCCCAACGGGGGTGCCTGAGTCGGCGATCGGGCTCCTCCTCCCGGGCGCGACACCGCACCCCCGCACCCCCGCACCCCCGTCCCACCGGGCCCCGGCACCACGCGCCGACCGCCCACCGCTCAAGGCCCGTTGCCCGTCACCCGTCGCCCTCTGTCCCGGGAGCGCCCATGTCCATGTCCCGCCCGTCGCGTGACCGTGCCCCGGCGGCCGGTCGTGCGGCGCCGCCCCGGCCCGCCGCCGTGCCCGCGCCCCCGTCGGGCACGGCCGGGTCCGGGGTGCTCCCGTTGGTCGCGGCCGTCGCGGGCGGCGCCGCGCTGGCCCTGGAGTCCGTGGTCAACGGCCGGCTCGGTGAGCACGCCGGGTCGGTGTCGGCGGCCGTCTGGTCCAACACGCTCAGCCTCTGTGTCGCGGCGGTGGCCGCGCTGTTCCTGCCGCGCCTCGGGCCGGCGTTCGGGGCGCTGCGGGCCGCGCTGCGGGCCCGGTCGCTGCGGCCGTGGCACTGTCTCGGCGGGGTCGCGGGCGGCAGCATGGTGCTGACGCAGGCGCTGACCGCCGCCGCGCTGGGGCCGGCCGCGTACACGCTGGCGCTGGTCGCCGGCCAGACCCTGTGCGCGGTGGCGGTGGACCACCTCGGTCTCGGTCCCGGTGGCCGGCGCCGGGCCACGGCCAGGCGGCTGGCGGGCGGGCTGCTCGCGGTCTGCGCGGTGGCCTTCCCGGTGCTGGCGGCGCCGGACGCGGGCCGCGCGCTGGCGCTGGCCGCGCTGCCGTTCCTCGCCGGGTGCGCGCTGTCCTGGCAGATGGCGGTGAACGGCCGGGTGGACGAAAGCTGCGGGCACCATCCGTACCCGGCGGTCCTGCTCAGTTTCGCCGCGGGTACCGCCCTGATGGTCGCCGCCCTCGCGGTGCTCGCGGTCTCCACCGGGCTGCCGCGGCCAAGGTCGGGACCGCTGTGGCACTTCACGGGCGGGCTGCTGGGCTGTGTGGTGGTGCTGACGGCGGTGCTGACCGTGCGCAGGATCGGGGTGCTCGCGGCCGGGCTCGGCATGATCAGCGGTCAGGTGCTCGGCTCGCTGCTGCTCGGCCCGCTGCTCGGCGAACCGCCCGCGCACCAGGGGCTCGTGGCGTTCGGGGCGGTGCTGCTGATCGGCGCGTCCGTGCTGGCGGCGCCCACCGGTCCACGGCCGGCTCCGGTGGCCGCGGGCGGGCCCAGACGACGCGGGGACGGCGGTGCGGACGGGGGGAACTGAGTCCGATGCCCCGACAGCAACGCGCCGTCCGCTCCCGTGAGGCCATCGTCCGGGCCGCCGCGCAGGTCGTCGACCGGTACGGTCTGAAGGCGGCGACCCTCACCAGGGTGAGCGAGGCGGCCGGACTCTCCAAGGGCGCGGTCTACTTCCACTTCGCCGACAAGGACGCGCTGGCCTCCGCGCTGGAGCAGGAGGCGGTGCGGGCGCTCGACACGCTGGCCGCGGCGCGCGGCCCCGGGACCGGGCAGGCGCTTGCGGCGCTGGTGGCGACGTCACGAGAGCTGGCCCGGCTGCTGAGCGAGGACGTGGTGGTGCGGGCCGGGTTCCAGGTGAGCTGCGACCGGGCGGACGGCGAAGTCCCGCTGCTGCGCGGCCGGTTGGTGGCGCTGCTGCTGCGGCTGCTGGAGGACGCCAGGCGGGACCGGAGTCTGCCGCCCGGCGTGGTGGCCGAGGACGTCGTCGCCACCGTGCTGGCGCTGACCGTGGGGGTGCAGATCCTGTCCCGTCAGCCGGGCGCGGCCCGGGAGGCGTCCCAGGTGGTGGAGCACTTCTGGCGGGCCGCGCTGCCCGGTCTGACGGCGGCCGGGCGCCGTGAGGAACCGCGGCCGGGCGACCCGGCCGGGTGAGTGGCGGTCAGCAGGCGTGCGCGGGGTGGCGGACGGCCCGCGCGAGGTGGCCGGCCAGGGTGCGGGGGTCCTGGGCGTGGGCGAGGTGGCCCTGTCCCGGCATGACGACCACCCTGGCCCTGGGCAGCGCGGTCGCGAACGCGGCGAACGCCTCGCCGTAGGGCGCGACGCCCTCGTTGTCGCCGCCGAGCAGCAGGGTGAGGGGCGGCAGGTCGAGGGCGGCGAGGGCCGCGAGGTCCACGGGATGGTCGTCGAGGGCGGTCAGTTCGCGGGCCAGGGGCGCGGCCAGCGGGCGCAGGACGTCCCAGACGGGGGTGGCGCGCAGGCCGTTCACGTACGCGGCGGAGAAGCCGGACACGTCGCGGTTGACGATCTCCACGGCGCGGTCGAGGTCGCCTGCGGCGTCGGCCTCCCGCAGGGCGGGCAGTGCCGCGCGGCCGAAGGGGCGGGCGACCGGCTCGTAGAGGGTGAGGGAGCGGACGGCGGCGGTGCGGCGGGCGGTGGTCTCCAGGGCGACGAGTCCGCCGAAGCTCCAGCCGAACAGGTCCACGCCCAGGTGCGGGCCCTCGGCCGCGGTGATCTCGTCGAGGACCCGGGTCAGGTCGTCGATCTCGGTGCGCAGCGAGTAGTCCGCGCCGAGCGGACCGCTGGGGCCGCGTCCGCGCCGGTTCAGCACGTAGACGGGTCCTGGGACGTCCAGCGCGTCGACGACGGGCTGCCAGCCGGCCGCGTCGGCCATCACCCCCGGGACGAGGAGCAGGGGCCGGCCCGTTCCGGCGCGGCGGGTGAGGGTGAGCGGGACTCCGTCGCGTTCCACGCGTGTCAGCACGGTGCGGTTCCTCCTGGGGAGACGGTGGGGCGGCGTGCCCAACGACCAGGTAGGCGCGGTGTAACGGCGGATTCCGGCCGGTCGCGGGTGCTTCGGCCGGGTGGAGCGCGCGAGGGGCCCGGCCGCTGTCCGGCGGCCGGGCCCTGGTGTGCGGCGGTCAGCGGTGGCTGAACCACGCCATCGAGGTGAGCGCCCGGTCGTCGAAGCCGAACAGGGCCTGGTTCTCCCAGCCGTTGCCGGAGGACGCGTCGGCCGGGTCCCAGCCGTTGCCGGTGACGGCGGTCCAGGTCGCCTCCCAGTAGAAGACGCCCAGGCCGCGGCCGCCCGGGACCGCCTCGACGACGTTGGCGACGGCGTTCATCCACGCCAACTGGCCCGCGGCGGAGGCCGGGTAGCCGGCGACGAGCTTGTCGGTGGTGTCGATCTGGTTGGCCAGCGAGTCGTCGCTGTCGAGACGGAAGGGGTAGGACGTCTCGGCGATGAAGACGGGCTTGCCGTAGCGCGCGGCGGTGTCGTCCAGGGTGGCCTGGGCGGCGGCGAGCGAGCCGTGCCAGAAGCCGTAGTAGGAGAGCCCGATCAGGTCGTGACTGATGCCGTACGTCTTGGCGTTGTCGAACCACCAGCGGACGGTGCCGTCGTCGCCCGCGTTGGCGAGGTGCAGGGCGACCTGGGTGCCGGTGGAGACGGCCTTCGCGGCGCTGTAGCCGGAGTTGAGCAGTCCGGCGAGCTGCGACCAGTTGGCGGTGGAGCCCTCGGACCAGAGCATGCCGCCGTTGATCTCGTTGCCGACCTGGACCATGTCGGCGGTGGTGCCCTGCGCCTTGAGGGCGTTGAGCACGTCGTAGGTGTGGTTGTAGACGTCGGTCTTCAACTGGCTGTAGGAGTGGGTGGCCCAGGCGGCGGGCTTGGTCTGCTTGCCGGGGTCGGCCCAGGTGTCCGAGTAGTGGAAGTCGACCAGCAGCTTCATGCCGGCCGCCTTGACGCGCTTGGCGACGGCCAGCACATGCGCCTTGTCGTTGTAGCCGTCGGCCGGGTTCACCCAGACCTTGAGGCGCGCGTAGTTCATGCCGGCGTTCTTCAGGATGGTGACCGCGTCGCCCGTGGTGCCCGAACTGCTCTTGTAGACACCGCCCTTCGCCTCGCTCTTGGCGAGCGAGGAGATGTCGGAGCCCTTGATCGACAGGCCGGTCGAGCCGGACGCGAACGTCAGGTCGTCGACGTTGATCCAGTTGCCCGCGTTGGCGTCGGAGGTGACGCTGATCGTGCACTGGTTGTCGGTGACGGCGATCGAGGTGACGATCCGCACCCAACTGCTGCTGGAGACCGGCAGGTCGGTGCGCTGCTCCGGGCTGCCGCAGTTCTTCAGGGCGAGGTGGGCGGCGTTCTGCCCGCCGCCCGAGCGGACCCACGCGGTGAGGGTGTAGGTGCCGTTGGTGAGGCCCGACAGGTACTGGTACGTCTCGACCTTGTAGGCGCTCGACGCGTAGTGGGTGAGGCGGTAACTCCCGCTGTGGCCACCGGACTCGGTGTAGGAGGCGGCGGTGTCGCCGTACTCGGACCAGCCGGCCGGGACGGCCGCGCCCGCGCCGTCGGACTCGAACCCGGCGTTGGTGAGGGTGCCGGCCGCGGTGGCGGTCTGGGCGGGCAGGGCGGTGAGGGCGAGCCCGGCCAGGAGCGGCAGCAGCAGGGCCCTGAGCGCGCGTCTGGGATGGAACATCATGGTCCGTCGTCCCTTCGACGAGATGGCGAGGGGATGCCCTGCGAGCGGGCCGCGCCCGCGTGCGGATCGCTCCGCCGCGGGACGCGCCCGGCCGCGGGGCGCGTCCCCTCTCGGGGTCCCTCCCGGGGAGCGGAGGGCGTTCCCCTTCGCCCGCGGCTCGCAGCTCGCGCGGGCGAAGGGAGTGGGCTCAGCCGTCGAGTCGTACGACCCGGACGGCTCCGGCCGGGACCGCGAGGCGGCCCGCGGCGCGTTCGCCGGTGAGCAGCTCGGTGCCGGCGCTCTCCAGTGCCACCTTGGCGTCGGCGGCGGTGTGGTTGATCGCGAACAGGAAGGTGCCCGACTCGCCTGTGCGGCGCACCACTTCGACGTCCCGGGGCAGGTCGGCGCGCGGGGCGAGGCGGGCGTCCTGGCCGGCGCGGGCGAGGACGGCGTCCAGGCCGTCGGCGGCCAGGCGGGTGGAGACGTACCAGGCGGTGCCCTCGCCGAGGCGGTGCCGGGTGACGGCGGGGCGGCCGGCGGTCAGGCCGTCGGCGTAGCTCCAGACGGTCTCGGCGCCGCGCGGCACCACGAACTCGGTCCACACGTCGGCGCCGAGGGCGAGGCCGTCGGGTCCTTCGAGCCGTACCGCCTGACCGGCCAGGAGTGGGGAGAACTCCTCGACGGTCAGGCCGAGGACGTCCCGCAGGGCGCCCGGGTAGGGCCCGTCGTGGACGGCGTCGTGCTCGTCGACGATGCCGGAGAAGTAGGAGACGACGAGGGTGCCGCCGCCTTCGACGTAGGCGCGCAGGTTGTCGCCCGCGGCCTCGGTCATCAGGTAGAGCGCGGGCACCACGACCAGGGGGTAGCGGGACAGGTCGGCCTCGGGGTGGGCGAAGTCGACGGTGAGGTGGCGGTCGTAGAGGGCCTCGTAGAAGGCGTCGGCGCGTTCGCGCGCGTCGTGGTCCTCGCTGGGCCGCCACTGGAGGTTCTGCGCCCACCAGGAGTGCCAGTCCCACAGGACGGCCGCGTCGGCGTCGGTGCGGGTGCCCTTGACGGGCGTCAACGCGTCGATGGCGGCGCCGAGTTCGACGACCTCGCGCCAGACGCGGGTGTCGGTGCCGCCGTGCGGGAGCATCGCCGAGTGGAACTTCTCGGCGCCGCGGCGGGACTGCCGCCACTGGAAGAACAGGGCGCCCTCGGAGCCGCGGGCCACGTGGGCGAGGGAGTTGCGGGCCATCTGGCCGGGGGCCTTGGCGGGGTTGCGGGGCTGCCAGTTGACGCCCGAGGTGGAGTGTTCGAGGAGGAGCCAGGGGGCGCCGCCCGCCACCGAGCGGGTGAGGTCGGCGGCCATCGCGAGGTTGACGTGGGTGCGGCGGCCGTCGGTGATCAGGTAGTGGTCGTTGGTGACGAGGTCGACCTCGCGGCCCCAGGCCCAGTAGTCGACGGAGTCGCACTGGCTGAGGGCGGTCATGAAGTTGGTGGTGACCGGGATGCCGGGCGCGAGGCGGTGCAGGATGTCCCGTTCGGCGACGAAGTTCTCCCGCATGGTGGCGTCGGCGAACCGCTTGTAGTCGAGGGCCTGGCCCGGGTTGCCGACGGTCGGGGCGGTGCGCGGCGGGGTGATCTGCTCCAGGTCGGCGTAGCGCTGGCCCCAGAAGGCGGTGCCCCAGGCGGCGTTGACCGCGTCGACTGAGCCGTGCTCGGCGGCCAGCCAGCGGCGGAAGTGGGCGGCGCAGGAGTCGCAGTAGCAGGCCGAGACGGGGACGCCGTACTCGTTGTGGACGTGCCAGAGGGCGAGCGCGGGGTGGTCGCCGTAGCGTTCGGCAAGCCGGGTGGTGATGTCCGCTGCGGCGGCCCGGTAGTCGGCGTTGCTGTGGCAGATGGCGCCGCGGGAGCCGAAGGCGAGGCGGACGCCGTCGGCGTTGACCGGCAGCGCGTCGGGGTGGTCGCGGTAGAACCAGGCGGGCGGGACCACGGTCGGGGTGCCGAGGTCGACGCGTATGCCGTGTTCGTGGAGCAGGTCGAGGAGCCGGTCGAGCCAGCCGAAGTCGTGTTCTCCGGGGGCGGGTTCGAGCAGCGCCCAGGAGAAGATCCCGACGCTCACCAGGGTGACGCCGGCCTCGCGCATCAGCCGGACGTCCTCGTCCCAGACGGATTCCGGCCACTGCTCCGGGTTGTAGTCCCCACCGAAGGCGAGCCTGGTGAGGCCCTTGGGGGTGGTCTCCGGCATGGATCTCTCCCGAGTTATCGATCATTTGGGAACGTGCACACACATCATTGACGGTGCGAGCCCAACATAACCGCACAGCAACAACCATTGACAAGTGTCCGGGATGTTTCTCTACTGTGAACGCTCACAGAAGCATGGCAGGCCCTCGCAGCAGGCGCGGGCCCCAGGTCAGGGGAGAAATCCATGCCCATCACGAAGCACAGTCGCCTCGTGGCCACCACCCTCGCGGTCGCCCTCGGCTCCACCGCCCTCGCCGCCTGCGGCTCGGACGACGACAAGGCCGCGTCGGGGCCGGTCTCGCTGACGTACTGGACCTGGGCGCCCGGCATGGACAAGGTCGTGGACCTGTGGAACAAGGGGCCGGGCAAGAAGGACCGGATCACCGTCACGGTGAAGAAGCAGGCGTCGGGCGACACCCTGGTCACCAAGATCCTCACCGCGCACAAGGCGAAGAAGGCACCCGACCTGGTGCAGGCCGAGTACCAGGCGCTGCCGACGCTGGTCAGCAATGACGCGCTCGCCGACATATCCGGGGACGTGGGCGACGCCAAGGGCAAGTTCGCCGCCGGCGTCTGGCAGCAGACCACGCTGGGCACGGACGCCGTCTACGCGGTGCCGCAGGACATCGGACCGATGATGTTCTACTACCGCGAGGACCTCTTCAAGAAGTACGGGCTCAAGGTCCCCACCACCTGGGAGCAGTTCGCCGAGACCGCCCGCGCCCTGAAGAAGAAGGCACCGGACACCGACCTCACCACCTTCTCCGCCAACGACTCCGGTCTCTTCGCGGGCCTCGCCCAGCAGGCGGGCGCCAAGTGGTGGACGACCTCGAAGGACACCTGGAAGGTCGCCATCGACGACCCCGCCACCGAGAAGGTCGCCACGTTCTGGGGCGACCTCGTCAAGGAGGGGGCCGTCGACAACCAGCCGATGTACACCCCGGCCTGGAACAAGGCGCTCAATACCGGCAAGCAGATCGCCTGGGTCAGCGCGGTCTGGGCGCCCGGCACCCTGAACACCGCCGCGCCCGACACCAAGGGCAAGTGGGCCATGGCCCCGCTCCCCCAGTGGTCGGCGACCGAGGACGTGACCGGCAGCTGGGGCGGCTCCTCGACGGCCGTCACCACGGACTCCGCGCACCGGTCCGCCGCCGCCAGGTTCGCCACCTGGCTGAACACCGACGGCGACGCGCTCAACGCGCTGGCCAAGGAGAGCGGCATCTACCCCGCGTCCTCCTCCGCCCAGCTCTCCGGCGCCTTCACCACCCCGCCCGACTACTTCGCGAACCAGCCCGACTTCTACACCAAGGCCGCCGAGATCGCGAAGACCACGGCACCCTCCGCCTGGGGCCCGAACGTGAACGTCGCCTACACCACGTTCAAGGACGCCTTCGGCGCCGCCGCCAAGAACAAGTCGGACTTCGCCGCCGCCCTGCGGACCATGCAGGACGCCACCGTCGCCGACATGAAGAAGCAGGGCTTCGGAGTCTCCGAGTGACCACCGCGCGCCGCACGCCGTCCGGGGCCGAGGGGGCCCCGGACGGCCGCACCTCCTCCGCCACCCTCAGAAGGGCACGGAGCGCCCCCTACTTCTTCCTCGTCCCCGCCGCGCTCCTGTTCGCCCTGTTCTTCGCGCTGCCCATCGGGTACGCGGTCTGGCTCAGCCTGCACAAGGTGCACGTCTCCGGCCTCGGCCTCGGCTCCGGTGCCCGGGAGGAGGTCTGGGCGGGCCTGGAGAACTACACCGACACCCTCACCGACAGCGAGATGGTCGGCGGCGCGCTGCGGGTGCTGGGCTACGGATGCGTCGTCGTCCCCGTGATGCTCGGTCTGGCGCTGCTGTTCGCGCTGATGCTCGACTCCGACAAGGTCCGCTTCACGCCCTTCACCCGGCTCGCGATCTTCCTGCCGTACGCCATCCCCGGTGTGGTGGCCGCGCTGCTGTGGGGCTTCCTCTACCTGCCGGACGTCAGCCCCTTCTCCTACGTGCTGGAGAAACTGGGGCTGCCGCAGCCCGACCTGCTCGACGGCGGCCCGCTCTACCTCGCCCTCTCCAACATCGCGGTCTGGGGCGGCACCGGCTTCAACATGATCGTCATCTACACCGCGCTCCAGGCCATCCCCGTCGAGGTGTACGAGGCGGCCAGGCTGGACGGCGCGACGCCGCTCCAGATCGCGCTGCGGATCAAGATCCCGATGGTGGCGCCCTCCCTGGTGCTCACCTTCTTCTTCTCGATCATCGCCACGCTCCAGGTCTTCAACGAGCCGACCACCCTCAGACCGCTCACCAACTCCGTCTCCACGACCTGGAGTCCGCTGATGAAGGTGTACCAGGACGCCTTCGGCAACGGGGACATCTACCGGGCGGCGGCCGAGGCGACGATCATCGCTCTGGTCACGCTGGTCCTGTCGTTCGGCTTCCTGCGAGCCGCGAACCGCCGCACCAAGCAGGAGGCCGCCCGATGAGTTCCACAGCCGTCCGCGAGGCCGCCCCGGCGGCGGGCACCGCTCCCGGCACCGCCCAGGGCCCGCCGCCGCGCCGCCGGATCGCGCTGGTCCCGACGGTCGCGCTGCTGCTCGGCGCCGTCTACACGCTGCTTCCGGTGGCGTGGGTGGTGATCGCGTCCACCAAGTCGGGCAGCGAGCTGTTCTCCACCTTCACCTTCCTGCCCGGCTCGGGCTTCGTCGACAACGTCAAGGACCTCGACGCCTACCGCGACGGCGTCTACTGGACCTGGATGGGCAACTCCGCCCTGTACGCGGGTCTCGGCGCCCTGCTGTCGACCGTGGTCTCCGCGCTCAGCGGCTACGCGCTCGCGACCTACCGCTTCCGCGGTCGCGAGACGATGTTCAACGTGCTGCTCGCCGGTGTCCTGATGCCGCCGATCATCCTCGCCATCCCGCAGTACCTGCTGCTGGCCAAGGCCGACCTGACGGACTCCTACCTGTCGGTCCTGCTCCCGCAGATCCTCTCCCCCTACGGCGTCTACCTCGCGCGCATCTAC
Source organism: Streptomyces griseoviridis (assembly GCF_005222485.1). NCBI lineage: Bacteria > Bacillati > Actinomycetota > Actinomycetes > Kitasatosporales > Streptomycetaceae > Streptomyces > Streptomyces griseoviridis. Next base: position 755,334 of record NZ_CP029078.1, read on the forward strand.
GCGGCGGCGGCCGTGCCCACCGACGTGGTGGAGGCGGGACGGATGGACGGCGCGGGCGAGTGGCGGATCTTCACCCGGGTCGCGCTGCCCATGATGGTGCCGGGCATGGTGACGGTCTTCCTGTTCCAGTTCGTCGCCGTCTGGAACAACTTCCTGCTGCCGTACATCATGCTCAGCGACGACGAGCGCTTCCCGATCACGCTGGGTCTTTACACGCTCCTCGAACAGGGCGCCAACACCCCGGCCCTGTACACCCTGGTGATCACCGGCGCGTTCCTCGCGGTGATCCCGCTGGTCGCCCTCTTCCTGGTCATCCAGCGGTTCTGGTCGCTCGATCTGCTCTCCGGAGCCGTAAAGTCATGACCATGAGCAACACGGGGGGCCGGCCGAGACCGCCGACGATCCATGACGTCGCCCGCGAGGCAGGGGTCTCGCGGGGCACCGTGTCACGGGTGCTCAACGGCGGTCACTACGTCAGCCCGGCCGCCCAGGACGCGGTCAACGCCGCGATCCGCAGGACGGGTTACGTCGTGAACCGGCACGCCCGCTCACTGATCACCGGGCGTTCCGACTCGGTCGGCTTCCTGCTGACGGAACCCCAGGAGCGGTTCTTCGAGGACCCCAACTTCAATGTCCTGCTGCGGGGTTGCACCCAGGCGCTGGCCGCGCACGACATCCCGCTGCTGATGATGCTGGCCGGCACCGAGGACGAACGGCGGCGCCTCACGCGGTACATCACCGCCGGGCACGTCGACGGCGTGCTGCTGGTCTCCAACCATTCGGGCGACCCGGTCGCCGAGGAGCTGCGGGCGGCGGGCGTCCCGCTGGTCGCCTGCGGCAAGCCGATCGGGCTCGGGTCCAAGGTGAGCTACGTGGCGGCCGACGACCGGGACGGCGCCCGGGACATGGTGCGCCATCTGCTGTCGCTCGGCCGCCGCCGGATCGGCGTGGTCACCGGACCGCTGGACACCCCGGGCGGGGTGGAGCGGCTGGCCGGGTACCGGGAGGTGCTCGCCGAGGCGGGCATCGAGGGCGACGAGCGGCTCGTGGTCTCCGGTGACTACAGCCGGGCGAGCGGCGAGGCGGGCGCCGAGCTGCTGCTGTCCCGGGCCCCTGACATCGACGCGGTGTTCGTGGCGTCCGACCTGATGGCGCAGGGCGTGCTGCTGGCCTTCGAGCGGGCCGGACGGCGCGTTCCCGAGGACATCGCGGTGGGCGGCTTCGACGACTCCCCTGCCGCCGTCTCGGCCCGCCCCGAGCTGACCACCATCCGCCAGCCCTGGGACCGGATCAGCGCGGAGATGGTGCGCGTCCTGCTGGCCCAGATCGGCGGCGAGGACCCGGCCGCGGTGATCCTGCCGACGGAGCTGGTGCGCCGCGAGTCGACGTGACGGCGGCCTGCGGGCCCCGAAGCCGGGTGGGCCGGGGGAAGCCGGTCAGGATCGGAGAAGCGTCCGGCGCCGCGGCGTTCTAGCGTGAGGGCATCGGCGAGAGGCGCCGGTGCCGCACCACGAGGAGCCCGTCATGACCGCAGGCGTGAAGACGATCATCTACCCCGTCAAGGACATCGAGCGGGCGAAGGCGCTGTTCACGGCGTTGCTGGAGACCGAGCCCTATGCGGACGAGCCGTACTACGTCGGCTTCAAGGACGGCGGCCAGGACGTCGGCCTCGACCCCAGCGGCCCGTCGAAGGGGCTGACCGGGGCGGTGCCGTACTGGCACGTCGACGACATCAGGGCCCGGCTCGCCGCGCTGGTGGCGGCGGGTGCCGAGGTGCAGCAGGACGTCCAGGACGTCGGCGGCGGCCGGCTGATCGCCGCCGTCAAGGACGGGCAGGGCAACTTCGTCGGCCTGCTCCAGGACCCGCCGGCCTGAACCCGGCCCCGGATGCGCCCGCACTAGTTGCACAGTCAACGAACGGTCGCTCCGGTGTTACCGTGCAGGTATGGCAGTGAAGACGGTCGAGACGGTCGGCCCCCGGCTCGAAGAGAGATGGCGGGGCATCCTGGCGGTCCATGCCCGAGCGCTGTGCGAGATCGACCGCGCCCTGCACCCGCACGGCCTGGGCGCCAGCGACTTCGAGGTGCTCGACCTGCTAGTGACCGAGGCGGCCGACACCGCCCCCGGCGGACCCGCCGGCCAGTGCCGGGTGCAGAACCTGGCCGGGCGGGTGCACCTCAGCCAGAGCGCGCTGTCCCGGCTGATCGGCCGGCTGGAGAAGGACGGCCTGGTGGAGCGCTCCGTCTGCGCGGAGGACCGGCGCGGCGTCTGGGTCGCCCTCACCGAGAAGGGCCGCGCCCTGCACACCCTGGCGCTGCCGCTGCAACGCGCGGCCCTGGCACGGGTGTTGGGCGAGGACATCTAGCCGGCACCTCAGCCGCGGGGCCGGTCGGCGCGCCGTCGACCGTCAGGCTTCCGCGGGATCGGGTGCCGCCCCCCGCAGGATGAACTCCAGTACCTCGTCGAGCCCTTGCCCCGGCTCCTCGTCAGCGGTGTCCGGCGGCAGCATGCCGGTGGCGGCGAGGTCGGCGTAGCCGTGCAGGGCCGCGAAGACCGGCAGGGCGACGCCCATCACGGGCCCCTGCCGCACCTCGCCCCGCCGCTGGCCGTACTCGATGAGGCTGATGGCGTGGTCCGACCAGCGGAACGCGACCGCGACCAGCGCCTTGGACGCGTCGGGATCGTGCTTGGTCGAGTACATGAGGTCGAGCAACTCGGCGTTGGCCGAGGCGAATGAGACGTACGCGTGCACCAACGCCCGCAGCCGCTCGGCGAACCCGTCGCCGAGCCCCTCCTGTGACGCCTCGGCGGTCGCCGCGAGCCGTTCGAAGCCGTCCAGCGCGAGCGCGTCCAACAGCGCCTGCTTGTCCTTGAAGTGACGGCTGGGCGCGGCGTGGCTGACGCCCAGGTCCCGGGCGAGTTCGCGCAGGGACAGGGCGGCCGGCCCCCGCTCGCGGAGCGTCTCCTCGGCGCGGGTCAGCAGGGCGGCACGGAGGTCTCCGTGGTGGTAGCGGCGCGGGCTGGTCTGCATGCGGGCCAGTGTATCGACCATGTGTCTGACGCCTACATTGTTGACGGCGCCCCCATTGTTGGCGGTGACACCATCGCGACGACGCCCCCGGCACGCCCACCACTCCTTCCTGCCTGCCGCCTCGGACGACAGCTTGTTGTCATCGCCATCATTGTTGACGGTGCAATCATTGTTGTCATTGACAGCATTGTTGGCGACGCCTACATTTGGAGGCATGACTTCTACCGCACCCTCCAAGTGGAACGTGACCGACATCCCCGACCAGAGCGGCCGCACGGCCGTGGTCACCGGCGCCAACAGCGGCCTCGGTATCGCCACGGTGGAGGCGCTGGCGGGCGCGGGCGCCCATGTGGTGCTCGCCGTCCGCGACCCCAGGCGCGGCGAGGCGGCCGCCGCCCGCATCCCCGGCAGCGTCGAGGTGCGCCGCCTGGATCTGGCCGACCTCGCCTCGGTGCGGGAGTTCGCGGCCGGCTGGCGGGGCGATCTCGACCTGCTCATCAACAACGCCGGTGTCATGAACATCCCCGAGTCGGCCACCAAGGACGGCTTCGAGACCCAGTTCGGCACCAATCACCTGGGCCACTTCGCCCTGACGAACCTGCTGCTGCCGCATCTCACCGAGCGCGTGGTGACGGTGTCGTCGGGCGCCCACCGGATGCCGGGCACACCCCGAATCCACTTCGACAACCTCGACCTGACCGGCGAGTACGCGCCCATGAAGGCGTACAGCCAGTCCAAGCTCGCCAACCTCCTCTTCACGCTCGAACTCCAGCGCAGGCTCACCGCGGCGGGCTCCCCCGTGCGGGCGACGGCCGCGCACCCCGGCTGGGCGGCGACCAACCTCCAGAGCCACGACGGAAGCGCCGTGCGCCGCGCGTTCATGCGGGTGGGCAACCGGCTGGTGGCCCAGGACAACCGCGCGGGCGCGCTGCCGACGCTGTACGCGGCCGTCGCGGACCTGCCCGGCGCGAGCTACGTCGGACCCGACGGCTTGGGCGAGATGCGCGGGGGTCCCGCGCTGGTCGGCCGGTCCGCGGCGGCGAGCGACCCGGTGGCGGCACGGCACCTGTGGACGGTCTCCGAGGAGCTGACCGGCGTCACGTTCCCGGTGCCTGCGGCCGTGTGACGGAGGAGTCGGGCGGCTCCTGGCCGGGACGGCGGTCGACGGGCCGCAGGGGCGGGATCGGCACCGTCGGGAAGTCACGCGGGCCGGTCCAGAGGGCGGGCACCGCGTCGCAGCGGCGGCACAACTCGTAGGCGACGGCCTCGTAGTTGACGCGCCAGCCGGTGAAGTCGGGCCAGGCGTCGGCCGGGGCGCGCTCCGCGCGGAAGCCGGCCCGGTCGAGCATGACGACCGCCTCCTCGAACTCCGGGTAGGAGAGCAGGATCGGCCCCGCCGGGTCCGGATCGGCGTCGAAGGGGACCCGTAGGGCGCGGGCGATGTCCCGCAGGGCGGTGAAACCGGCCCGCAGGGTCAGGCGCGCCTGCGGTGGCGCGGTGCGCGGGGAGAGCGCGAGGTGCAGGGCCGCCGCGTCCATGACGGCGACCAGCCCGACCAGCCAGTGCCGGTAGGGGCGGGGCGAGCGGAAGGCCACCAGGACCGGGTAGCTGGAGTGGCTCTCGCCGACGTCCGAGGCGAGCAGCTCCCAGGACCGGTACAGCTGCGGCAGCGCGGTCTCGGTCTCCACCAGCCACTGACGGGCCAGGATCTCCGGCCCCCAGGCGGGTTCACCCGCGCGCGACTCCAGCAGCGTCACCTCGAGCTCCCGCCGGTTGTAGGCCGCGTAGAGGGTCGGCAGGTAGGCGATCTGCAGGGCGATGAGCACGGGCCCCGTGGCCGCGGCGAGGAAGTCGAGGGCGGACAGCCGCTGCCGGACGTCACTGGCGAAGCCCAGCGTGAAGAGGCTGGAGCCCGCCTCCTGGAACGACGTGTCCCAGGGCAGCCCCGACCGGGCGTGCAGCAGCAGCCCGTATCCGGCGAACGCGCCGCCGAGCCAGGTGGCGAGCATGCCGATCAGGATCAGTGGGGCGAGCCAGGCCTGCGCGCGGTCGATGGCGCGGTATCCGCCGCGCGGCGCGCCCAGCCGCAGCAGTCGTCGCAGCACCCACCACAGCCGGAACACCAGCGCGGAGTAGAGGCCGCGCGGCACCACCAGGGTGCGCAGGACGCTGACCCCGAGTACCGCGAGCAGCAGGCCGCCGGCCACGCCGGAGATCCATCCCATGCCTCATTGTGACCCGGTCGGGCCCACGACGAACGCCGACGGCGGCCGACCTCGCGCTCGTCGCGGCGGACATGGAGAGGGCCCGGCTGCTCCCGCTGCGCGCGGCGGGCGGCCGGGCCCTCGTCGAAGAACGGGCCCTAGGTGCGGGCCAGCAGGGTGCGCACGCCCTCCGAGGTGAGGGTCAGCGGGTGGGCGGAGCCCGGGTCGATGCTGAGGGAGAGTTCCTCGGTCGGCCACTGCGAGGCGAGCGCGCCCAGCGGGACCAGGCGGTAGCGGGAGACGGAGGGGAGGACGCCGGCCAGTTCGCCCTCCGAGGTGAAGACGGGCACGATCGGGTCGCCGCCCGGCTGCTCCAGGATGGGCAGCGCCACGACGGCCGGGTCGGCGGTGGCCTCCGGGTTGGCGTCCTCGGGAACCGGCACGAGGACGTCGCTCTGCGCGAGGGTGTCGAGGGCCGCGGTGTTCTCGGTGTCGACGGCCAGCGCGTCCAGTGCCTGCCGGGCCGGCGTGTCGGTGTTCTCGTTCATGGGTGTCTCCTTGCCGGACCGGCGGGTCCGGCGGTCGGGACGCCCTGGAGCCCTCCTGGCCCAAGGCACGGTTCAGCGACGCGTACCCGATCCGGACGCGGGCATTCCTCCCTGCCGGGAGCGGTACCGACGTCCGCCCGGAGGGTCGGGAGGCGCGACGGCCTCACGCCGGGAGGACCTACGGGACAGTGTCGGCCCGGGGGGGGCCGGGATGCGCCGCCCTCACGGCAGGACGGCCTGCGGGACACCACCGACCCGCGCCTCCCGACACCCGCCGGGAGAGCCGGGAGGCGCTGCCGCCCCACACCGGGACGGCCACCGCCCCCACCCCTCCCGACACCCGCCCGGAGAAACCGGGAGGCGCCGCCCCCTCACGCCGGGAGGACCTACGGGACAGTGCCGACCCGGGGGGATGCGCCGCCCTCACGGCAGAACGGCCTGCGGGACACCACCGACCCGCGCCTCCCGACACCCGCCGGATGAGCCGGAAGGCGCCGCCGCCCCACACCGGGACGGCCACCGACCCCCACCCGGAGGACCGAGGCGCCGCCCCCTCACACCGGGACGGCCACCGACCCCTACCTCTCCCGACACCCACCCGGAGAAACCGGGAGGCGCCGCCCCCTCACGCCGGGACGGCCCGCCGGACACCGCCGAACCCCGCCTCCGTACGGCCCAGGGGACACCGCTGCTCCCCGCCCCTAGCGGGCCCCCGCGCGGGCGTGCAGCTGTTCCGTCAGCCGCTCCAGTTCGGCCGCCGTCGCCGGTGAGGTGTCGCTGAGGCCGCTGTGCACGGCCGTCGGGCTCCGCAGAAAGCGCCGCAGCGAGGGCACGAGCAGTCCTTCCGGCAGTGTCCGCAGCGCGGCGAACCCGCGAGGGACCGGTGCCGTCGGCAGGGCGGCCAGGTTCCGCCGCATGAGGTGGAGCATCGCGCGGACCGCGTCCGGGTCGTCGGCCAGCGCCGCCGGCCCGCCCGCCGCGTACGCCGCCTGCCCGAGCGGCACCGTGAACGCGGCGTGCGTCGTGAGCCAGGCGTCCATCCGCGACTCCGGCCTGGCGTTGATCCCGGCGGCGCGGAACGCCCCGACGACGCGTTCCAGTCGCGGGGTGACGCGGCCGTCGGGTTCGCCGACCGGTATCGCGACCCGGCGGGTCAGCAGGCTGGGCGCGCGCCGGCGGACCACGTCGCCGTCCCTCGTGCCGCCGTCCGCGGGGAAGCCGAGCAGCACCCGCCCGGCGCCGATCCCCGCGCCCAGCGGCTCCGCGCCGCCCGCCCAGGCCAGCAGGAAGAGCACGTCCCCTCCGAGACCGGCGAGCGATTCCAGGACCGTGTCCACCTGGTGGGTCCTGACGAAGACGGCGACCAGGTCGTACCCGCCGGCCGGGTCCTCGACCACCGGCACGGGTATCCGCCTGACCCCGGGACGGCCCTCCTCGGCGAGCAGCACCCCGCTTCGCCGCAGGGCGGCCAGCCGCTCGCCCCGGGCGAGGAGCGAGACGTCGTGCCCGGCCTCGTGCAGACGGGCGGCGAAGAGGCTGCCGAGGACCCCAGCGCCGTACACGAGCAGTTTCATGACCACCGACCGCCTTCTCTCACGGGAATTCAAACGTTCGTTTAAAACGAACGTCTGTAGAGTACGGCACATGGCGCCACCCGATACCCGCACCCAGCTCCTCGACGCGGCCGAACGCCTCTTCGCCGAGAACGGATACCGAGGCACCTCGGTCCGCGCGATCACCGACCTCGCCGGAGCGAACCTGGCCGCCGTCGGCTACCACTTCGGCTCGAAGGCACGGCTCCTCGCCGAGGTCGTCCGCCGCGTGGTCGATCCCCTCACCGCCGCCCAGCGCGCGGGGCTCGACGAACTGCTCGCCCGCACCCCGGACCCGCCGGTCGCGGACCTGGTGGAGGCGTTCGCGGGGCCGCTGTTCGACGAGATGCCGGCCGGCGACGAGAGCGGCGCCAGGAGATCCCGGCTGATCATGACGATCCTCAGCGACCCGGCCGAGGAGGCGCGCAGTTGGACCGGCCCGGACGAGGCCGCGGTCAGCGAGCGCTATCTCGCGGCCTTCGGGCGCGCACTGCCCGGACTTCCCCCGGAGGAGCTGCTGTTCCGGATGCGGGGCATCCTCGCCGTGACGGCCGTGGACCGCGCCGAGGTCCACAACCGGCCCTCCCCCGGCTGCCCGACCCCGGCGGCGGGCGAGACGGCCAAGCGCTGGGCGATCACGTTCCTGACGGCGGCGATGAGCGCGCCACCGACCGGGACGTGACGACGCGGTCGGGGGTGAGGGCGCCCCCGCCGACGCGAAGTCAACTCACTCGCGCATAAGGAGGGTTGAATCCACCACCCCCACAACTGCGCTTCACGGGGCGGCCATCCGGGGTCACCCTCCCCGCCGGTCGCGACGACCGCCGCCGGACACCCTTACGCCGCAGGGAAGTTCGGCACGACGCCGTCGAACCACCGGAGTGGGGGTCCACGGTCGTCCGGAGGGGGGACCCCGGACAGCCGCGACCGGGCGCGTCCGGTGCCGGAGGCGCCGTCGCGGAGCCCTCCGTCCGAGGTGGTGTTCGAACGCAGGCGAGCCGGTCGTCGCACCCCCTCGTTCCCGTGGCCATTGCGGCCCTGAGCTGGGACGATGACCTCTGACAGGCAGGCTGGGTCGAGCCGGGCTACCTTCAGGAGCGGCAAGGATTTCGTCCTCCAGTTCGAGAGGCATGTCCCATGACAGCAGTAGCGAAGACCCGCCGGTTCCGGATGGCCGCGATAGGCACCGCCTGCGCGGCGGCCCTGCTCGCCGGTGGAGCGGGCGCCACCGTCGCCGCCGCCGACCAGCCCGCGGCCCCGGCGAGTCACACGGCCACGCCGCCGCACAAGGCCAGGATCACGGTCACGTCGAACAAACACTCCGTCAAGGCCAAGGAGACCGTCCGGCTCACCGGCTCGGCCACCGGCCTCAAGGACGGCGAGAAGCTCACGGTGCAGCACTACAAGAACGGCAAGTGGACGACGCTCCACTCGTCGACCACCGTCAGGAAGCACCTGTACAGCACCGACGTGAAGCTCAACGAGAAGGGCACCTGGAAGCTGCGGGTGGTGCACGGCGGCACGCACTCGGCGACCACCACCGTCAAGGTCAGCTGACCGGCGTCGACGGGCCTTCCCCGTCGTACACCCCGCACGAGGGGTGTGCGACGGGTCGCCCCGTTCCGGACCCGGCGGTTCATTCCTCTCGATCGCCTTGCACCACAGTCATCGTGACGCTGCGTCAGATCGGCGTCTCGACACGGTCGGGGGTCGCCCGGTGAGTGCGGAACGCTCCCGGCCGGTCGGTGCGCGGGGAGCCGTGGGCGCCGAAGTGGTCGCGCCGGCGCCGCAGAAGCGCGGCGGGCAGCCGTCCCGCGCGCCGGGTGTCGTAGTGGGCGTGCCCGACCCGCGAGGCGAACCCCGCGGCCTCGGCCGCGGCTGAGCGCGCGCGTGACCCCGCGGGCAACCCGGCGCGGGCGGCCAGCCGTTCGCCCTGCGAGGACGCGGCGCGGGCGAAGGTGGCCCGCGCGACGGCGGTCACGGGCGGTCCGAGGTCGAGGGCGGCCCGCACGGTCCACCGCCCGGTGCCCTTTCGGGGTCACCCACAGGAGGGAATCCGGGCTTTTCGGGCACGAACGGCGACGGCCGGGCCGTTCCCATTGTGCGGGGCCGTCCACGACCGGATCGGAGACACCATGACCACCATTGCCATCGTCGGAGCCGGTCCCGGTCTTGGCGCGGCCGTCGCGCGCCGGTTCGGGCACGAGGGGTTCGCCGTCGCGCTCGTCGCCAGGGACCGGCGGCGGCTGGACACGTTCGCGGCGGAGCTGGGCGCGGCGGGCGTCACGGCCGGGAGCTTCCCGGCGGACGTGCGGGAGCCCGCGTCGCTGACGGCCGCGCTGGCCGAGGCGGCCGAGGTGCTCGGTCCCGTCGAGGTCCTCCAGTACAGCCCGGTCCCCCGGCGTGACTTCATGCGGCCCGTCCTGGAGACCGGGCCGGACGACCTGACCGGGCCGATCGAGTTCTCCGTGTACGGTCCGGTCGCCGCGGTGCGGCAGGTGCTGCCCGGGATGCGGGGTCTCGGCCGGGGCACCCTGCTCTTCGTCAACGGCGCGACGGCCGTCGTCCCCGAGCCGGAGCGGGCGGGCACCTCGATCGCGTTCGCCGCCGAGGGCGCGTACGCGCACCTGCTGCACGAGCGGCTGGCCCCTGACGGCATCCACGTGGCGCAGCTGATCATCCCCGGGGCGATCGTCGTCGGGCATCCCCGCAAGGACCCGGCGGTCCTGGCGGATCTGCTGTGGGAGCTGCACCGGGGACGGGAGGGGTTCCGGTGCTTCGCCGACGACCTGGACTCCTGACGTCCGCGGGGCACGGGCGCCGGCGGGGGACGGGCGGTCGCCGGCGGGGCGCTCGCATCCGAGGTCCACGCGGGGCCCGTTCCGCGCCTGTCGGCCGGGCGGTGTCCGGTGGTGGGGCCCCGCATCCGGCCCCGCACGGCGCGTGTTTATCATATGAGCGCCGCCTAGCTCGAAAGATGAACTGTGACTGTCAACGACGACTCGTTCAGCAACTGGAAGACCCGCGAGGAGATCGCGGAGTCGATGATCCCGATCATCGGGAAGCTGCACCGCGAGCGGGACGTCACCGTCCTGCTGCACAGCCGCTCCCTGGTGAACAAGTCGGTGGTCAGCATCCTCAAGACCCACCGTTTCGCCCGGCAGATCGCCGGCGCGGAGCTGTCGGTCGTGGAGACCCTGCCGTTCCTGCGGGCGCTCACCACGCTCGACCTCGGCCCCTCCCAGATCGATCTGGCGATGCTCGCCGAGACCTACCGAGCGGACGAGCGGGGTCTATCGGTGGAGGCGTTCACCGCCGAGGCCGTCGCCGGCGCCACCGGCGGCAACAAGATCGAGCGCGGCGCCGGCCGTGACGTCGTCCTGTACGGCTTCGGGCGGATCGGCCGCCTGGTGGCCCGGCTGCTGATCGAGAAGGCCGGTTCGGGCAACGGACTGCGGCTGCGGGCGATCGTGGTGCGCGGCGGCGGCGAGCAGGACATCGTCAAGCGCGCGTCGCTGCTGCGCCGGGACTCCATCCACGGCCAGTTCCAGGGCACCATCACGGTGGACGAGGAGAGCGGCACGATCCTCGCCAACGGCAACGCGATCAAGGTGATCTACGCCGACGACCCGTCGGAGATCGACTACACCGCGTACGGCGTGCGGGACGCCATCCTCATCGACAACACCGGCAAGTGGCGTGACCGCGCGGGCCTCTCGCAGCATCTGCGCCCCGGGATCGACAAGGTGGTGCTGACCGCGCCCGGCAAGGGTGACGTCCCGAACATCGTGCACGGCGTCAACCACGACACCGTCAAGCCCGATGAGCGGATCCTGTCCTGCGCCTCCTGCACCACCAACGCGATCGTGCCGCCGCTGAAGGCGATGGACGACGAGTACGGCGTGCTGCGCGGCCATGTGGAGACGGTCCACTCGTTCACCAACGACCAGAACCTGCTGGACAATTACCACAACTCCGAGCGCCGGGGCCGGTCCGCGCCGCTGAACATGGTGATCACCGAGACGGGTGCCGCCTCCGCCGTCACCAAGGCGCTGCCCGACCTCAAGGCGCGGATCACCGGCAGTTCGATCCGGGTGCCCGTGCCGGACGTGTCGATCGCGATCCTCAACCTGCAACTGGCCCGCGAGACCTCGCGGGAGGAGGTCCTCGACCATCTGCGGGAGGTGTCGCTGACCTCGCCGCTCAAGCGCCAGATCGACTTCACGACGGCGCCCGACGCGGTCTCCAGCGACTTCATCGGCTCCCGCCACGCGTCGATCGTCGACGCGGGCGCCACCAAGGTCGAGGGCGACAACGCGATCCTCTACCTCTGGTACGACAACGAGTTCGGCTACTCGTGCCAGGTCATCCGGGTCGTCCAGCATGTCTCGGGCGTCGAGTACCCGACGTTCCCGGCCCCGGCGGTCTGAGCCGGGGCCCGGACCGCGCCCCCGGGTGGTCGGGCGTGCCGGAGCGGGGGTTCTCCGGCACGCCGTCCCGTCAGGTGGCCGTCGCCGCGGCCGCCGCCCGTCCCGCCTGGCGGCCGGAGAAGAGGCAGCCGCCCAGGAAGGTGCCTTCGAGAGAGCGGTAGCCGTGCACTCCGCCGCCGCCGAAGCCGGCGACCTCCCCGGCCGCGTACAGACCGGCTATGGGTGAGCCGGTCGGGCCCAGGACCCGGCCGGAGAGGTCGGTCTGGAGGCCGCCGAGGGTCTTGCGGGTCAGGACGTTCAGCCGCACGGCGATCAGCGGACCGGCGGAGGGGTCCAGGATCTTGTGCGCGGACGCGGTGCGGCTGAGGGAGTCGCCGATGTACGCGAGGGCGTTGCGGATGCCCATGACCTGGACGTCCTTGGTGTACGGGTTGTCGATCTCGCGGTCGCGGGCCTCGATCTGCCGCTTCAGGTCGGCGAGCCGCACCAGGTCGTTCCCGGTCAGCTTGTTCATCCCGGTGACCAGGTCGGCCAGCGAGGTGGCGACGACGAAGTCCGCCCCCTTGTTCTTGAACCTCTCGATGGGCTCGGGGGTCTGCCAGATCCGGGAGAGCAGTTGCCAGACGTTCTTGTCGGTGAGGTCCGGGTTCTGTTCGGAGCCGGAGAGCGCGAACTCCTTGGCGAGGATCTTCTGGGTGGTGACGAACCAGGAGTAGTCGTAGCCGGACGCGGTGATCGAGCCCAGCGTGTGCAGGGTGTCGTAGCCCGGGATGTCGGGGGTGCCGAAGCGTCTGCCGGTGGCGTCGAACCACATCGAGGACGGTCCCGGCAGGATCCGGATGCCGTGGTTGGGCCAGATCGGGGCGTAGTTGCGCAGGCCCTCCGTGTAGTGCCACATCCGGTCGGGGTTGACGATCCGGGCGCCCGCCTGCTCGGTGATGCCGAGCATCCGGCCGTCGACGTGCGCGGGCACCCCGGTGACCATGAACTTCGGCGGTGTGCCGAGCCGGGCCGGCCAGTTCTGCCGGATCAGGTCCTGGTTGGCGCCGATGCCGCCGGAGGTGACGACCACGACGGGGGCGCGCAGCTCGAAGTCCCCGACGACCGTGCGGGAGCTGGGGGTGCCGCGTGCCGCGCCGCTCGGTTCGAGGATCGCGCCGCGCACACCGGTCACCACTCCCCCGGTGGTCACCAGGCCGTCGACCCGGTGCCGGAACCGGAAGCCGACCTTCCCGGCCGCGACGGCCGCCCGCACCTTCTTCTCGAAGGGTTCGACGACGGCGGGACCGGTGCCCCAGGTGACGTGGAAGCGGGGCACCGAGTTGCCGTGCCCGTGCGCGAGTCCGCCGCCGCGCTCGGCCCAGCCGACGATCGGGAACCACTGCACGCCGAGCCCCGCGAGCCAGGAGCGCTTCTCCCCTGACGCGAAGTCCACATAGGACTCGGCCCACTTGTAGGCCCAGTGGTCCTGGCCCTTCGGGTCGTCGACGCCCCGGTCGAAGCCCGCCGTGCCGAGCCAGTCCTGCCAGGCGAGGTCGCGCGAGTCCTTGACGCCCATGAGCCGCTGCTCGTCGGAGTCGACGAGGAACAGCCCGCCGAAGGACCAGAACGCCTGCCCGCCGAGACTGGCCTCCGGCTCCTGGTCGAGGAGGAGCACCTTGCGCCCCGCGGCGGCGAGTTCGGCGGTCGCGACCAGCCCGGCGAGGCCGTGTCCGACGACGATGGCGTCCGCGTCCTGGGACTCGGCGCCGAACGCGGGGGACGCCTGGGCCGCGAGCGCCGCGCCGGCCAGCACACCGCCGGCCACGGTGAGGGCGTGCCTGCGGGTGACCCCGGTGGCGGGGCCGGGGAGCGCGCCGCCGGTCCCGTCCGCCGGGCCCGTCGCGCGGGCCGTGGGCGCGGTGTCGAGGGGCGGGTGCGCGGTGTCTGCCATGGGTGCCATGCGTGCCTTCCGGTGCGGGACGGGAGGGGCGGGAGACACCGGCACGTCGAGAAGGTGCGAAGGGTGTTCCCACGGGAAACGCGCTGTTACCGTCGGTAGCCCACAGGAAACCAGGTCGCAACGTCGGCGCGATAGTGGGCGATCGTCAACGCGGCCACCGCTTCGTTGTGTCCCGGCCACAGCGGTCGGGCGGAAGAGGGACCATGACCGTCCTGCAGGGGCCCGAGCCGGTCACCGAGATCCTGCGGAGCATGGCCGTCGACACGGACGTGTGCGGCGAGCTGGTCCGCGCGGCCCGCAGCCGCTCCCCCGAACTGTCCCGGCTCACCGAGGCGCAGACCCGCTCGCACGTGCTGGCCGTGATCACCGGGGCCGCCCCCTGGTTCGCGGCGCTCAACCGGGCCGAGGCCGTCGACGAACAGGACTTCGGGGCCGCGCTGCTGCTGGGCGCCGACCGGGCCGCGCAGGGCGTCCCGATGACCGCCGTGCTGCGGGGCGTGCAGGCGGCGACCACCCGGGTGGTCGAACTCGTCGTGGACCGCTGCCGTTCGGCGGGCGTCCCCGACAGCCTGCTGCTCTCGGTGGTGCTGCGGCTCAAGGAGTACGGCGACGCCGTGGAACGGCACGTGGTGCACGGCTACCGGGCGGCCGAGCAGCGGTCACCGCGCCGACCGGCCCGGATACGGGCCGAGTTGCTGCGCCGTCTGCTCCTCGACGGGGAGGTGCCGTCGGCCCGCGAGCTGGCCGGGGCGGGCATCCGCCCGAACGCCGAAGGGCTCCACCACTGCTTCGCGGCGGCCCCCGCGCTGCCCGGCGCCGTGTTCACCGCGCGGGCGGTCTCGACGGTCCTCGACGGGCGTCTGGCCGGCCTCTGCGCCCGCTTGCCTGAGCCCGCCGACCTCGACGCCCGGACGCTGGTCGTCGTCGCGCCCGCGGCGGGGCCGGCCGAACTGCGGTCGCTGTACCGGCTGTGCGCCCACGCGGTGGACCTGGGGCACGGTCGGGGGCTGCGCGGCCGGTACGAACTCACCGACTTCGCGGCCGAGTTGGCTCTGGACCGGCAGCCGTTGCTGGGCGCGCACCTGAGCCGCAGACTGCTCGGCCCGCTCGATCCGGCGGACGGCTTCCACCGCCAACTCGCGCTGACCGCAGTGGCGTTCCTCGACAACGGCCGCCGTCTCGACCAGACCGCGTCCGCCCTCTTCACCCATCCCAACACGGTCCGCTACCGGCTCGGCAGGCTCCAGGACATCACCGGCGGCTCCCTCACCGACCTTCCCTCGGACGGCCGTTCACGGCTGCTGTCCACCCTGCACTGGTGGTGGGCGCTGACGGACTGGCTCCGCCAGGAAGGACCGCGCGCCGATCGGGCGTGACCGGTGCGCGGTGGGGCGGCCGGGTCAGGAGCTGTGCACCGTGACCTCGTTGAGCGAGTAGCCCCAGGCGGTGCCGCGTTGGAGGCCGTGGACGCGGAGGTAGCGGGCCGGTGTGCCGGTGAAGCGGGCGGTGTCGAGGCCGCCGTCACCGGTGGTGGTGGACCAGGCGGTCGACCAGTTCACGCCGTCGGTGGAGAGTTCGACGCGGTAGCTCCTGCCGTAGGCGCGCTCCCAGTCGAGGGTGACCCGTGCGACGCGGTGGGTGGAGCCGAGGTCGACCTGCCACCACTGGTCGTCGCTCCAGTCGCTGGCCCAGCGGGTGGCCCGGTCGCCGTCCACCGCGCGCCCCGCCCGGTAGCTGGTGAAGGGGTTGGACTCCGTCGAACTGGCCGTCGCCGCGGCCCCCTTGGCGAGATCGACCGCCGCCCGATGGCCCTCGGTCGATCCCCAGGTGCCGAGGTAGGACTCCGCGCCCCGGAAGAGGTCGTCCACCACGCCCTGGCCGCCGACCCGCCGGATGTCCTCGATCCAGTCCGGGATCATGCCGACGTGGGCGGCGCCGTCGGTGTTGAGGTCGAAGGTGCGCTGCCCGGAGGTCTGCCGGTCGACGACCGAGCCGCCGTCGGCGCTCCGGAACGGGTAGACGACCCGGTCGGCGGCGTCGGCGCCGCGCGGGGCGGGGTGGTCGCCGATGCCGTTGAAGTCGGTGCCGAAGCCGTATCCGACGCCGTACGCGGTGCGCAGCGCCCGCGTGCGGGCGGCCTCGGCGGTGAACGCCTCGGAGCCGTGCATGTACTGGGCGACGAACCCGCCCAGGGAGTAGACCCGTTCGGTCCAGTTCAGGTCCATCCAGCTGTGCGAGGAGAGCACGCCGGGATAGGACGCGGCCTCGAAGATGTCGAGCGCCTGGCCGGTCGCCTTCACGCTCATGTGGTCGACCTCCAGCATCATCTTGCGCTGCATCATGCCGCGTACGGCGTACTCGCCGAGGTCGGTCAGCCCGCGCACATTGCACCGCGCGCCGCTGTCGTAGGCGGGGACGCGCACGCCGGCCGGCAGGTCGCCCTCCGCCGCGGAGGCCGCGGTGCCGATCGGGTTGTCGGCCTGCGGGCCCTTGCACGTCTCGGTCTGCCAGAAGGTGCCCGTGGACAGGAACTGCCCGACGTTGATGGCGGTGCCGAGGCCGCCCTCGTCGAAGCGGACGCCGCAGAGCGCGTTGTCGAACTTGTGGCACAGGAACATGCTGCGCACGCCGAGCGCGTACAGCTCGTCGAGGCCCTTGTCGATGTCGGCCTTGCCGCACTGCGCGATGTCGAGGATCTGCTTGCAGCCGAACGGCTCGGAGGTCTCGACGCCGAGGACGACGGCCAACTTGCCCTGTTCGACGACCTGTCGGGCCTGCGCGCTGTCGGTGACGATCCGGAACCAGCCCTTGCCCGGACCGCCGTACTGGGTGTCGATGAACGCCTGGAGGTCGTAGGTCAGCCGGGCCTGGAGCCGGATGGACGTCATCTCGTCACAGCTGCGGACCTTGAACGGATAGACCGAGCAGATCATGCCGTTGGTGACGAGGTCGTTGACGAGCACCCGCTGCCCGCCGCGCCAGGCCCGCTCCACCCAGGCGTAGTAGTTGGCCTGGTGGGTCATGGAGTCGTAGGCGGGCCAGTCCTTGAAGGTCGGCCAGCCGGTCGGGTCGTGCTTGCCGTCGCCGCCGTGGGTGATGTAGTCGAAGAGGGCGAGCGAGCCGTCCGGATAGTGCTCGGGACAGTCGGCGAGCGCGTCGGCGACCCCGGCGGCGGAGAACACCTTGCCGCAGATCAGCCGCCCGCCGAAGGCCTCGTTGGAGAAGAGGTGGTTGTGCGCGTCGACGAACCCGCGCACCTCGCCCCGCGCGTCGGTCCCGGTGAAGGGTTCACCGGTGACGCCGGTCCGCACATCGGCCTCGGCCCTGGCGACCGGCTCCCACCAGTCGCTCCCGGCGGCCGAACTGGGCGTGGGCGCGATGGCGACGGTCAGCAGCAGAAGCAGCAGGGAGACGAGCGTGACGTGCCTGATACGCCGGCGTCGAGCCATGGTGAGTCCCCACGTCCATGTCATCTTGTCATGACTAGTGCAAGTTACCGACGAGGATCGCCAGAAGGTAAGAGCGAGTCAAGAGCGGGGGCGCACGGCGTGCCGACCGGGGATGACGACCGCGGGTAGATCAACCCCCGTCAGACTGCGACGAGTTGCCGCATGACGGCGACCGGCAGAACCGGATTGGCGGCGACCGCCTCCCGCACGGAGGCGTCGCCGTCGGCGAGCAGCTCGCCGAGGGCGTTGACGGGGAGGGCGGCACGCGCCGCCGCGACGCGTCGGCCGTCCAGGTCGGTGAGGCAGGGGAGCAGGACCGGGGCCGTGGCGTGCGGATGGCGGGCGATCACACGCAACACCTTGGGCGCCGGGGGGCGGTGCGCGGCCAGCGACAGCAACAGGGCCGGGGACGCACCGGGGTTCTCCGCCACCTTCACGACGACCCGCACGCCGTGCCGCTCCACCATCGCCGTCAACTGCTGCTCCCCGAGGCCCGGATGAGGGGCGACGGCGTTGACCACCTTGGCGTCGGGATCCCGGGCCAGCGCGTCCCGGACGTCGTCGGGCAGATCGCGCCGCCGGGCCACCAGCATCCGCACTCCCGGGTGCGCAGAGGCGGCGAGGGCGGTGATCTCGGCGCGCGTGGCGGAGTCGAGACAGGGCAGCGGAGACCGGCCCTGGCCGCGCAGCCCCGCCAGCCGGGGCAGCAGGTCGAGGGGCAGGCAGGGGTGGCGGGCGAGCCGGCCCAGCACCTCGGGGTCGGGGTCGGCGGCCAGGGAGCGGATCAGCCGCGCGTCGATCCCGGGGTTGTCGGCGAGGTCCGCCCGCACCCGCGGGTCAGGGTCCCGGGCCAGCAATTCGTAAGCCGGGCGCGGCAGATCGGGGCGAGATGCCAGGTGGCGGCGGAGCAGCGCGCAGGGGGTGCCGGCGAACCGGGCGGCGACATCGGCGGGGGTCGCCGGGTTGCGCAGGGCCTGCTCGTGGATGTGCCGCTCGGCGGTCCGGTGACGGCCGTCGCACTCGGTGTCCGGGAGGAAGACCTCCGTGCCGTCGCAGAACGGGCATAACCGTGCCGGGGGTTGCGGCCCGCCGGCCAGCAGGGCGGCCAGGGTGGCGGGCGGGGTCGCCTCGTTGGCCGCGACCGAGCGGCGGACATCGGTGTGCGGATGGGCCGCGAGCCCCGCGAGGAGCTCCGGTGAGCAGGTCCAGACTGCGAGTTCCGCGACGACGGCCGCCGCCGGGTCCGTGGCGAGTCGGCGCACCACGTCGGGCGGGAGCCCGGGACAGGCCGCCAGCCGCTCGCGGTGCTCCACGGAGGGTGCGCCGACGAGCAGCCGGGCCCAGCTCCGACGGTCGGCGTCGCCGGGGAGGCGGGGGCGCTCGGGACGGTCGGCGTCGTCAGGAGACCGGGGCCCCTCCGCGCACCCCGTGTCCCTCTCCAGCAGGGCGAGGGTGAGGCGGGGGCGGGCCATGGGGTCGGGGTCGGCGGTGATCAGCAGCGATCGGCGGGCGAGCCGGACGGCCGCGTCCTCACAGCGGGAGGCGAGCGCGGCCGTCTGCGCGCTGCTGAGGTCCGGGCGCTGGGCGAGCCGGTCGGCGAGGTCCGCGTCCGCCCCGGCGATCAGGCGGTCGGCCACCTCGGCCGGCAGCGCGGGGTTGGCCGCCAGCCCGTACAGAACGTCGTTCACGGGATCATCGTGGCGCAGACACCGCCGGCGGGCCTCTTGTTTTCCGCCGAGGCGCGCACCGCACCCGGGAAGTGCGAACCACGCCGAAGGGTGAGCATCCGCCGACCGCGCCCCGCGCTACAACCACCGGCCCGCTGCCCCGCCGCCCCACCCCAGCTCCCCCGCACCGGAGTTGTACACCTGCTGTACTGTGCCCCGCCCGGCCACCCCTCTCTTCACCCCCGGCCACCCCTCTCCCCTCCGGAGGCTCCCTCATGTCGCCCCGTCTGTCCGTTCGTTCCGGTTTCGCTCCTGACGCGCCGGGCGACGCCGTCGTCGTTCTCGTCGTCGATCCGGACGGCGCTCCCGGGGAGCGGGCGGTGGCCCTGCTCAGCGGGTACTGCTACGAGGGGGACGGCGCGGTCCATCTCGTGCGGACCGACGGGTGGGCCGAGCGGGAGGTGGACGGGGAGTCGCTGCGGCTGGCGGTCGCCGTGTATCCCGTCGCCTTGGCTCACGTGGGCGTGGAGGCGGGTGAGTTCGCCGAGCGGTCGGCTGTCGATCCGGAGGCCGTGATCGTGCTGCGGGCGCGGACGGCGCTGCCCTCGGCGCCGGTCGGTCGCCTCTCGGACGCCACGGCCGTGTTCTCGGCCGCTCCGGAGGTCTCCGTCGACGAGCTGCTCGCCTCGGACGACTGGCCGATGGTGCTGGCGCCCCCGCCCGGGGACTGAACCCGGCCCGGACGTCAGCGGGCCCCGGGAGCGGTATCCAGCTCCCAGGGCCCAGAGGTGCCACCCACTTGCGCACACCGGCGGCGTTTAAGGCCGTGGATCATTCTGAGGTCGACGCGTTCTACCTTTGAACTACCGCGCCATGAGAGAGGCACAGGAGGGACTTGAACCCCCATTCGTCGACGATCGTCCGCGGCCGGGCGATCCGGCGTTCGGTGGCGAATGCTGAGACTTGAGCGAGAATCTGAGATTCAGGGGGCCGCCTCTACCGATTGGGCCACCCCGGCACGTGTGCCGGGGGAGGGATTCGAACCCCCACCTGCCACCCCTGGTCAGCTTCGACTTCAGTGTCAGCTTGCGCTCATCGCGCCACCCCCCGCTCGCACGAGGGGCGTTCAAGGGGCTACCTGAACAGGTAGCCGAACACGGCGTCACCCACCCGCTGGTCGGTGACCTCGGCGCCGTTGGCCTCCTCGCGGGCGTACTTGACGGCCTGCTGGAGCCTCTCGACCCGGTCGAGCAGCTCGTTGACCCGGCGGGCGGGCAGCGCGCCGGAGAACTTGACCGTGGTCCAGTAGCCCACGGGCACGTCCTCGTAGTACACCTCGACCTGCGCCGGGTGCTTCTCGGTGGCCTCCGCCTTCACGTGGTTGCGGGGCACCTTCTTGGTGCGGATGGTCCGCACCGGCTCCGTCTTCCAGGCGTCCGTCGACGGGTCGAGCGCCCACGACTCGGAGGCGTCGAGCACCGGCAGCTTCCGCACGAACGTGTGCAGATCGGTGAGTTGCTTCTCCAGGAAGAGGAGGTAGGGCACGGGGACGTCGGCGAGCAGCACGGTGCCGTCGACCACCACGTCGGCCGCGGCGGTGCGGTTGGCCCAGTCCTTCGTCGCCGTCACGTCGAACAGCCGGGTGAGGGTGGAGGCCGTGGCTCGCAGCACGTCCTCGGCCATGACCTGAACACGCGTGGACTCGGGCGGGAGTTGCTCGCCCTCCTCGTCCTTCGGCTGGTAGGTGCGGGAGATCCCGGCGAGCAACGCGGGCTTCTGCACGTCGTGGTGAGCCTGCGTCAGCTCCTGGAGCGACTTCGACTTGACGCCTTTTTCGACGGCGATGATCTGATTGAGCTTGGGCACCCGAGGAAGCTACCAAGCCCGTACCTCCCACGTCACCCGTATTTTCCGCTGGTAGCACCGCCCCACCGGCGCCCCGCGGAGCGCCGGCCCTACCCTGGGCCGGTGACCGCACCGCACCCCGACACCGACTTCACGCTGCTCCTGCACGCCTACGGCACCGCGGCCGACACCCCGGCCCGGCTGCGCGACCTCGTCTCGCGGGACGAGCGGGCCCGCGCGCGGGCGCTCCTCCACCTCGACTCCGCGATCGTGCACCAGGGCACGCCGTGGACCGCGACCGGCCCGGTGGCCGCCCACGTCTGCGCCCTCGTCGGCCGGGACGCGCTGCCCGACGACCGGACCCTGACCGGTGTCCTCGCCTTCCTCCACGACGTCGCGCAGGCGGCCGTGCTCGTCGCCGACGACCTGGACGGCCTCGCCCACCCCGCGGGACGCGACGTCGACGCCGAGGTGGCGGCCCTGCTGAACGGCCCCGACCCGGAGGAGGGGCACGATCTGATCTACGAGGACGCCGAGTTGGCGGACGCCGTGATGGCCCGCGCGGTGCTGTCCTGCCGCGAGGTCCTGCCCGCCGTCGCGGCGTCCGCCGCCCACGCGCTGACCCACCCGGACGACCAGGTCCGCGCGGCGGCCGAGGAGACCGCCGCCATGGCGCGCGAGGCGACCGACCTCGTCGCGGCGCAGAGGGCGAACACCCGTTGCGCGTAAGGGACTTGCTCCCGCCGGGCCGTCACCCGTCCCCGCCGCTCACCGCCCGTGTCACTCGGTGCCGGGTGCCTCGAACCAGGCCGGTTCGTCGGACAGCGCCTGCTTGATGCGGAAGCGGTGGAAGTCCGCCAGCTCGGGCAGCTCGTCGAGCGCGAACCAGGCGACGGCCAGCGACTCGTCGTCGTTGACCCTGGCCTCCCCCGAGACGGCCCGGCACCGGAAGCACAGATCCATGAACTGGCAGCGGTCGCCGTTGGGGAAGGTGACCTCGCGCCCGGACCTGACGGTGATCAGCCGCTCGACGTCGACCACCACGCCCGTCTCCTCCTCCACCTCCCGCGCGATGGCCGTCGCGGGCTGCTCGCCGGGGTCCGGGATGCCGGAGATCAGCGCCCAGCGGTGGTTGTCCGCGCGCTGCCCGAGCAGCACCCTGCCCTCGTCGTCGAAGACGACGGCGCTCACCCCGGGCAGCCAGAGCAGCTCGTGGCCCGCGAAGGCCCGGATCTCACGGATGAAGTCAGGAGTAGCCATGGCCCGACCCTAACCGTGCCGATCACGGCCCTCCCACGGGACGCGGACCGCGTCGCACGGCCAGGAGCGCCCCGGGGCGTGCCGTCGCCCTACGCGTCCGCCGGGCGCCGTCCGCGCACCCCGGCCGTGACCGCCCAGCCGAGTCCGCCCGCGGCGATCAGCACCAGGGCGGTCTCGGGCAGCACGCCGAGCCGGGTCGCGGGCGTCTGCGCCGAGCGCAGCGGCACCTTCTGCACCAGGTGGTCGGCGACGAACATGGCGGTCCTCCGGGTGATGGTGCCGTCCGGCATGATGATCGCGCTGACGCCGCTGGTGACCGGCACGGTGACGGTCCTGCTGTGCTCGACCGCGCGGACCCGGGACATCGCGAGCTGCTGGTAGGTCATCTCGCTGCGGTCGAAGGTGGCGTTGTTGCTGGGCACGGAGATGATCTGGGCGCCGTCGGTGACCTCGGAGCGCACCGCCCAGTCGAAGGCCGCCTCGTAGCAGGTGACCAGGCCGACCTCGGCGCCGCCCATGGCGAAGACGCCGGGCCGGGTGCCGCGGCTGAAGTCCTGGCGGACCATCGACGTCCAGTCGCTGTTGATCGCGCCGATCAGGGACCGCATCGGCAGGTACTCGCCGAACGGCTGGATCTGCCGCTTGTCGTAGGTGTCGACGGGGCCCTTCCGCGGGTCCCAGAGGATCTGCTCGTTCCAGAGCTTGCCGTCGCGTTCGACGACCCCGCCGACCGAGATGGGGACGCCGATCGACCTGGCGGCCTCGTCGATGACCGCGCGCGCGTCGGCGTTGGCGAACGGGTCGACGTCGGAGGAGTTCTCCGGCCACAGCACGAAGTCGGGCCTGGCGACCTTGCCCGCCTCGACGTCGGCGGCCAGCCGCTCCGTCTCCCGCGCGTGGTAGTCGAGGACGGCCCGGCGCTGGGCGTTGAAATCCAGGCCCGCGCGGGGCACGTTGCCCTGGATGACCGCGACGGTGACGGTGCCGTCCTCCGCCCTGTCGCTCACCAGGGTCCGGGCGGCGAGCGCGCCCGCCACCGGCAGGACCACGCTGACCAGGGCGACGACGGCGGCCGGCCGCCGTACGGCCCTGGTGCGGCGGCCCTCGACGGCGAGCCGGACCGTCGCGCAGAGGCCGAAGCCGCACAGCACCACGCCGAAGCCGAGCACCGGGGTGCCGCCGACCGCGGCGAGCGGCAGGAAGATCCCGTCGGCCTGGCCGAAGGCGACCTTGCCCCAGGGGAAGCCGTGGAAGGGCACGCGCGCGCGTGCCGCCTCGCCCGCGATCCACACCGCCGCCGCCCACAGCGGCCACCCGGGCAGCCGGGAGACGGCGGCGACACCCGCGCCGACCAGCGCGACGAACAGGGCCTCGATCGCGACCAGCGCGATCCACGGCACCGGGCCGACCTCGACACCCGTCCACACCAGCAGCGGCAGCAGGAACCCGAGGCCGAAGAGGTAGCCGAGACCGAGGGCCGCCTTCCAGCCGCGTCCGCGCAGCACCCAGCCGAAGCCCGCGAAGGCGGGCACGGCGAGCCACCACAGGGGGCGCGGCGGGAAGCTGACGTAGAGCAGCGCTCCGAAGAGGGCGGCGGCGAGGGCCGGGACGCAGCGCTTCAGACGCGCCGCCCAGGAGACGGGCGCGACCTGCGACGACTGGTCGGAGGTGGCCCCGGAGGGTGCGGTGACGGTCACCCGGGGAGTGTACGGCGCGTGACCATGGAGCCGACAGCGCGGCCCTGGGCGCCGGACGGCGGGACGGACCGGGGTGGGCGGTCGCATCCTTCCTGGGTGGCTCTGCCCAACTCATCCCCAAAACGCCCCTCAGCCGTTACGGTGGCCGAAACCCCCGTCGTCCGGTCGCCGCGCGCCCGGCCGGCGGGGCCGTACTGGGTCGGGGGGCGGGGTGGCTGTCACCGGGTTGACGTCCGACGGTGGTCCTGGGGAGGACCCCGAGAGACGAAACGTTTCTGATGCGGCGGGCGTGGTGGTCCTCGGGGCCTGTGCCGCGTGGTCGCTGATCTCCGCGGGCGCCCACGACGGGCGTCCCGAGGGTGTGCTGCTCGCGATCCTCGCGGTGGCCGCCGGGTACGCGGCGGGCCGGATCGGCGGGGTGCTGCTGCCGGTCGGCACGCCCTGCGCGGCGGCGCTCGCCGGGCTGGTGCTGACGGTCGCCGTACCGCACCTGGCCCCCGGTCCGCGGTTCGCCGCGCCGCTCGGCCAGGCGGGCGCCACCGCCGGCCTGCTGGCCCTCAGCACGGGGGCCGCGTGCTGCGCCGCGTGGAGCGCCGGCAACCGGGCCGCGCGGCCGGCCCTCGGCGCGCTGGCCGTGGCGATCACGGTGACCGCGGCCGTCGTCGGTTCGATGGCCGGATTCGTCGCCTGCGCCGCCGTCCTGCTGTGCTCGGTGGCCGCCGGACGGCTGCGCGGGCGCGGCCCCTGGCTCGCCGGTGCGGCCGTGACGGTCGCCGCGGCGACCGGACTGACCTGGGCACTCGCCGGGGACTCGGTACCCGAGGGGCCGTCCGACGCGCTGGCGGGGCAGCTGACGGGACACCGGATCGAGCTGTGGCGTGACGCACTGCGCCTGGCGCGCGACCACCCGGCCCTCGGGGTGGGCCCCGGCCGTTTCGGCGAGCTGAGCACGGCGGCGACCGGCATCGCGGCCCCTGACGGCCGCCCGCACTCGGCGCCGCTGCAACTCGCCGCCGAGCAGGGAGTCGTCGGTGTGGTGCTGCTCGCGGCGGGGTTCTGCTGGGTGCTGTACGCCCTGTGGCGTTCGCCGCGCCCCACCCCGGTGGTGCTCACGGCGGCCGCCGCGCTGACCGTCCTCGCGGTGGTCGCCACTGTCGGCAACGCGCTCAGCTTCTCCGCCGTGGCGGTCGGCGCGGGTCTCCTAGCGGGTCTCGCGACGGCGCGGCCGCCGGCCGAGGAGCCGACGTGCGAGAGGCAGGACGTACCGGTGTGGGACGACCGGCTGACGCCGTGAGCGGGTGGGCTCAGCGCACCGTGCCGGGGGTGGCCGGCCGCAGCCGGTCCCTGATCACCAGGACGGCGGCCTCGGCGTCGTCCACGGTGATGGTGAAGCTGTGGCCGTCCCACAGCCGCAGCACCACGCCCTCGCCGCGCCGCACCACGACGGCGGTGCCCTTCTCGGGCCGCCAGCGGTAGCCCCAGCCGCCCCACTGGCGCGGGGTGACGTACGGGGCGAAGTCGGCGCCGGCCACCTGGGTGAGCGGAATGCGGCGGCGCGGCAGCCCGATGTGGCCGCAGCGCACCTCCACGGAGTCCTGGTCGAGCCGCAGGTCGACGTGGACGAAGGCGAGGGTGCCGAAGAGGATCAGCAGCCCGGCGGCGATGCAGCCGACGACGGCCATGGCGAGCGGGGCGACCCCCGAGGTCCACGCGGAGTCGACGGCCAGCTCGATGCCGAGCGCGAGGAAGGCCGCGCCGCCGACCGCGAGCAGCCACTGGACGCGGTTGGTCGCGCGTCCCGTCCAGACGTCGGGATGCGGGGTGATGTCGCCGTCGAGGTGGTCCCTCATGGCTACGAGATTACCCACGTTTCGGCGCGCGGGTCCCGGGTCGGGGAGAGTGGTTCCGCCGACCGGGGGTGCCCGGAGCCACTCGCTCCGCTTCCGTCCCCGTGGTCAGCGCGCGGGCGTGACCGCCTGGAGGAACCGGCCTTCGGCGTACGCGAGGGCGGGATCGGGGAGGCTGCCCTCATGGCCGCTGAGCAGCACCGTCAGGGTGCCGCTCGTCTGCACGCCGGTGACCGGCTGCGCGCCGAGCCTGCGCAGCGCCTGGGCGGCGACGGCGCCCGCGGAGCCGTGCAGCACGAGCGGCGGGCGGCCGGGGCGCTGGACGGCGTTGCGGATGCGTTCGGCGACGAGTTCGTAGTGGGTGCAGCCGAGGACGACGGTCGTCACGTCGTCCGGGGTGAGCGCCGCGGCGGCGGTGACCGCGGCGTCGACGGCGGCGGCGTCCGCGTGCTCCACGGCCTCGGCGAGACCGTGGCAGGGCACCTCGGTGACCCGGACCCCGCCGGCGAAGTCGGCGATCAGGTCGCGCTGGTAGGGGCTGCCGGTGGTGGCCGGGGTCGCCCAGATCGCGAGCGGCCCGCCGCCCGCCGCGGCCGGCTTGATCGCCGGGACCGTGCCGATGACCGGCAGGGCGGGTTCGAGGCGGGCCCGCAGGGTGGGCAGCGCGTGGACGGTGGCGGTGTTGCAGCCGACGATCAGGGCGTCGGGCCGGTGCGCGGCGGCGGCCTGCGCGACGGCGAGGGCCCGCCGGGTGAGGTCCTGCGGTGTCCGCGGGCCCCAGGGCATGCCCTCCGGATCGAGGGAGAGCACGAGATCTGCGTCGGGCCGCAGACGCCGTACCGCGGCGGTGGCCGCCAGTAGACCGATTCCGGAGTCCATGAGCGCGATCTTCACCCGGCCACGATAGACGATGAGCCGGTGACGGCCCGTCCGATGGGGCAGACTTCGCGAGGTGAGCGCCATCGTGTGGATCGCCGCCGTGTCCCTCGTCGCCTGGCTGTGGCTGCTGCTGTGCCAGGGCTTCTTCTGGCGCACGGACGTCAGGCTGCCGCCCCGCGAGGATCCGGGGCGGTGGCCGTCGGTGTGCGTGGTGGTGCCCGCGCGCGACGAGGCGGCCGTGCTGCCCGCGAGCCTGCCGTCGCTGCTCGCGCAGGACTATCCGGGCCCGGCCGAGGTCTTCCTCGTCGACGACGGCAGCACCGACGGCACCGGGGAAGTGGCCCGCGCGCTGGCCGCGGAGCACGGCGGGCTGCCCCTGACAATCACCTCCCCCGGCGAACCGCCCGCGGGCTGGACGGGGAAGCTGTGGGCGGTGCGGCACGGCATCGCGCTCACCCGCGCGCGTGAGCCGGAGTTCCTGCTGCTGACGGACGCGGACATCGCGCACGCCCCCGACAGCCTGCGGACGCTGGTCGCGGCGGCCGGCTCGGACGGCTCAGGCCGGTTCGACCTGGTCTCGCAGATGGCGCGGCTGCGGGTGGAGAGCGGCTGGGAGCGGCTGGTGGTGCCGGCCTTCGTCTACTTCTTCGCCCAGCTCTATCCGTTCCGCCGGATCGGCCGGGCGGGGTCACGGACGGCAGCGGCGGCGGGCGGCTGTGTGCTGCTGCGCGCGGACGTCGCCGAGCGGGCGCGGATCCCGGACGCGATCCGGCACGCCGTCATCGACGACGTGGCGCTCGCGCGGGCGGTCAAGGGCGCCGGCGGTCGTGTCTGGCTGGGGCTGGCCGAGCGGGTGGACAGCGTGCGGCCCTATCCCCGGCTGGACGACCTGTGGCGGATGGTGTCGCGCAGCGCCTACGCCCAACTGCGGCACTCCCCCGCGCTGTTGGCCGGGACGGTGGCCGGTCTCGCGCTGGTCTACCTGGTGCCGCCGGTGGCGCTCGCGGTGGGCCTGGCGGCCGGGAACGCGGCCGTGGCGGTGCCCGGCGGGCTCGCCTGGCTGGTGATGACGGGCACCTATCTGCCGATGCTGCGGTACTACGGACTGCCGTCCCGGCTCGCCCCGCTGCTGCCGTTCACCGCGTTCCTCTACCTGCTGATGACGGTGGACTCGGCGGTGCGGCACTACCGGGGGCGCGGCGCGGCCTGGAAGGGCCGCACCTACGCGCGCCCCGCGCCGGTCACGGACGAGCCGTCGCCCTGACCGGCGCGGGAGGTCACTTGCGGCCGGGTGTCCAGTTCATGCCCCAGCCGTAGACGTGGTCTATGGTCCGCTGCGGGCTGACCCCGCGTTCGGGCACCAGGTAGCGGGCCTCGCGCTGGACCATCAGGTCGTCGCCCGTGTTGGTGAGCAGGGCGAGGGCGCAGACGGTGGACGGGACGGTGCACTCGTCGAGCGAGAAGTCGATCGGCGCCCCGAACTGCGGTTGCAGGGTGACCGTGGCGTGCAGGTCGGCGAAGGAGCGCGCGCCCTCGTAGATGGTGACGAAGACGAGGATGCGCCGGAAGTCGCGGGTGTGGTCGAGGTTGACGGTGAGGTTCTCGCCGCTCTCGACGGCGCCCGTGCGGTCGTCGCCGTCGAGGTGGATGTACGGCGGGCGGTGCAGGGCGCCGAAGGAGTTGCCGAGGGCCTGCACCACGCCCTTCCTGCCGTCGGTGAGTTCGTAGAGGGCGCACAGGTCGAGGTCGAGGTCCGCGTGCCGGGCGACGGCCCGGCCGCGCTTGCTGCCCCACCCCGAGAACTGTTTGCGCGACTGCCAGTTGAGGTTCACGCGCAGCGCGCCCGAGGTGCCGCCCTGCTTGGCGAGCGAGACCGCGGGGGCCGCCTTGGTGAGCGTGACCTTGGTCAGCCGGACCGGCGCGGCGGGCGCGACCGGCGGCGGGGTGACCGGCGGGGGCGGGGCGACGGGCGGAGCGGCCGGGGGTGGCGGGGCAACCGGGTTGTGGGGTGCGGGAGTTGCGGAGGGTGGCGGCGGTGCGGCGGCGGGCGCGCGCTGCGGCTCGTCGACCGTGATGCCGAAGTCGGTGGCGAGGCCCTCGAGTCCCGTGCTGTAGCCCTGGCCGACGGCGCGGAATTTCCAGGCGCCCTGGCGGCGGTAGAACTCACCGAGCAGGAAAGCGGTTTCGACGCTCGCGCCCGCACTGTCGAAACGAGCGATCACACCGCCCTGGGCCGCGTCGGTGACCTCGATGTAGAGGCCGGGGACGCTCCCGAACGTCCCGCCGTCGGCGGAGGCCACGAGGACGATCTTCTCGACGGCGGGCTCCACGCGCGCGAGGTCGACGAGCAGGGTGTCGGTGACGCTGCCGCCGCCGTCCCGCTTGCCCTCGTGGCGGACCGCTCCCGAGGTGTGGGCGGGCTGGTTGTAGAAGACGAAGTCGCCGTCGGAGCGCACCTTTCCGCCAACCAGCAGCAGGGCCGAGGCGTCCGCGTCGGGCACTTCGGGCCCCGACCGCCAGCCCAGCTCGACGCGGAGCGCCGTCGTCGGCACCGGCGTGTTCTGCCCCTTCGCCATGGTCATCTCTTCGCCCCCATCACGTGTCACCGCACCGGGCCGTGTCCCGGCTGCCGTTCGGGTACTTCCACGCACAACCTATTCTCCAGGGCCGCGAAGTCCCACGAGGGGCACGGGAAGACGCCCGTCAACCTCCGGTAACCCGTGCGGAACTTGGGCTTTACACGATCCGAACGCGGGTACCCGCCCCTTTTTGGCAAGTTCGCTCGCATTGGGGATACGCGACTACCCCCGACACGGAAAACAACCCTCTTATCGGTCTCCCCAACCAGCACATCGTGGGCTTAACTTATGTGCCATGACCTCCCCCCGCTCCACTTATGGCGGCGGCTTCTACTCCGCCTCCTTCCCGGACACTCCGATCTACGACCGGCTCGTGGCCGAGCGGGGCACCCCGCAGATCGCGCCGATCCGGGTCCCCGCGGCCTACGACATCCCGAGCAGCCACCTGCCCGCGCTGCCGTCGGCCCTGCCCGCCCTCCCGGCGGGACCGTCCCAGCCCGTCTACGGCTACCCCCAGACGGCCCAGCCCGCCCCGCTCCAGCAGGCCCCGGCGGCCTACATCCCGCCGCAGGCCGTGCCGCGCGGATACCCCGGCCAGCAGCAGCCGCAGCCCCAGCGCCCGATGCCCTCCGGTTACGAGGCGATGCGCCCCGCGGCTCCCCGGCCCGCCCCGGCCCAGTACCAGGACCCGTACAGCAACCAGCAGCAGTACCGCGGTTACTGAGTCGCCGCGCGCCGACTGTCAGTGCGGCCTGGCACGATGAGGTCATGGGGAACGCACGGCTGAGGTCGATCCATGTCCATCCGGTCAAGTCGCTCCGGGGCATCGCGCCCCGGCAGGCCGAGGTGGAGCCCTGGGGGCTGGCCGGAGACCGCCGCTGGGTGCTGATCGACGACAGGGGAAGGGTCGTCACACAGCGTCAGTGCCCGCGCCTGGCACAAGCCGCCGCCGAGCCACTGCCCGGCGGCGGCGTCCGGCTGTCCGCGCCCGGCCTGCCGGTTCTCGACGTCGCGCCGCCCCGCTGGGCGCGGACGGTACGGGTGGAGATCTTCCGTGACGAGGTCGCGGGCGTCCCGGCCGAGGACCCCGCCGCGCACGCCTGGGTCAGCCGCTGCCTCGGCGCACAGACCCGCCTGGTGCACATGGACGACCCCGCCGTCCGCAGACCCGTGGACCCCGCCTACGCGAGGCCCGGCGAGACCGTCTCCTTCGCCGACGGCTATCCCCTGCTGCTCACCACCACGGCCTCCCTCGACGCCCTCAACTCCCTGATCTCACAAGGCGATCACCCGGACGAGGGCCCCCTGCCGATGAACCGCTTCCGGCCCAACGTGGTGGTCGAGGGCACCACCCCCTGGGCCGAGGACGGCTGGACGCGGCTGGCGATCGGCGAGGTCGTCCTGCGGGTCGCGAAGAGCTGCGGGCGGTGCGTGGTGACCACCACCGACCAGACGACCGGCGCGCGGGGCAAGGAGCCGCTGCGCACGCTCAGCGGACACCGCCGGTTCGGCACCAGGCTGGTCTTCGGGCAGAACCTGGTGCCGCTGAACCGCGGCACGATCCAGGTCGGTGACCAGGTCACCGTCCTCGAAGAGGGCCCTCCGCCCGCCGTGCCCGGTGATCGGGACAGGACGGCCGAGCCGGGAACCGGCGCCGGGGTACGGCGCGTTGGGATGAGGTGAAGGGGGCACCGCGGCGGGTGGGCGAGGGCCGGGGAAGGTGATTTCGCTCTCTCTTTCGGCGGTCGGCACCGGTCGGGGCGGTGCGAGGGGTTATCACGGAGAGCGAGAAGGGGGTGTTCGACGGTGCGAGCGATGGGCGGACTCTGGCGGTGGCGGCACAACCCGCTGCGCCGTGCGACCGACCTGGTCGAAGCGTGGCTCGCGCTGACGTCCCTGCTGCTGATCCTCCTGGTCGCACCGGTGATCGGCACGCTCGTCGGCGGCCTCGCCCAGGACACCCTGCAGCGCTCCGTCCGGGACCAGATCAGAACCCGGCACCTGGTGACGGCGACCGTCGTCCGCAAGCTGTCCCGCTCCCCGCTGGACACCGACCCCGAGACGTCGTCGGCGCACGACCTGCGCAACCGGGTGATCGCCGACTGGACCGCTCCGGACGGCTCGTTCCACCACGGGCCCACCCTCGTGGAGGGCAAGTCAGCCGACCCGGGCGACCGGTTCGCGATGTGGACGGACGCGCACGGCGCCGTCGTCGCCCGCCCGCTCGACCCGGCGACCGCCACCACCCACGCCGTCCTCGCCGGCATCGGCGCGGCGCTGCTCACCGCGGGCGCGGTCGAGGCCGCCAGGCGACTGCTGGTGTGGCGCATGGTCCGTCGCAGATACGCCCGTTGGGACCAGGAGTGGGAGCGGGCGGGTCCCGACTGGGGCAGGACCGGCGCCGGCAGCTGACCGCACACGGCTCTGGTCAACCCACCGCCCGCGCGCACGCTACGGTGGACCGGCCGACACGCTTTCGGCATCGACCCGCGTACGACGAGGTGGGGGCAGAGCAACGCCATGGCACAGGGCACGGTCCAGGTGACGCACACCGGTACATCGCGGTGGCGGCGCCGCACGGGTGAGTACGCGTCGCTCGCCGCCGCCCTGGAGGCCGCGGCCGAGGGAGACGTGCTCACCGTCGCTCCCGGCACCTATCGGGAGAATCTCGTCATCGAGCGGGCGGTGACGCTGCGCGGCCCCGAGGGCGCTCCAGGCTCCGTCCGGATCGCCCCGCTGGACGGAGTGCCCCTGACGGTGCGCGCCTCCGCGGTCGTCCAGGACCTGCATGTGGAGGGCCAGGACTCGGCCGCCCCCGCGCTGCTCGTCGAAGAGGGCGCCCCGGAGCTGACGGACGTGCGGATCGTCACCCGCTCCGCCGCAGGCATCGAGGTGCGCGGCGGCGCCCGGCCGACCGTGCGGCGCTGCACCGTCGACAACCCGGCCGGGGTCGGCATCGCCGTCCTCGACGGCGGCGGTGGCGTCTTCGAGGAGTGCGAGGTCGTCGCGGCGGGGCAGTCGGGGGTCGCGGTGCGCGGCGGCGGACACCCGCGCCTCGACCGCTGCCGCATCCACCACACCTCCGGCGCGGGCCTGACGGCGACCGGCGAGAACTCCGCCCTGGAGGCGGTGGGGTGCGAGATCTACGAGGTGCGGGGCAGTGGCGTGCAGATCACCGCCCGCGCCACCGCGCACCTCACCGACTGCGCGGTGCACCGCACCACGGCCGACGGCATCACCCTGGACACCGACGCGGTGCTGACGCTCGCCGACTGCCGCATCCATGACATCCCGGAGAACGCGGTGGACCTGCGTTCCCGCTCGGTCCTCACCCTGACCCGCACCACGGTCAGGCAGTTCGGGCGCAACGGCCTGTCGGTGTGGGACCCGGGCACCCGGGTCGACGCCAACCAGTGCGAGATCTTCGACAGCACGGGCGACTACCCGGCCGTCTGGGTCAGTGACGGCGCGACCGCCGTCCTCGACTCCTGCCGGGTGCACGACGTGCCCGACGCCCTGTTCGTGCTCGACCGCGGCTCCCGCGCCGACGTCGTCGACAGCGACCTCTCGCAGGTGCGCAACACGGCGGTGTCGGTGAGCGACGGCGCCACCGCGCAGCTCGACGACTGCCGGATCAGGGACGCGGCGACGGGCGCCTGGTTCCGTGACCACGGCAGCGGCGGCACCCTCAACAACTGCACGCTGGACGGCACCCAGACCGGGGTGATCGTCACCAAGGGCGCCGACCCGACCATCGAGCGGTGCACGGTCGACTCCCCCGCCGAGGCCGGCTTCTACGTGTCGGCGGGCGGGCGCGGGACGTTCCTGCACTGCAAGGTGACGGGCAGCGGCGGCTACGGCTTCCACGTGATAGACGGCTGCCGGACGACGCTCCGCAGATGCCGTACCGAGCGGTGCTCGCGCGGCGGCTACGAGTTCGCGGACATCGGCCCGGACGCGGCGCCCGGCACGGGACCCGACGTCGAGGACTGCACGAGCGACGAGAGCGGCGGGGTGCGGCCGCCCGCGGCGGAGCCCGTGGTGCAGACGGCCGCGCAGTCCTCCGGGCTGCTCGGCGCGATCCCCGGGCAGCGCACCGCGGAACCGTCCGTCCCCGCCGTCCCCGAGGAACCGGCGCAGCCGGCCCGCACCTCCACGGCCGTCCTCGGTGAACTGGACGCGCTGGTCGGCCTGGACAGCGTCAAGCGCGAGGTGCGGGCCCTGACCGACATGATCGAGGTGGGCAGGCGCCGCCAGCAGGCCGGCCTCAAGGCGGCGTCGGTCAAACGCCATCTGGTCTTCACCGGCTCCCCCGGCACCGGCAAGACGACGGTCGCCCGGCTGTACGGCGAGATCCTGCGCTCCCTCGGCGTCCTGGAGAAGGGCCATCTCGTCGAGGTGTCCCGGGTCGACCTGGTCGGCGAGCACATCGGCTCGACGGCGATCCGCACCCAGGAGGCGTTCGACCGGGCGCGCGGCGGGGTCCTGTTCATCGACGAGGCGTACGCGCTGTCGCCCGAGGACTCCGGGCGGGACTTCGGCAAGGAGGCCATCGACACGCTGGTGAAGCTGATGGAGGACCACCGGGACGCGGTCGTGGTGATCGTCGCGGGCTACACGGCGGAGATGGAGCGGTTCCTGTCGGTCAACCCCGGTGTGGCGTCCCGTTTCTCACGGACCATCACCTTCAGCGACTACGGTCCCGAGGAGCTGCTCAGGATCGTGGAGCAGCAGGCCGAGGAGCACGAGTACAGCCTCGCGGAGGGTGCCTCGGACGCGCTCCTGGCGTACTTCGCGCAGTTGCCGAAGGGCCCGGCGTTCGGCAACGGCCGTACCGCGCGGCAGACGTTCGAGGCGATGGTGGAGCGGCACGCGAGCCGGGTCGCCCAGCTGCCGGAGCCGAGCACCGACGATCTGACGCTCCTCTACGGCGAGGATCTGCCCGAGTCGGCCTGAGCGGGCGCGGGCTCCTCGGGGCGCGGGCCCGGCAGGGCGGGGGCGAGCCGGGCGAGGAGCCGGGCGCGTTCCTCGGCGAAGGCGGGGTCGGCCTGGTAGTCGGAGTGGCCGAGGATCGGCGCGGGCAGCGGGTGCGTGGCGGTACGGCCGTAGGAGAGCGGGTCCTTCAGGGGCGGCCGGTCGACCTCGGGGCCGCAGCCGCCGGGCAGCCTGACCGGGCCGCCGATGGGGTCGGTGAGCCGGTACAGGTTGCGCCAGCAGTCGACGTCGCGGTGGAGGGCGCCGAGCGCGTCGGGGCCGAAGTGGGCGGGGAACCAGCGGCCGTAGAGGCGTTCCAGCGGGCAGCCGTAGGTGAGCAGCGCGATCCGGGCGCGGACCGGCGCGGGCAGTTGCCAGGCCGCCGCGGCGGCGAGGACGCTGCCCTGCGAGTGGCCCGAGAGGACGAGCCGGCCCCCGGTGGCGCGGGTCCAGGTGGCGATCCGCCAGGTCAGGTCGGGGACAGCGCGTTCCGCGTAGCAGGGTGGGGCGAAGGGGTGGGCGGCGCGCGGCCAGAAGGTGCCGACGTCCCAGAGGATGCCGATGGTGCGGCGCGCGGCGGGGTCCTTGTAGGCCCGCCTGCCCCAGGTGACGAACAGTATGAAGCCGAAGCCGATGAGCCAGGACCCGAGGGCCTGGGACGCCTGGGCCGCGCCGTGCACGAGGGCGAAGGCGGGGCGCGCGGCGTCGTCGGGCGGCAGGTCGGTGGTGAACGCGCCGACCAGGGCGCCGGCGCCGAGCAGCAGGGTGGTGGCGGAGGTGGCGCCGACGAGGAGCGGGGCGCGGTCGGTGAGGGTGGCCATCGCGCGGGTGGTGGCGATGCGGTGGGTGCGGGCCGGGTCCTCGGGCTCGCCCGGATGGTCGAGGGACACGACGGCCAGTTCGGCGCGGCGCAGCCGCCAGGCCCGGCGGGCGAGGTGGCCGCAGAGCACGAGCAGGACGACGAGCAGGCTGGGGATGACGGAGGCCTGCCAGGTCAGCAGAACAGGCGGTCCAGGCAGGGCGGAGCCGGTGCCGTCGAGCCAGTCGGAGACGCGCTGCGAGACGCCGCCCGACATCACCCCGCCGAGCGCGCAGGAGAGCATCGCGACGGCGGGTCCGCCGAGGCCCCGCAGGGCGGAGCGGCGGTCGGGGCGGGTGGCGTGCAGCAGGCGGGCGGCCACGGCGAGGGCCACGACCAGCGCGCCCTGGCCGAGGGCGAGGGCGCCGAAGGCGGTGCCGCCCGGCAGCCTGCCGCTCGACTCCCATCCTGGGCGGGCCCAGCAGGCGTGCGCGGCGGTGAGCATCAGCAGGGCGAGCGCGGCCAGCGGCAGCCGGCGCACCAGATGGGCGTCGAGGTGCCGGTCGAGGCGGTTCTCGCTGCGGCCCCTGCGGCACACCACCCACACCACCATGACGGCCCCGGCCAGGTGCGCCGCGATCAGCAGCAGCCCCAGGGCGCCGAGTGCCGTCGGGCCGCCCGCGCGGTCGAAGCGGGCGGCGGCCGCGGCGAGCGCGGCGGAGACGGTGAGCAGCCCCGCCGCGGTGTGCGCGGCGCGCAGCCGGGCGACCAGGCGGCGGCCGTACCAGAAGCCGGGTCGGTCGAGGGCGGTGTGGTCGGTGTCCTCGTCGGCCGCAGTCTCCGGCACGCGGTCGAGGGGCTGCTGGGACTCGTAGGCGTTCCAGGTGCGGCGGGAGAGGTACCAGAGCAGCCAGGTGAGCGCGGCGGGGATCACGGCGGCGACGGCGAGGCGCCGTCCCGGCGGGCTCCACCAGCCGTGGTGCGAGGCGTCGGGTGACAGGAAACCGAGCCAGGTGTGGCGCTCGGCGCAGACGCGGGCGCCCGCGCACTGCCAGGCGGTGAGGTCGAGGGCGACCTCGCAGACGGCGGCGACCAGCAGCACGGTCAGGGTCAGGCCGGTGAGGCGGACGAGGAGTCCGTAGCAGCGCACGGTGCGGCGGCGGCCCCGGGAGGCGGGGCGCATCCAGTGGGCGAGGTTGACGACCATGAACGGCAGCAGGAACAGCCACAGGGCGCGGGCGCCGTTGCCCGAGGTGAGGTTGCACCAGACGTACGCCTCGGGGACCGGGCGGGTCGACCGGTCCGCGGAAGGAGCGCCGGGAACACCGGAAGTGTCGGAAGCACCGGGAGAACCAGGAGTGTCGGTGTGACGATCGCGACCGGCGGGGCCGTCCGCGGTGTCCCCCGGGGCGTGCTTCGAGGACCACCCGGCTTCCCCGGCCCGGTCGGGACGGTCCGCTCGGGCGGAACGGTTCGCTCGGCCTGGTCTGCCTGCCCGGTCTGTCGGGGCCGCTGGGCTTGGTGGGACTTGTGGGGCTCCTGGAACCGCTGTGACCCCTGTGACCCCTGTGACCGCTGTGGCCCCTGTGACCGCTGGGTCCATCGAGTCCCCCGGGTCGGGACGCTGCGTCCGCCCGGTCTGCTCCGCCCGCTCGATCCGCTCGGCGTCGACGTCCGCCGCGCGCCGGAAGACGGCCGCCGTGTCGTCGCCGGTGATCCGTACCGTGCGGGGGTCGTCGAGCATCTTCTCGGGTGTGGTGCCGCCCACTCCATGGACCAGGAGTTCCAGGGCGGTGCCGGTGTGTTCGTTGGCCCGTTCCACTGTCCGCGCTTCCCTCGTGGCCTGCCGTCCGGTCGGTGCCGTGCGGGCCCAGGATCGCTCCTGGGGCGCGTGCGCACACCGCTCGTCACGGAATCTCCCCGATCCGGGTGACACCTGTGGCGCGGAGGGGACGGGAGTGACGCGAGCGCACTCGGGTGGTGGGGGGCGCCGGGTCGGGCGGCCCGTGCGAGGATGGGGCGTCCGCGCACAGGGGGCGGCGAGAACGCCCTTGTCGGAGTGGGTGGGCCGGGCGTGTCGGACGGCTTGAGGCGAAAGGAACCGGAGCGTACGTGAGTGAGAATCAGAACCTCCTCGCGGAGCAGCGACGAGCCCTGATCCTGGATGAGGTCCGGCGCCGGGGCGGGGTCCGGGTCAACGAGCTGACCCGGAAGCTCGGTGTGTCGGACATGACCGTCAGGCGCGATCTGGACGCGCTGGCCCGTCAGGGCGTGCTGGAGAAGGTGCACGGCGGCGCGGTCCCGGTGGTGGAGGCGAGCACCCACGAGCCCGGTTTCGAGGCGAAGTCGGGTCTCGAACTGACGGCCAAGGAGGACATCGCGCGCGCCGCGGCCCAGTTGGTCGCGCCGGGGAGCGCGATCGCGCTGTCGGGCGGGACGACGACGTTCGCGCTGGCGCACCAGCTGCTCGACGTCGCGGATCTCACCGTCGTCACGAACTCGGTGCGGGTGGCGGACGTGTTCCACGCGGCGCAGCGGGTCGCGGGCCCCCGGCCGGGCGCGGCCACGGTGGTGCTGACCGGCGGGGTGCGGACCCCGTCGGACTCGCTGGTGGGTCCGGTGGCCGACCAGGCGATCGGGACGCTCCACTTCGACGTGCTGTTTCTCGGGGTGCACGGCATATCGGTGGAGGCCGGTCTGTCGACGCCGAACCTCGCGGAGGCCGAGACGAACCGACGGCTCGTGCAGTCCGCGCGCCGGGTCGTGGTGGTCGCGGATCACACCAAGTGGGGTGTGGTGGGCCTGAGTTCGTTCGCGGCGCTGGAGCAGGTCGACACCCTGGTGACGGACTCCGGGCTGCCGGGCGGGGCGCGTTCGGAGATCGCGGAGCATCTGCGGCTGGTCGTGGCGGGCGAGCGGGAGGACTGACGCCCGGGGGGGCAGGCATACGGGCCCGGCGGTGTGCTGCGGCCCACGGCCTTACCGCCGCGCGGACTTCGGGGTCGTGGAGCGGGCCTTCGGCGCTCCCCCTTCGGTGACCGGTGCGTGGGAGCCGGTCCGCGTGGGCAGACACCTGATGGCACGTCAGCTAGGGTGACCTCGCTCGCCCAACTTGCCTTCTCCGCCCAGGGGGTTCGGCCCATGGTCCACCGACTGCGCCCGGTCGGACTCGACTTCGTCGAGACCGCGCCCGTCCGCCTGGTGTTCGCCCGGGAGATCTCCGCCGCGCCCGACGCCGTCTTCCACGCGCTCGCCGAGGACATCCCCGGCTGGCCGTCGTGGTTCTCGGCGGTGACGCTTGCTCGGCCGCTCGACGACGGTGCCCGCCGCGAGGTCCGGCTGCGCGGCGGCGGCCGCTTCGAGGAGACGGTACTGACCGCGAAGGCGGCGGAGCTGTACGCCTACCGGGTCGACGCGACCAACGCGGCGGGCGCACGGGCCCTCGTCGAGGAGTGGCGGCTGACCCCGGCGGGCCGGGGCACCCGCGTGCAGTGGACGTTCGCGGCGGACGGGACCGCGCCGTTCCGGCTGGCCGTACGGTCGGCGCGGGCGGGACTCGGCCGCGCCTTCCGGCAGGCGGTCGCGGCGCTGGACGAACGGCTGACCGCGTAGCCGGACAGCCGCTACGGGGGTACGGCAGGCACGGCGGGTATGGCGAGTACGGCAGGCACGGCGGGTACGGCAGGCCAACGAAGACGGCGGGCCAACGGAGACGTTGGGCGGTGGAGACGTTGGGCCATGGAGACGTTGCGCCGACGGACGCAGCGGCCCAACGGGTGCGGCTGCCAAGGGTGGTGAGCCGGTGCGGCCGGGTGACGGCCCGGTTGTCCGCCGGTCACCGCCGGCGCTCGCGCCGGGTTGGCCGGGGTCCGCCGGGGAGCCGGTCAGTCGGGCCAGACGCCCGTCTTCAACAACGACTCGATCGCCGCCGCGTACGGCGCGATGTCCAGTCCCTGGCCGGCCAGCCACTCGTCCGAGTAGTACTTGTCCAGGTAGCGGTCGCCCGGGTCGCAGAGCAGGGTGACGACGCTCCCCTGCCGGCCCTCGGCCACCATCTCCGCGACGATCTTCAGGGCGCTCCACAGGCCGGTCCCGGTGGAGCCGCCCGCCTTGCGGCCGATGGCCCGCTCCAGGGCGCGGACGGCGGCGACGCTCGCCGCGTCGGGGACCTTCATCATCCGGTCGATCGCGCCGGGCACGAAGCTCGGCTCCATCCGGGGGCGGCCGATGCCCTCGATGCGGGAGCCGCGCTCGCAGGTGACGTCCGGGTCGCCGCTGGTCCAGCCCTCGTAGAAGCAGGAGTTCTCGGGGTCGGCGACGCAGATGCGGGTGTCGCGCAGCGTGTAGTGGACGTACCGGGCGAGGGTCGCGGAGGTGCCGCCGGTGCCGGCCGTGGCGACGATCCAGGTCGGCTCCGGGTACCGCTCCAACTCCAGCTGGCGGAAGATGGATTCGGCGATGTTGTTGTTGCCGCGCCAGTCGGTGGCCCGTTCCGCGTAGGTGAACTGGTCCATGTAGTGGCCGCCGGTCTCCACCGCGAGGCGGGCCGACTCCTCGTACATGCGTCGTGAGTCGTCCACGAAATGGCACCGGCCGCCGTGGAACTCGATCAGCCGGCACTTCTCGGGGCTCGTGGTGCGGGGCATGACGGCGATGAAGGGGACGCCGACGAGTTTGGCGAAGTACGCCTCGGAGACGGCCGTCGAGCCGCTGGACGCCTCGATGACCGGGCGGTCGGGTCGGATCCAGCCGTTGCAGAGGCCGTAGAGGAACAGGGAGCGGGCCAGCCGGTGCTTGAGACTGCCGGTGGGGTGGGTCGACTCGTCCTTGAGGTACAGGTCGATGCCCCAGCGCTCGGGCAGCGGGAACCACAGCAGATGGGTGTCGGCGGAGCGGTTGGCGTCGGCCTGGACCTTGCGGACGGCTTCTTTCAGCCAGTTCCGGTAGCCGTCGTCACTGCGGTCGACGTCGAGGGTCGCGCCGGTACGGGCCTGCTGGGTG
This sequence comes from Streptomyces griseoviridis, assembly GCF_005222485.1. Taxonomy (NCBI): domain Bacteria; kingdom Bacillati; phylum Actinomycetota; class Actinomycetes; order Kitasatosporales; family Streptomycetaceae; genus Streptomyces; species Streptomyces griseoviridis. Next base: position 795,078 of record NZ_CP029078.1, read on the forward strand.
GTGCTCACGACGGTGCTCCTTACGGTGGCTGCCGACGACGTCCCACGCGGCCGACACCTCGATCATAGGCACCTTCTTCACGCTTCTCACCTGCATAAACACACCTTTGGGGGCTCAAAGGGGCGCCTGGGCGCAGGGTCGCGCCGGGTCCGGCGGGCGTCGTCGCGCGTGCGCTCCCGGGCGACCGGTGTGCGCGTGCGGTGCCCACTGGTGCCGACGGGCGGTCAGGGGGCAGACTGCACATCGGACGTTGACGCACACTGGACCATGTAGGGAGCCGGACCAGGGCCCGCAGGGATCGGGCCCGAGGCGGCGGCGAGGCGCGCGAGGGGGCGGACAGAATGGCGGAGCCTGAGTTCACGGCGAACGGGGTGCGCATAGAGCAGCGGCTGCGGTCGCTGACCCGGGCGGGACAGGTCCGGATCAACGACGGCAGGCTGGAGCTGCTCACCAGCTACGGCAGCGAGATCGACAGCGCGCCGGTGCAGGCGGTGCGGGCGTCCAAGCCCTGGTTCGCGCCCGACGGCCGGGCCCTGGCCGACCTCAACGGCAAGCGGTACCTACTGACCCTGGGCGACCACGATCCGGCGCCCGGCCAGCCGGGTCCGCCCGCCGCCGGGCGGTTCATCGAGGCCGTGCGCAGGGCGGCGGGGCGCAGGCGGGGCTGACCGGCGTCCACCGCACCGACGGAGTGACCACGGGGGCGCGAGTTGCGGAAGCTCGCGCCCTGCGTCACGCTGGTCTCACGTAACTCTGGGTTTACCGGCGATCACGCTGCGAACCAGCCCGCCGGACATGACAAGCGGGCGGCCATGGCCTGAGCCTCCCCGCATCCGTACTCCGTGTACCTCCGGATCTCTGAGGTCGTTCTCCCACCGCATCAAGTCGGGGAGTCGCAGCCGTGAGTCACTCAAGCAGACACTGCGCGGTGCAGCTTCAAGCACTGCCGCCGCGGATCGGCCAGGTCCGCAGAATCGTATCGGCGCAGTTGCGCTACTGGCATCTGGATCCGCTCATCGACCGCGCCGCGCTCGGCGTCACCGAGCTGCTGACCAACGTCCACCGGCACGCGGCGCCCGACAAGACCTGCACCGTGGAGATCGAGCTGGTGCTGAACCGGCTCACCGTCTCCGTGCGCGACCACGATCCCCGGCTCCCCGAGATGCGGGACGTCGACGCGTCGTCCACCAGCGGGCGCGGGCTCGCCATGGTGGCGGCCGTCAGCGAGAGCTGGGGGGTGCGCCCGGACGGCGTGTCGGGCAAGGTCGTCTGGTTCACGCTGCCGACCGCGCCCCTGACGGCTCCGCCCGCCCGCGCGCTGCGGCTCGCCGAGACACCGGCGCACCGGTTCACGGACCTCGACCACGCGCTCGACGGCCCCAGGTCGGGACACGCCCCCGCCCGGTCGGCCGTTGCCGGCTGACCGGGCGGTGACGTCCGCGTCCTCGACGCGGGCCTCGCCGGGCGGCGCAGAGGTCTTCGGGGTCAGCCCGTGGCGCGTGCCGCATCCGCGCGGCGCACCCGTGCCACGTTCGCCACGGTGGACTCCTTCTGGCTGGGCTCGCCCTCGAACCAGGCGTCGAGGATCTCCTTCAGCAGCGGCTCGGACGTCAGCCGCAGGCTGAGCGCCAGCACGTTCGCGTCGTTCCAGCGGCGCGCGCCGCCCGCCGTGTACGCGTCAGCGCACAGGGCCGCCCGGACGCCGGGCACCTTGTTGGCGGCGATGGAGGCGCCGGTGCCGGTCCAGCAGCACACCACCGCCTGGTCGGCGCGGCCTTCGGCGACGTCACGGGCGGCCGTCTCCGAGCAGACGGCCCACGCCGGGTCGTCGCCGGGCAGCAGCGCGCCGTGCGTGGTCACCTCGTGGCCCCGCTCGCGCAGTTCGTCGACGAGCGCGCGGGCCACGGTTTTGTCCATGTCGGAAGAGACGGAGATCCGCATGGCGGTGAGCCTACCCGGGCTCAGGCCAACGCCTCCAGCGGGTCGTCGAGCACCGGCTGCCAGGCCAACTCGGCAGCGCCGACAAGGCTGTTGTGGTCGAGGGAGCAGGCGAGGATGGGCACGCCGCCGCTCTGGCCCCACAGGCTGCGCTCCGCGACGACGGCGCGCAGCCGCTCGGGGTCGGCCTCCAGCAGGGTGCGGTGCAGGCCGCCGAGGATGATGCGGTCGGGGTTGAGGATGTTGACGAGTCCGGCGAGGCCGAGGCCGAGGCGGTCGATGAGGGTCTCGGCGGCGGTGCGGACGCCGAGGTCGTCGTAGCTGTCGCGGATCAGCTCGGCCGCGTGCCGGAGCAGGGAGATCTCGGGTCCCGGTGCCCGGCCCGCCGCGGTGAGCAGGGCCAGCGGGTCCGTCTCGACGTCGAGGCAGCCGCGGCCGCCGCAGTGGCAGGGGCGGCCCTCGGGGTTGACGGCGAGGTGCCCGACCTCCAGGGCGAGTCCCGAACTGCCGGTGTGCAGACGGCCGTCGAGGACCAGGGCGCCGCCCACGCCGCGGTGTCCCGTGGCCACGCAGAGCAGGTCGCGGGCGCCCCGTCCGGCGCCGTGCCGGTGTTCGGCGAGCGCCATCAGGTTGATGTCGTTGGCGGCGAAGGCGGGTCCGGTGATCCCGGCCGCGCGGACGCACTCGGCGAAGATCCGCCGCACCGGCACGCCCGGCTCCCAGGCGAGGTGGAGCGGGTTGAGGGCGAGCCCGTCGGGTTCGGCGACCGCGGACGGCACGGCGAGTCCGGCGCCGACGCAGCGCAGGCCGGTGGAGCGCAGCAGTTCGGCGCCCGCCTCCACGACCGAGCCGAGGACCTTCGCCGGGTCGGCGTCGCCGGTCTCGCAGCCGGGGGCGGTGGCGACGATCCGGCCGCCGAGGCCGACCAGCGCGGCCCGGAAGCCGTCGGCGTGCACCTGCGCGGCGAGGGCGACGGGGCCGTCGTCGGCGACCGAGAGCCGGTGCGAGGGCCGGCCCTGGGAGCCGGCCGGGGCGCCGGGGCGGGCGTCGACCCTGATCAGGCCGAGCGCCTCCAGTTCGGCGGCGACCGCGCCCGCCGTCGCCCGGGTCACCCCCAGTTCGGCGGTGAGCACGGCCCGGGTGGGCGCGCGGCCGGTGTGCACGAGCTCCAGCGCGGGCCCGAGCGCGCCGCGCCCCCGGTCCAACCGCGTTCTGGAAGTGGTCCCGTCCCCCGCCGTCCGGGGATGCGCGTTGCCGGTCATGAGGGCGAGTCTCCCATGATCCGTGCGGCGGGCGGCCCCTGCTCGGGCCCGAGGCCGCTGACCCGCAGGGTGACGTTGAGGCGTCCGGTCAGGCCGAGTTGCGGGGGCGCGGTGCCCTGGTGCACCCGGGGCACGCCGTGGAAGGCGAGGCGGGCGGGGCCGCCGAAGACGAACAGGTCGCCGCTGCGGAGTTCGACGTCGGTGTACGGCTTGCCGCGGCTCTCGGTGTTGCCGAAGCGGAAGACGCAGGTGTCGCCGAGGCTCAGGGAGACCACCGGCGCGAGCGAGCGTTCGTCGGCGTCGCGGTGCATGCCCATCCGGGCGTCGCCGTCGTAGAAGTTGATCAGCGCGATGTCGTAGCCGGGGTGCGCGGCGGCGGGCGGGCCGAGGGCGTCGGCCGCGGCCCGCCGGGCGAGCGTGTCGAGCCACGGCGGGAACGGTTTGACGGGGCCGCGGTCGCCGTCGGTGACGGTGCGGGCGTAGCCGTAGGGGTACCAGTGCCAGCCGAGGCAGACCTGGCGTGCGGTCATCGTGCCGCCGCCCGGGGTGCGCACGGTGCGCAGTCCCGCCGGTGGGCGTGCCCACTCCCGGCAGGCCGCGAGCAGCTCCCGCTGCTGCCCGGGGTCCAGCCAGTCCGGCACATGGACCGCGCCCGGCGTGACCTGGGCTCGGTCGCGTGGAAACAGCTCGGCGTCCATCACTCCATCCTGCCCGACCGGGCCTGAGCTGCGGCTCCGCTAGCCTTGACGCACGATGAACGACCGTATGACGACGCCATGGGGTGAGGAGCCGGGTCTGACCCGCTTCCCCGAGGACCCGCGTGACCAGTTGCGCGCCTGGGACGCCTCCGACGAGTACCTGCTCGGGCACCTCGCGGACGACAAGGTCCCGCTGACCGGGACGGTCGTGGTGGTCGGGGACCGCTGGGGCGCCCTGGTCACCGCGCTGGCCGCGCACGAGCCGGTGCAGATCACCGACTCCTATCTCACACAGGAGGCGACCCGGGCGAACCTGGCGCGGGCCGGGGTCCCGACCGGCACGGTCCGGCTGCTGACCACGCAGGACGAGCCGCCGGGCCGGGTGGACGTGCTGCTGGTGCGGGTGCCCAAGAGCCTGGCGCTCCTGGAGGACCAGTTGCGGCGGCTGGCGCCCGCGGTGCACGCGGACACGGTGGTCGTGGGCGCCGGCATGGTGAAGGAGATCCACACCTCGACGCTGCGGCTGTTCGAGCGGATCATCGGGCCGACCCGCACCTCGCTCGCGGTGAAGAAGGCCCGGCTGATCTTCAGCACGCCTGATCCGGCGCTGAAGCGGGCGGCGAATCCGTGGCCGTACCGCTACGCGCTGCCCGACGGGGTCGGGCCGGTCTCCGGGCACACGGTCGTCAACCACGCGGGGGTGTTCTGCGCGGACCGTCTCGACGTCGGCACCCGCTTCTTCCTCCAGCATCTGCCGACCGGGCCGGCGGGCCGCCGGGTCGTGGACCTGGGCTGCGGCAACGGCGTGGTGGGTACGGCGGTGGCGCTGGCCGATCCGACGGCCGAGGTGCTGTTCGTCGACGAGTCGTTCCAGGCGGTGGCGTCGGCGGAGGCCACGTACAAGGCGAACGGGGTGCCCGGCCACGCGGAGTTCCGGGTCGGCGACGGGCTGACCGGGGTGGCTGACGGCAGTGCCGACGTGGTGCTGAACAACCCGCCGTTCCACTCCCACCAGACCACCACCGACGCGACGGCGTGGCGGATGTTCACCGGGGCGCGGCGGGTGCTGCGGCCCGGCGGTGAGCTGTGGGTGGTCGGCAACCGGCACCTGGGCTACCACCTGAAGCTGCGCAAACTGTTCGGCCGGTGCGAACTCGTCGCCGGGGACCGGAAGTTCGTGGTGCTGAAGGCTGTCAGGCGGTAGCCGCTCGCCGCGGGCGGGTCAGGCGCGGGCGCGGAGCAGGGCGGTGATCCGCTCCGCCGTCCGCGCCATCGCCTCCCTGCCGACGCCGAGGTAGGCACGGGGGTCGACGGCGTCCGGCCGGTCGGCGAGCAGGTCGCGGACGGCGCCGGTCATCGCGACGTTGAGGGCGGTGCCGACGTTGACCTTGGTGATGCCGCCGGTGACGGCCGCGGTGAGTTCGTCGTCGGGCACGCCCGAGGAGCCGTGCAGGACGAGCGGTACGTCCAGAGCGGCGGCGAGGCGCTCGATCAGGCCGTGGTCGAGGACGGCGGTGCGGGTGATCATGGCGTGGCTGCTGCCGACGGCGACGGCGAGGGCGTCCACCCCGGAGTCCGCGACGAAGGCGCGTGCCTCGGCGGGGTCGGTGCGGGCGCCGGGGGCGTGGGCGTCCAGGGCGGGCTGTCCGGGCTTGCCGCCCACCTGGCCCAACTCGGCCTCGATCCACAGCCCTTCGGCGTGCGCCCAGTCGGCGGCGGCGCGGGTCGCGGCGAGGTTGTCGGCGTAGGGCAGATGGGCCGCGTCGTACATGACGGAGCTGAATCCGGCGTCCGGTGCCTGGCGCAGCAGGTCGTCGCTCTGGACGTGGTCCAGGTGCAACGCGACCGGTACGGCGGCCTGTTCGGCGACGGCGGCGGCAGCCCGGGCGAGCGGCAGCAGCCGTCCGTGGTGGAACTTGACCGCGTTCTCGCTGACTTGCAGGACGACGGGGGCTCCGGCGGCCTCGGCGCCCGCGACGACGGCCTCGGCGTGTTCCAGGGTGATGATGTTGAACGCGGGAACCGCGGCGCGGTCGGTGGCGGCGCGGGCGACCAGCTCGCCGGTGGTGACGAGGGGCACGGCTGTCTCCTTTTCGGGAAGGGCCGGTCAGGGGGCGAGGATCACCGAGCGGGTGAGGTGGCGGGGGCGGTCGGGGTCGAGTCCCTTGGCGGCGGCGACGGCGACCGCGAGGCGCTGGGCGCGGACGAGTTCGGCGAGCGGGTCGAGCCCTGAGGGCACCCAGAGGGCGCCGGTGGCGCGGACCTGTTCGGCGAGTCCCTCGGGGGCGTCGCCGAACATCCAGGTCGCGGTGCCGGTGGTGGAGATGCTGATCGGGCCGTGCCGGTACTCCATCGCCGGGTAGGTCTCGGTCCAGGCGAGCGCCGCCTCGCGCATCTTGAGGCCGGCCTCGTTGGCGAGGCCCACGGTCCAGCCGGCGCCGAGGAAGGAGAACTGGGCGCACTCGACGAGGCCGTCGGGCAGCGGGGTGGCCAGGGCGGTGCGGGCGTCGGCGACGACGGCGTCCGTGTGCAGCCCGAGGTGGGCGCGGAGCAGGGTCAGCGCGGTGGTCGCGAACCGGGTCTGGACGACGGAGCGTTCGTCGGCGAACTCCATGACGACGAGGTCGTCGGCGGCGGTCATGACGGGCGTGTGCGGGTCGGCGGTGATCGCGGTGGTGCGGGTGCGGCCCTTCAACTCGGCCAGCAGGTCGAGGACTTCGGTGGTGGTGCCGGAGCGGGTGAGGGCCACCACGCGGTCGTAGGCGCGGCCGCGCGGGAACTCCGAGGCGGCGAAGGCGTCGGTCTCGCCCTGGCCCGCGCCCTCGCGCAGGGCGGCGGCCGACTGCGCCATGAAGTACGAGGTGCCGCAGCCGACGATCGCCACCCGCTCCCCCGGCGCCGGGAGCGCCGCGGTGTGGGCCGCGGCCAGCTCCGCGGCGCGGGTCCAGCACTCGGGCTGGCTGATGAGTTCGTCCTCGACATGGGTCATGGCGTGTCCCTCCCAGATGGATGCTTGTTCTTGCAAGATATAGCTTTCTTTCGAACAGAATCAAGCATTCGATGGCGGGGCGGGTGCGCTAGGGTCGCCGGGAGAGCGAGGATCGGAGGGTGCGGATGTCGCGTGACGCCCGCTGGAACACGCTGCTGGAGCTGCTCGTCGAGCGCGGCCGGCTCGACGTCGAGGACGCCGCCGCCGAGCTGGGGGTCTCCGCCGCGACGATCCGCCGCGACCTCGACCAGCTCGCCGAGCAGCAGATGCTGGTGCGCACCCGGGGCGGCGCGGTGGTGCACGGGGTGTCGTACGAGCTGCCGCTGCGCTACAAGACCGCCCGGCACGCCTCCGAGAAGCAGCGCATCGCCAAGGCCGTCGCGGATCTCGTGACGCCCGGTGAGACGGTCGGGCTGACCGGCGGCACGACCACCACGGAGGTGGCGCGGGCGCTGGCCACCCGCGGCGACCTCGGCTCGGGCACCCCGGCGCTCACCGTCGTGACGAACGCGCTCAACATCGCCAACGAGCTGGCCGTGCGCCCCCAGTTCAAGATCGTGGTGACCGGCGGGGTGGCCCGCGCGCAGTCCTACGAGCTGATCGGGCCGCTCGCCGACGGGGTGCTCGGACAGATCACCCTCGATGTCGCCGTGCTCGGCGTGGTCGCCTTCGACCTGCTGGACGGGGCGACCGCGCACGACGAGACGGAGGCCGCCATCAACCGGCTGCTGTGCGAGCGGGCCGAGCGCGTGATCGTCGCGGCGGACTCCAGCAAGCTGGGGCAGCGGGCGTTCGCCCGGATCTGCCCGGCCGAGACCGTCGGCACCCTCGTCACGGACACGGCGGCGCCGCCGGAGACGGTACGGCGCTTCGAGGAGGCGGGGATCACGGTCGTGGTGGTCTGACCCCGGCCGCGGGGCGGTCGCCGTCCGCCGCGGCCCGGTCCGGACGGGCCGTGGGCGATCCGCGCGCCGCGCGTCCCGTTTCGGCCTAGGCTGGAGCCTGACGCGGGTCGGGCAGGGAGGCTGCGATGGGCGTGGACGCCGGTGACCGGGACGTCTCCGGGGCGGGACCGCGCTATCTGCCCATCTCCGACCACGGGCTGATCGGCGATCTGCGCAGCGTGGCCCTGGTCGGCATGAACGGCACCATCGACTGGTACTGCTGCTCGGCCTTCGACGCGCCCAGCATCTTCGCGGCGATCCTGGACGCGGAGCGCGGCGGCGCCTTCGAGCTGGCGGCGGCGGTGCCCGCGCACACCAAGCAGTTCTACTTCCCCGACACCAACGTCCTGATCACCCGATTCTTCACCGAGGACGGGGTCGGCGAGGTCCAGGACTTCATGCCGGTCGGCGGCGAGGCGGCCGACGCCGAGCGGCACCGGCTGATCCGGCGGGTGGTGTGCGTGCGCGGCACCATCCCCTTCCGGGCCCGCGTCGCCCCCCGCTTCGACTACGGCACCCGGCCGCACACCCTGCGCATGACGGGCGACACCGCGGTCTTCGACGCGGACGGCCTGGCCCTCGCGCTCACCGCGACCGTCCCGCTGAGCGCCGAAGGACCCGACGTGCGGGCCGAGTTCAAGCTCGCGGGCGGCGAGTCGGCGGTGTTCGCGCTGGACCGGCTCGACGCGGGCGTGACACCGCGCGCCTGCCCGCGGGCCGAGGCGGAGGCCCAGTTCGCCACCACCGTCGCCTACTGGCGGAGCTGGCTCTCGGCGTCCACGTACCGGGGCCGCTGGCGGGAGATGGTGCACCGCTCCGCGCTCACCCTCAAGCTGCTCACCTACGCGCCCACCGGGGCGATCGTGGCCGCGCCGACCACCAGCCTGCCCGAGCAGGTCGGCGGCGAGCGCAACTGGGACTACCGGTACCTGTGGGTGCGCGACGCGGCGTTCTGCGTCTACGCGCTGCTGCGGCTCGGATTCAGCGGCGAGGCCGAGGCGTTCATGAAGTTCGTGACCCGGCACATCAGCCCGGGTGACGGCAAGCAGTCGGGCCCCTTGCAGATCATGTACGGCATCGACGGCCGCACCGAGCTGCCCGAGACCGAACTCGCCCATCTGGAGGGCCACCTGGGCTCGGCCCCGGTGCGGATCGGCAACGCCGCCGCCGACCAGCTCCAACTGGACATCTACGGCGCCCTGATCGACTCGATCTACCTCTACGACAAATGGGCCGAGCCGATCTCCAGCGGCCAGTGGGACGACGTCTGCGCGCTGGTCGACTGGGTGTGCGCGCACTGGGACCAGCCGGACGAGGGCATCTGGGAGACCCGGGGCGGGCGCAAGAACTTCCTGTACTCGCGGCTGATGTGCTGGGTGGCGATCGAGCGGGCCGTCAGGATGGCCAACCGGCGTGGCCTGCCCGCCGATCTGAACCGCTGGAGCGGCTGCCGTGACGCGGTCTACCGGCGGATCATGTCGCACGGCTGGTCGCCGACCAGGCAGGCGTTCGTGCAGTACGAGGGCGGCGACGTGCTCGACGCGTCGGTCCTGATGATGCCGATGACGAAGTTCATCGCGCCCACCGACCCCAAGTGGCTCTCCACGCTCGACGCCCTCACCGAGGAACTCGTCTCCGACTCGCTGGTCTACCGCTACGACCCGGTGGCGAGCCCCGACGGGCTGCGCGGCGCCGAAGGCACCTTCTCCATCTGCTCGTTCTGGTACGTCGAGGCGATGGTGCTCTCCGGCCGGGTCGACGAGGCGCGGCTCGCGTTCGAGAAGATGCTCACCTACGCCAACCATCTCGGCCTGTACGCCGAGGAGATCAGCCGCACCGGTGAGCAACAGGGCAACTTCCCGCAGGCGTTCACCCATCTCGCGCTGATCAGCGCGGCCTTCCATCTGGATCGGGCCCTGGGCTGAGCCGTCGGGCGCGTAGCCTCGCACGAGGACCACGACGCTCACGACTGGAGCCGCCATGACGGGCCTCGACGGCACGCCCTCCCCCGCGACGGACGCCCCGCACACCCCCTTCACCCTGGCCGGGGTGCGGCTCGGCCCCGCGGGCCCGCTGGGCGCCCTGCGGATCGCGGACGGCCGGATAGCCGCCGTCTCGGACACCGGCGACGGCGACCTCGGCGGGCCCGTGCTCGACCTGGCGGGGCGCACCGTGCTGCCGGGGCTCTGGGACGCGCATGTGCACATGGCGCAGTGGGCCGGGAACCGGCGGCGGGTGGACGTCTCGGGGCTGGGGTCCGCGCGGGCGGTGGCCGAGGCGCTGCGCCCGCACGCCGGGGAGCAGTCCTCGGGCGAGGTGCTGCTCGGGCAGGGGTTCAGGGACGGACTGTGGCCCGACGCGCCCGACAAGGCGCTGCTCGACGCGGTCTGCCCCGCCCGGCCGGTCGCGCTGATCAGCGCCGATCTGCACGCGGTCTGGCTGAACTCGGCCGGGCTCGCGCTGGTCGGCAGGTCAGGGCATCCGACGGGGCTGCTGCGCGAGCACGAGTGCTTCGAGGTGATGCGGACGCTGCCCGAGGTGCCCGCCGACGTCCTGGACGGCTGGGTGGCCGAGGCGGCGCGGGACGCCGCGGCACGCGGGGTCACCGGGATCATCGACTTCCACTTCTCCGACAACCTCGCCGACTGGAGCCGTCGCGCCGCGGCGGCGCCGCTGGACCTGCGAGTGCGGGCCGCCGTCTATCCGTCGCGCCTCGACGCGGCCGTGGCGCGCGGGCTGCGCACCGGCGACGTGCTGCCGGGGACCGGCGGTCTGGTCCGGATGGGCCCGCTGAAGCTGTTCACGGACGGGTCCCTCAACACCCGCACCGCCCTGTGCTGCGAGCCCTATCCCGGACTGGAGGACACCGCGCAGGCGTACGGCGTCGAGGAGACGTCCTTGGACGAATTGGTGCGGCTGATGCGGCGGGCCGCCGCGCACGGCATCGAGCCCGCGGTGCACGCGATCGGGGACCGCGCGAACACGCTCGCCCTGGACGCGTTCGCGGCGGTGGGCTGCCGTGGCCGGATCGAGCACGCCCAGTTGCTCACCGCCGGGGACGTGCCGCGGTTCGCGGAGCTGGGGGTGACGGCCGGGGTGCAGCCGGCCCACGCGATCGACGACCGCGATGTGGCGGACCGGCACTGGGCGGGGCGCACCGGGCGTGCCTTCGCGTACGGTGATCTGCTCGCCGCCGGTGCCACCCTGGAGTTCGGCTCGGACGCGCCCGTCGCGCCGCTCGACCCGTGGGTGGGGATCGCGGCGGCGGTGCACAGGACCGGCGACGACCGGCCCGCTTGGCACCCCGAGCAGCGGGTGCCGGTGCGCTCCGCGCTGGCCGCGTCGGCGTGCGGCCGGTCGCTGATCCGGGTGGGCGACCCGGCGGACCTGGTGGTCGTCGACGTCGATCCGTCGGCCGCCGACGCGGGCACGCTCCGCGCGATGCCGGTGCACGGCACGCTCCTGGCCGGCCGGTGGACCCACGGACCGGGCTGACGGGCGCACCGCGCGGCCGGGCGGGCGGGCGGGCGGGCGGGGGCGATCTCACGTGTGCTGTCCCGATCTCATGTTTGCCGTCCGGATCTTCCGTTTCCCTGGAGGCGATAAGCATGCTTAGGTGAGGCTAACCTAAGCAGCACGCCCGACCGGGAGGCCGTGCCGTGGACGAGTCGTGCCACTCGCCGCCCTCGCGCCACCGGCCCCCGTGCTCCCCGGGCCATGAACGCGAGGGGACCCCACTGTGAGCACCGACGCATCCCGGCACACCACGCTCGACGGCCTGTTCCGTGCGCGCGCCGAGTCGCACCCCGAACGGATCGCGCTCGTCGACGCCGCCGCCGAGCGGCGCGCCGTGAGCTGGGGCGAGCTGGCCGAGCGGGTCGAGGTCCGCGCGGCCGAACTGGCCGCCGAACGGGTAGGCGGCCACCGGGTGGTCGTCCGGCTCCCGGGCTCCGCCGCGCTGTTCGAGGAGGTCCTCGCGCTCGGGCGGAGCGGCGCGGTGCCGGTGGTGGTGCCGCCGGGGGTGCCCGAACCGGTGGCCCGCTCGGTGCGCCGCTTCACCCGCGCCACCGGACCGTGCGACGACGGCGGCCTCGCCCTGCTCCAGTACGCGGGCGACGGGGTGGGGGCGCCCCGCCTGGTACCGCTCGACCAGGCGGGACTGACCCGCGCGGTGCGGGACCGGGCCGATGTCCTCGGCGTCGACGAGGACACCGTCCATCTCGTCGTCAGACCCGAACTAACCGTCGGGGTACCGGGGTTGCTCGACTGGCTGGCGGTGCTGTGCGCGGGCGGCCGGCTGGTCCTGGGCGGCGGGGACGACCCGGACGACGCGTTCGGGATCGTCGCGGCCGAGCGGGTGACGCACACCGCGCTGACCGCGCCGCCCACCGCCCGGTGGACCGCGGCGGCGGCCGTCACCGCCCACGACCTCACCGCGCTGCGGACCCTGGTGGTGAGCGGCGGCGGCCTCCCCGAGCCGGTGGCGCGGCGGGTGCTGCCCGCGCTCGGCTGCGCGCTGCGGCAGGTCTTCGGCACCGCCGAGGGGCTGATCGCCCGCACCCGGCGGGAGGACGGCACGGAGGCGGCCCTGACCGGGCGGACCCGGGCCGTCTCCGCCGACCACGAGCTGCGGGTCGTCGACCACCGGGACCGGGACGTCCCACCGGGCGCCGAGGGGCAGTTGCTCAGCCGCGGCCCCGACACGGTCCCCCGCTACTGGCGCTCCCCCGAGCACGACACCCGGCACTTCACGACCGACGGCTTCCACCGCACCGGGGCGGTCGCGAGGACGACGGACACCGGCCACCTGGTCGTCGTCCGGGGTCCTGAGCCGGCGGGCGGCCCGGCCGAGGCCGCCCGGGTGGTCCGCCGGCTCCCCGCGCCGCGCGGCCGGGCCACCCGGCCGCACCGTCCAGAAGGGCAGACCGAGATGCCGCCTCCGATGTTCCCGTACGTCATGCCCGCCCCCGCGATGCTGCCCGCCGACCGGACGGGGTGGACCCTCGACGCCGGCCGGGCCGCGCTGGTGGTCCTCAATCTGCAGAACCGGTTCGTGCGCGCCCTCGCACAGGAGGCCGCGCCGGTCGACGAACTCCTCGCCAACGCCTGCCGGTTGATCGACCGCGCGCGGGCCGCCGGGGTGCCGGTCATCCACTCGGTGCCGGCCGGGGTGCGGCGGGCCGGCGGGCGCGGTCCGGTGCCGTACGCCCGGCTTCTGGCCCCCTCGGCGGGCGAGGACGCCGAGGCGTTCGTGGCGCGGGTGGAGCCGCTGGCCGGCGACACCGTGCTCACGGCCCGCAAGTACAGCGCCTTCGCGCGGACCCGACTGGACGGCCGGTTACGGGAGTTGGAGCGCGACCAGGTGGTCGTCGTCGGGCTGCACGCCCGCGCGGGCGTGCTGATGACGGCCGCCGACGCCTGGGTGCGGGACCTGGAGGCGTTCGTGGTCGCCGACGCGGTGGCCGACGTGACGGCCGGCCATCACGAGTTCACGCTGGAGTGGGTGGCGGACACCTGCGGCGCGGTGACCGCGACGGACCGGGTGGCGGCGGCGTTCGACGCCGACCGGGCGGCGGCCGAGGCGGTCTGACGGGCCGCCACCCGCTCCAGGCGGCGCGTGGTCAGACGGCGGCCACGCGCCGGGACACCAGCGACCGGTGGATCTCGCCGGCCCGGATCGCGGTCGTCGACAGCAGCGACGAGGTCAGCCCGTGGGTGTGCTCGGTGCTGCCCTGGAGGTAGATCCCCGCGGTCACGTCGGGAGCGGTCTCCACCCGGTGGTCGCGGCTGACCCGCAGCGCGTCCCCGTCGTCGCGCAGACACACCTTGGCGGCCTCGCCGAGCAGCGTGCCGAGGTCGCGCGGCCGGTATCCGGTCGCGTGCACCAGCACGTCGGCGTCGAGGACCTGCTGCTCGCCGGTGGGCAGGAACTCGACGGCGATGCCCAGCGATCCGTCCGGGCGCCCCGCGACGTCCCTGATCCGGGAGACGTTGAGGAACCGCAGCCGCTCCCGGCCCGCGACCTTCTCCTGGTAGGCGGTGGCGTACAGGGCCTCGATCAACTCCATGTCGACGACCGAGTAGTTGGTGGAGCGGTGGTAGTCGAAGAGGGACTGCTTCACCTCGGAGGGCGCCCCGAAGTAGACGTCCACCGCCTCCGGGTCGAAGATCCGGTTGGCGAACGGGCTGTCGTCGGCAGGGGTGTAGCCGTACTTGGCGAACACCGCGCAGACCTCCGCGTCCGGGAAGGAGCGGTGCAGATAGTCGACGGTCTCCGCGGCGCTCTGCCCGGCGCCCAGGACGACCGCCCGGCGCACCGGGGCGCCGGAGGCGGTGAGTTCGGCGACCTTCGGCAGTAACTGGCTGTTGTGCCAGACACGTTCGGTGAGGTCGACGCCGGGCGGCACATGGGGTTCGAGGCCGACGGCCACGCTGATGTCGCGGGCCCGGTAGGTCACCGTCCGTCCTGGGCGTCCCGGGTCGCGGCAGACGACGTCGAAGTGGGCGATGGCACCGGAGTCGTCGCGCACCGGGTCGACGGCGGTCACCACGTGGTCGTAGGCGGTGAGGTGGCCGACGCGTTCGGCGGCCCACTCGAAGTACTCGTGGAACTCGACACGCAGCGGGAACAGCGTCTTCTGGTTCAGGAAGTCGATCAGCCGCCCGCGTTCACGCAGGAAGCACAGGAAGCTGAAGTCGCTGGCCGGATCGCGCAGGGTCACCAGGTCCTTCAGGAACGACACCTGCATGGTGGCGTCGTCGATCAGCATGCCCCGGTGCCAGCCGAAGCTCGACTGGCGTTCGAGAAAGAGGGCATTGAGTCGTTCGTCCGGTGGAAGCCGCGCGTTGTGCTCGTCGATCGCGATGGCCAGCGCCAGATTTGACGGTCCGAAACCTATTCCGAGGACGTCGTAGGTGGTGTCAGTTCCCTTGAGCGGTGACTTCACCGTGGCATCGCCTCCCTCAGGCAGCCACATGTTAGATAAGGTTAGCCTTACCTTGCAATGGAGCAGCCGGAGGGGAGAACCGCATGCGCGTCGCCATGTTCGGCTATCAGACCTGGGGCCATCGCACACTCCAGGCCCTGCTGGACTCGGACCACGAGGTCGTCCTCGTCGTCACGCACCCGAGGAGCGACCACGCCTACGAGAAGATCTGGGACGACAGCGTCGCCGAACTCGCCGAGAAGAACGACGTTCCCGTCCTCCTGCGCAACCGCCCCGACGACCCCGAACTCCTGGCCGCGCTACGGGAGTCGGCGCCGGACCTCATCGTCGCCAACAACTGGCGCACCTGGCTGCCGCCCGAGCTGTTCGACCTGCCCCCGCACGGCACGCTCAACATCCATGACTCACTGCTGCCGTCGTACGCGGGCTTCTCGCCGATCATCTGGGCGCTCATCAACAACGAGCCGCGGGTCGGGGTGACCGCGCACCGGATGAACGCCGAACTCGACGCCGGGGACATCCTGACGCAGCGCTCGGTGGCGGTGGGCCCGGCCGACACCGCGACCGACCTCTTCCACCGCACGGTCGACCTCATCACGCCGATCGTGCGCGAGTCGCTCGACCTGATCGCCTCCGGCCGGGACGCCGGGCAGTGGCAGCCGCAGGACCGGAGCAGGGCCAGCTTCTTCCACAAGCGGTCCGCCGAGGACAGCCGGATCGACTGGAGCTGGCCGGCGGAGCGTCTCGAACGGCTGGTGCGGGCCCAGTCGGACCCGTATCCGAACGCGTACGCCTTCCACCGGGGCGAGCGCCTCAGGATCGTGGCAGCCGGGGTCTCCGAGGGGCTGTACGGCGGCACTCCGGGCCGGATCTTCATCCGCGAGGGCGACGGCGTGGTCGTGGTGGCGGGACCGGAGGCGCACAGCGGCACCGGCCGGGGGCTGCTGGTCAGGCGGGTGCGCACCGAGGACGGTACCGAGCTGGCCGCCGCGGACTACTTCAGGACGATGGGCGGCTATCTCACGTCCCGCCCCTGAGCGAGACCGTGCCGATGGGGCGCCCCTCTTCCGAGGGGCGCCCAACTCGCCTGCTCTGAGGGGTGGTTGATGTCTCATCAACCACGACGAGGGATCGGAACGCATTGCTAAGGCAAGCCTAACCTTGCTTTACTGTCGGCCACACGCTTCCTCCCCGTACCTGGCGAAAAAGGGATGCACTGCCATGTCGAGACCGCTCCGCACGACCCTTCTCACCGTGACCCTGCTGGCCGGGCTGGCGGCCTGCGGTTCCGTCAAGGACGACTCCGACACCGGCTCCGCTGCCGAGTCCGCGACCACGGGCGGCTCCTCCGCGTTCCCCGTCACCATCACGCACAAGTTCGGTGACACGAAGCTCACTTCGCCGCCGAAGCGGGTCGTGGTGGTCGGCAACGGCGGCACCGACGACGTCGACGCGCTCTACGCCCTCGGCGTCACCCCGATCGCCGTCACCAAGGACTCCCTCAGCTCCCACGGGATCTACCCGTGGCTGAAGGACCGGATCGACACCCGCGAGACGAAGCTGATCGACACCCTGGGCGGCATCGACTTCGAGCAGATCGCCTCCCTCCAGCCCGATCTGATCCTCGCCACCTCGGACTTCACCCTCGACAAGGACTACAAGAAGCTCTCCGCGGTCGCCCCGACCATCGGCTACGCCACCGCCTGGGGCCGGCAGTCCTGGCAGGAGCACGTGCAGGTGGTCGGCAAGGCGGTCGGCAAAAAGGCGCGGGCCGAGAAGCTCATCAAGGACACCGAGGCCGGCATCGCCGCCGTCAGGACCGAGCACGCCGGGCTGGACGGCAGGACCTACAGCCTCTCCATCGGCAACACCCCGGCGAAGATCTACACCATCGCCTCCGAGACGGACTTCGCGGCCAAGCTGATGAGCGAACTCGGCCTCGGCCTGACCCCGTCGGTCAAGAACATCAAGACCGTCAACGGCAGCCCGACCGGCGAACTCTCCTTCGAGCAGCTCGACCGGCTCGACGCGGACCTGGTGGTCATCGCCTTCACCACCAAGGACCTCCAGAAGGCCTTCGAGGCGAGCACGCTGGTGAAGAACATGGCCGCGGTGAAGAAGGGCGACTACGTCGTCACCGACGTGGAGACGATCAGCCAGCTGCGCAGCCCCTCGGTGCTCGGCATCCCCTGGGCGCTGGACAACCTGGAGGCCGGCTTCGCCAAGCTCGACAACTGATCCCCCCACGGGCGACCGGCGGGCGGCGGGGCGCGTGGTGCGCCCCGCCGCCCGCGTGCCGCTCAGCTCCCGCCGAGCGCCGAGTCGACCTCGTCGGCCGACATCGCCTCGATCTCCAGCTGGATGGCGGCGACCTGTTCCAGCCGCCCCGGAGTCTCCTCCTCGGCGGCCAGCCGCTTGGCCATGCCGCCCGCGGTGAGGGTCGCGAACAGCGCCCGCACCGACACCTCGGAGGTGTCGAGCGCCGCACGCAGCCGGCTGACGATCACCGTGGCCAGCACGGAGTCGCCGCCCAGCGCGAAGAACCCGTCGTCGAGCCCCACCCGGTCGACGCCGAGCACCCGCGCCCAGGTGGCGGCCACCACCGTCTCCAACGCCGACCCCGGAGGCCGCTGTTCGGCCTCCTCACAGGGCCGCGCCTCCAACAGCGCGGCGACCGCGCGCCGGTCCAGCTTGCCGTTGGAGGTCAGCGGCAGCTCACGGGCGACGACGACCCGGGAGGGCACCATGTGCGGGGGCAGCACGGTCCGCGCCCACTCACGCACACCGTCCTCGGTGACAGCCTCGGCGGCGACCGCGACGGCCAGTTGGACGCCCCGCGCCCGGGTGAGCCCGGCCACCGCGCGCCGCACCGCGGGGTGCCCGGCGAGAGCCGCCTCCACCTCACCCAACTCGATCCGGAAACCGCGCAGTTTGACCTGGTGGTCACGGCGGCCGAGGAACTCGAGGGTGCCGTCGGGCCAGTACCTGGCCAGGTCCCCGGTGCGGTACCAGCGCACGCCCGCCGCCTCGGTGAACCTCTCGGCGGTGCGCTCCGGATCGCCCCGGTAGCCGAGCGCGACCCCCGCACCGCCGATCCACAGCTCGCCCGGCACCCAGTCGGGGCGGTCCCGGCCGTGGCCGTCGACGACCCGGCAGCGGACCCCGCGCAGCGGGGTGCCGTAGGGCACCGCCCGCCAGTGCGCCGGCACCTGGGCGTCGCGCACCTCGCAGACGGTGGAGTGGATGGCGGTCTCGGTGGTGCCGCCGAGACCGACGAACCGGCAGCCGGGCGCCCGCCTCGCGAGCCGGCCGGGCAGGTCGGTGCCCACCCAGTCACCGCCGAGCAACACCAGGCGCAGCGGCGCGAGTTCGCCCTCTGCTGTGGCGAGGAGCAGCGTGTCGAGCAGCGGGGGCGCGCAGTTGAGGACCGTGACGCGGTGGGCGCGCACCAGGTCGGCCCACTGCCCGGCCTCCCGCCGGTCGGCCTCGTCGACCAGCACGACGGCGCCGCCCGCGCTCAGCAGCCCGAACACGTCGTACACGGAGAGGTCGAAGTCGAGGGCGGAGACGGCGAGGCAGCGGTCGTCCGCGCCCACTCCGTACCGTTCGTCGAGGTCGTCGACGGTGTTCATGGCCGCCCGGTGGGGCACCTCGACGCCCTTGGGCTCGCCGGTGGAGCCGGAGGTGAACAGCACGTAGGCGGGCTGCTCCGGGTCGACCCGCAGGGGTGCGGGCAGCGGTTCGGCGCGCACCGCGTCGGCGACGGCGAGGGCGTCGACGCCGTCGAGGGGGCGACCGTCGGTCAGCGCCAGCCGGAAGCCGGCCGTGCGGCGGATGCGGTCGCGGCGGGCGGCGGGCTGGTCGACGCCGAGCGGGACGTAGGCGGCGCCCGCCGCGAGCACGCCGAGTACGGCCACGATCTGGTCCCGGCCCTTGGGCAGGCTGACCGCGACGGTGTCGCCGGGGCGGGTGCCGCGGGCGACGAGCGCACCGGCCGTGCGCAGCGCCAGCGCCGCCAACTCGCCGTAGCTCAGCGCGCCTTCGTCGCCCCACAGCAGGGCGGGCACGTCCGGCCGCTGGGCCGCGTGGGTGAAGAAGCCCTCGTGCAGCAGCCGTTGAGGGTGCGGGGTGCCGGTGGCGTTGACCGTCGCGCGCCGTGCCGTCTGCGCCTCGGGCAGCAGCGCGGGGACGGGCTGTTCCCACACCGTGTCGTCGGTGCCGAGCCGGGTGACGAGGCCGTGGAAGGCGGCGAACATGGCGTCGACGAGTGTGTCGGGGAACGCGTCCTCGCGGACGTCCCAGTTGACGAGGAGACCGCCGTCGACCTCGGTCACCTGTGCGTCGAGCAGCACCTGCGGGCCCTGCGAGACGATCCAGGCGGGTCGGCCGAAGGACCGGGTGACGCCCGTGTCGAACAGCTCGCCCAGGTTGAGGGCGCTGGTGAACACGACGGGCGCCAGGACCTGTTCACCGTGGTGGCGGGTGAGGTCGCGCAGCACCTCGACGCCCGAGTAGTCGGCGTGCGCCGCGTCGGTGTGCATCCGGTCCTGGAGGCGCCTGGCGTGCTCGGTGAAGGTCGCGCGCTCGGTGAGGTCGACGTCGAGGAGCACGGAGCTGGTGAAGTCGCCCACCAGCAGGTCTACATCGGGGTGGGAGCCCCTGCGGTCGAACATCGGGACGTTCAGCAGGAAGCGCTGCTGTCCGCTCCAGGCCGCGAGCACTTCGGCGAAGGCGGTCGCGACGGCCATGGCGGGGGTGAGCCCGTGCCGGTGGGCGCGGTCCGCGAGCCGCCGCTTCTCCTCGGGCGGCAGCCAGTGGTGGCGCCGGGTGACCCGGGTGGGGTCGGCGCGCTCGGCCTCGGGGACGAGCGGGAGTTCGGGCGCGGTGGGCAGCTCGGGCACCCGCCTCGCCCACCAGTCACGCGACTGCTCCCGGCTCAGGCGCCGCACCTCGCGGCGTTCGGCGAGGTACTCCGGGTAGCTGGTGCGGATCGCGGGCAGCGGTGTCTCGGGGTGGAGGTAGAGCGCGGCGAGGTCGGAGAGGAGCACCCGGTAGCTGAGCGCGTCGGCGGCCAGCATGTCGACGTCGACGTGCAGCCGGGTGGCGCCGCCGGGCAGCAGGGACAGCCGCACCCGGGACACCTCGCCCGCGGCGACGTCGAGGCGGGCGTGCGAGGCGGTGTGCCTGATCTCCTCCAGGCGGGCCGCGGCCGTCGTCGCGTCGAGGTCCCGCAGATCGTGGACGACCGTGGCGGGGTGGCCGGACGCGGGCAGGATCTGCTGTCTGCCGTCGTCGGTGAAGCGGGCGCGGAGCATGCCGTGCCGGGCGACGAGGGCGCGGACTGCGGTGTCCAGACGGTCCGGGTCGACGTCGGCGCCGTCGAACTCGACGTACAGGTGGGCGGCGACGGAGCCGAGGGTGGTGTCGTCGCCGCGGCCGATCCAGTACGCGTGCTGCATGACGGCGAGCGGGAACGGTTCGCCGGGGTCGGCGGTCGGGGGCCGCGGGGCGGGCGGCGGCGGGGGCGCGGGGCTCGCGGCCTCCAGGAGCGCGCGCCAGGCGCGCAGGGTGGGGTCCTTGGCGAGTTCGGCGAAGCTGACGCGGACGCCCTGCTTGCGCCAGCCGCCGGCGATCCTCATCAGGGTGATCGAGTCGAGGCCCCAGGCGATGAGGCTGTCGTCGGCGCCCGGTGGTCCGTCGTCCGCGCGCAGCGCGTCGGTGACCGAGCGCATCAGGTCGTCCGGGGTCGGGGGGTGCTGCGTCACCGGTTCCTCCGCTGCCAGGGGTGGGGTCCTTCAGGGGGTGTCATCTCGGGTGTCCCTCGGACGTCTCGGGGGCCTCAGAGGCCGTCGTCGTCGAAGGCGTCGTTCTCGAAGTCGTCGATGTCCTCCTGGGTCAGCTCGACCAGGGGGAGGTCGGACGGGGTGAGTCCGGCGGCCGGGGTGGCGTCGGCGTGCCGGGCGAGTCCGCGCAGGGCGTGGTCCCAGAGGGCGAGCAGCCGGTCGGCCTCGGCGGGCGCGAGGAAGGTCTCGGGCCATCCGGCGGCGAGGTGCAGCCGGGCGGCGCCCGCCTCCTCGACGGCGACCGCGTTGATCTCCAGGCCGAGGGCGGCGGGCCTGCCGGGGTCCGGCGGCACGCGCAACACCGGTGCCTCGGGGGCGAGTTCCCACGGCTGGGCGGCGGACTCCGAGGCGGTGAACCGGCCCAGGTAGTTGAAGCCGATCTGGGGCTGGGGAAGTTTCTCCAGGGCGGGCGCGGTGTCGGGGTTGAGGTGGCGCAGCAGGCCGTAGCCGAGGCCGTGGTCGGGTGCGGCGCGCAGTTGCTCCTTGACGCGTTTGAGGGCGAGTCCCGCGGCGGGGCCGCCGGCCAGCGCCTCGTCGAGGTCGAGGGGGCCCGGGTCGATGCCGACCGGGTGGCCGACGGTGGTGGACAGATCGACGCCGTCGGCGCCGACGGCGTCCTCGACGCGCCCGTGTCCCTCCACGCCGACCAGCAGCGACCGGCCCGGTTCGGCCCGCTCCGCGCGCCAGCCGGCGACGGCGAGCGCGAGCGCGGTGAGCAGGACGTCGGGTGCGGTGGCGCGGTAGGCGGCGGGGAGGGTGGTGAGCAGGGCGGCGGTGGTGTCCTCGGGGAGGACGAGGGTGTGCTCCCGTACGGTGCGCGCCGGGCCGAGCGGGCGGTCGAGGAGCGGCGGCGCCGACAGCAACACCTCTGTCCACCAGGGGAGTTCGCGTACGCGTTCGGGCTTGGTGGCTTCCTCGGTGAGCAGTCGGCTCCAGGTGCGGAACGAGGTGCCCGACCGGTCGCGGGTGGGAGTCGAGCCGTCCTGGGCGGTGCGCCAGGTCTCGGCCAGGTCGGTGCCGATGATCCGCCAGGAGACGCCGTCGACGACGAGGTGGTGGGCGATCAGCAGGAGCCTGCCGGGACGGTCGCCCGCGGGGCGGAACCAGACGGCGCGCAGCATCCGTCCGGCGCGCGGGTCGAGCCGGGACGCGGCCTCGGCGAGCCCGGCCCGTACGTCGGTACCGGTCGCGACGGTGAGCAGGTCGTCGACGGGGACGCTGCCGCGCGGGGGCACGTCGAGGCGGCCGTCCCCGGTCAGCCGGGCGCGCAGCATGTCGTGGCGGTCGACGACGGCGGCGAGCACGGTGCGGAGCGTGTCGTGGGTGAGGCCGGGCGGGGTGACGAGCAGGGCGGCCTGGGCGAGGCCGCCCCAGGAGCCGTCGGGGCCCGCCGTCCAGCGCATCACCGGGGTGAGGTCGAGGGTGCCGGTGGGTTCGTCGGCGGGTCCTGGCGCGGCCTCGGCCGCGTCGGCGGCCGCCGCGGCGAGTCCCGCGGGGGTGGGGGTCTGGAAGATCTGCCGGGGGCTGAGCGCGAGGCCCTCCTTCCGCGCGAGGGTCACCAGCCGGATGGAGACGATGCTGTCGCCGCCGAGGGCGAAGAAGTTGTCGTCGACGTCGACGGAGGTGAGGCCGAGTACGGTGGCGAACAGCGCGGTCAGGCGGCGTTCGCGGTCGTCGGCGGGCTCCCTGGTCGCGGTGGCGGGGGCGGCGGCCCGGGGGGCGGGCAGGTTCTTGCGGTCGACCTTGCCCGACGGCATGAGCGGGAACGCGTCCAGCGGGGTGAGGGTGCGCGGGACCATGTGCTCGGGGACCCGTTCGGCGAGCCAGTCGCGCACCTCGGCCGGTGGCGGTGGATCGCCCGCGGCGACGAGGTAGCCCGCCAACTGCCGTACGCCGGGCGCCTCTTCCCTGATCACCACGACGGCCCTGCGCACGCCCGGGTGCTGTTCGAGGACGGCCTCGATCTCCTCCAGCTCGACGCGCATTCCGCGGATCTTCACCTGGTTGTCGGCGCGGCCGAGGAACTCCAGGGTGCCGTCGCGCTGCCAGCTCACCAGGTCGCCGGTGCGGTAGAGGCGCCCGCCCGGCGGCCCGAAGGGGTCGGCGATCCAGTGGTCGGCGGTGCGCCGCGGGTCGTTGACGTAGCCGCGGCCGAGGTAGACGCCGCCCGCGTACAGCTCGCCCGGTACCCCGACCGGGGTCGGCCGCAGCCGTTCGTCGAGGACGTAGAGGCGGGTGTTGGTGTTGGGGCGGCCGATGGAGACGGCGCTGCGGATCGCGCCGGTGCGGTAGACGACGTGGCTGACGCCGATGGTGGCCTCGGCGGGCCCGTAGCCGTGGTACATGATCGCCGGGCTGACGGCGCGGAAGCGGGCGAACAGCTCGGGGGTGAGGACCTCGCCGCCGCACCAGACGTGCCGCAGCGAGGCGGCCCGCTCGGCGAACCCGTCCTGTTCCAGGAGCAGATCGAGCATGGAGGAGACCAGGTAGGTGAAGGTCACCCGGTGCCGGGCGACGGTGTCGAGGAGGTAGTCGACGTCCCGTTCGCCGCCGGGTTCGGCGATCACCAGCCGGCCGCCGTGCACCAGCGGCAGGAAGATCTCGTTGATGGAGATGTCGAAGCCGAGCGGCGCCTTGAACAGCGCGGCGTCGTCGGTGCCGAAGCCGAGCAGGCCGCGCTGCCACAACAGGCGGTGGGCGATGGCCCGGTGGCGGATCATCGCGCCCTTGGGGACGCCGGTGGAGCCCGAGGTGTGGATGACGTAGGCGAGCCCTTCCGGGTCGACCTCGACGCCGGGGTTCCCGGCGCTCGGGACCGGGCCGTCGAGGTCGACGGCGACGACCGGCGGCGCGTCGTCGCCGGGTACCGCGTCGTCGCCCGCGCGGGTCAGGACGGCGGTGAGGCCGGCGTGGGCGCACACCTCGGCGATCCGGCGGGCGGGCCAGGACGGTTCGAGGGGGACGAAGGCGCCGCCCGCCTTGAGGACGGCGAGCAGGGCGACGACCATCTCCACGGACCGTTCGAGATGGATGCCGACCCTGGTCTCGGGTCCGACGCCGAGCGAAGTGAGCCTGTGGGACAGGGCGTTGGCGCGGGCGTTCAGCTCGGCGTAGGTGAGGGCGCGGCCGTCCTCGGTGCCGTACTCGACGGCGGTGAGCCCGGGGGTGAGGGCCGCCTGCTCCTCGAACAGGGCGGTGAGG
Organism: Streptomyces griseoviridis; assembly: GCF_005222485.1. Classification (NCBI taxonomy): domain Bacteria; kingdom Bacillati; phylum Actinomycetota; class Actinomycetes; order Kitasatosporales; family Streptomycetaceae; genus Streptomyces; species Streptomyces griseoviridis. The sequence goes on from NZ_CP029078.1 coordinate 818,900, forward strand.
GTGGTGACGGGCATGGGGTGCGCGGTGTCGTTCCACTCCCCCAGCAGGGTGCGGCGTTCGCCGGGGGTGAGGAGGTCGGCGTCGGCCACCGGGCGGTCGGGGTGGCGGGCCAGGTCGGTGACGAGGCGGACCCAGCGGTCGGCCATCTCCCGTGCGGTGTCCGGGTCGTAGAGGTCGAGACTGTGGACCAGGGCGCCGGTGACGCCGCCGGAGCCGGCGCGCTCGAACAGATGCAGGGCGAGGTCCGTCTTGGCGGTGTGGAAGGGCACCCGTCGCTCGCTGAGTTCAAGTCCGGCGAAGTCCCGGGTGTCGGGCGGGGCCTGCTGGTGGGCGATCATCACCTGGAACAGCGGGTGGCGTCCCGTCGAGCGGGTCGGGGCGAGCGCGTCGACCAACTGCTCGAAGGGCAGCTCCTGGTGGGCGTAGGCGTCCAGGTCGGCTTCCCTGACCCGGGTGAGCAGCTCGCGGAAGGTCGGGGCGCCGGACAGGTCGGTGCGCAGCACCAGGGTGTTGACGAACAGGCCGATCAGGTCGTCGAGTCGGGCGTCGTGGCGGCCCGCGACCGGGGTGCCGAGCGGAATGTCGTCGCCGCCGCCGAGCCGCCCGAGGAGGACGGCGAGGGCGGACTGGAGCGCCATGAAGACGGTGCCGCCCGTCTCGGCCGCCAGCCGGGCGAGCGCCGCGTGGACGTCCGCGTCGAGGGTGAGGTCGACGGCCCCGGCGCGGTGGCTCGCGACGGCCGGTCGCGGCCGGTCGACGGGCAGTTGCAGCTCCTCCGGCAGCCCTGCCAACGCGGCTTTCCAGTAAGCGAGTTGGTCGTCCAGGTCGTCGAGGGCGCGCTGCCGCCAGAGGGTGTGGTCGGCGTACTGCACGGGCAGCGGGGCCCAGTCGGGCGGGGTGCCGTCCCTGCGGGCCAGGTAGGCCCGCTCCAGGTCGGCGAGGAGCGGTTCGGCGGACCAGCCGTCGGTGGCGATGTGGTGGACGAGCAGCAGCAGGACGTGGTCGTCGGGGGCGAGGGCGTAGAGGGTGGCGCGTACCGGGATCTCGGTGTCCAGGGCGAACGGGCGGGCGGCGGCCTCGGCGAGGAGGGCGTCGAGGTTCCCGGGCCCGGTGGCCACCACGGTGAACGGCACGGCGGCGAGGGCGGCGGGCAGCACGGACTGGCGCGGGGTGCCGTCGTCGTCGGGGAAGAGGGTGCGCAGTGCCTCGTGCCTGGCCACCACGTCGTCGAGCGCCGCGTGCAGGGCCGTCCGGTCGAGCGGTCCGGTCAGCCGCAGGGCGGTGGGGAGGTTGTAGGTCGGGGCCGGGCCTTCGAGGCGGTACAGGAACCAGAGCCTGGCCTGCGCCGATGAGAGCGGCAGCGACTTGGGGCGGTCGGCGGGGACGAGGGCGGGGCGGCGGTCGGCCGGGGTGGCGAGGAGCGGGGCGAGGGCCGCGGCGGTCGGGGTGTCGAAGACAGCGCGCAGCGGGACGTCGGCGCCGAGTTCGGCGCGGATGCGGGCGACCAGGCGGGTGGCGAGGACGGAGTGGCCGCCGAGCGCGAAGAACTCGTCGTGGACGCCGACGGACGGCAGTCCGAGCAGGTCGGCGATGAGCGCGCAGAGGCGGGCCTCGGCGTCGGTGCGGGGCGCGGTCGGGGTGGTGAGGTCCGCGAGGTCGGGCGCGGGCAGGGCGGCCCGGTCGAGTTTGCCGCTGGGGGTGAGCGGCAGCGCGTCCAGGACGACCACGGCGGCCGGCAGGAGCGGGTCGGGGAGGATGGCCTTGAGGTCGCGCCGCACCTGGAGCGGTGCCAGTGCGGCGCCGGGCAGCGGGACGACATACGTCACCAACCGCCGCTCCCCCGGCTCATCCTGACGTACTGTCACCGCCGCCTGCGAGACGCCGGGCAGGGACGCGGCGGCGGCCTCGGTCTCGGCGGGTTCGACGCGGACGCCGCGGATCTTGACCTGGTCGTCGGTGCGGCCGAGGAACTCCAGCGCGCCGCCCGGCCGCCGGCGCACCAGGTCGCCGGTGCGGTAGAGGCGGCTGCCCGCAGGGCCGTAGGGGTCGGCGACGAAGCGGGTGGCGGTCAGGGCGGGGCGGGAGAGGTAGCCGCGGGCGAGTTGGGCGCCGGCCAGGTACAGCTCTCCCGGGGTGCCCGGCGGGACGGGGCGCAGCGACGCGTCGAGGACGAGGGTGCGGGTGTTCCACACCGGGCGGCCGATGGGGACGGAGCCGCCGGCAGAGCTGGTGCCTTCGGCGCAGGACCAGGCGGTGACGTCCACCGCGGCCTCGGTGGGTCCGTACAGGTTGTGCAGGGCGGTGCCGGGCAGCAGGGCGAGGCAGCGGTCGGCGAGGTCGGTGGGCAGGGCCTCGCCGCTGCACAGCACCCGGTCGAGGACGCCGCGGACCTGTTCGGCGGCCGGGTCGTCGAGGAAGGCGCGCAGCATCGACGGGACGAAGTGGGCGGTGGTGACGCGGTGTTCGCGGATGACTTCGGCGAGGTGGGCCGGGTCGCGGTGGCCGCCGGGGCGGGCGAGCACCAGGGCGGCGCCGGTGATCAGCGGCCAGAAGAACTCCCAGACCGAGACGTCGAATCCGGCGGGCGTCTTCTGCAACACCCGCTCGCCCGGCCCGAGTCCGTAGGTGTCCTGCATCCAGAGCAGCCGGTTGACGATCGCGGCGTGGTCGACGACGACGCCCTTGGGGCGGCCGGTGGAGCCCGAGGTGTGGATGACGTAGGCGGGGTGCGCGGGGCGCAGCGGCAGCGTCCGCTCCGCGTCGGTGAGTTCGGCGGCGGGCAGGGCGGCGAGCCGGTCGCGGGTGCGCGGGTCGTCGAGGAGCAGGGTCGGCGCCGGGTGCGCGGGCAGGGCGCCCGTGGTGGTGACGACGAGTGCGGGAGCGGCGTCCTCGATCAGGAACGCGAGGCGTTCGGCGGGGTACCCGGTGTCCAGGGGGACGTAGGCGGCGCCCGCCTTGAGGACCGCGAGGAGCGCCACCACCAGGTCGGGGCCGCGGTCGAGGGCTACGCCCACGAGGCTTTCGGGGCCCGCTCCGCGGGCGATCAGCAGGCGGGCGAGCCGGTTGGCGCGGGCGTGCAGGGCCGCGTGGTCGAGCCGGGTGCCGTCGGCGACGAGGGCAGGCGCGTCGGGGGTGCGGCGGGCCTGCTGGTCGAGGAGGGCGGTGAGGGTGGTGGCGGGGACCGGGTGCGCGGTGTCGTTCCAGTCCGCGAGGACCTGGCGCTCCTCCCTGCCGGTCATCAACGGGAGTTGGGAGAGCGGGAGTTCGGGGTCCGTGAGGGCGTTCGCGAGAAGGGTCTCCAGGTGGCCGAGCAGACGGTCGACGGTGTCCGCGGTGAAGAGTTCGCTGCGGTAGGTGGCCTCGACGCGCAGCCCGCCGCCGGTGAGGAACGCCTCGAGCGACAGGTCGAACTGGGTGGTGTCGTTGTGGACGGTCTCCCACCGTGCGCTCACCCCGGGCAGTCGCGGCCCTTCGAGTCCCTGGGTGAGGAAGAGGAGCATGACGTCGAACCAGACGGCGCGGCCCGGGTGGCGCCGCGGCCTCAGCCGCTCCACCAGCCGGTCGAACGGCATGTCCTGGTGGGCGTAGCCGTCGGTGCACAGCTGCCGTACCCGCTCGACGAGTTCGCCGAACCCGGGGTCGCCTTCGAGGTCGGCGCGGAGAGCGAGGGTGTTGCCGAAGTTCCCGATCAGCTGTTCCAGGCCGGGCAGGTCGCGGCTCATGACGGCCGAGCCGACCGGGATGTCGGTGGCGCCCGTGACCCGGTGCAGCAGGGCGGCGAGGCCCGCGAGGAGCACCATGAAGGGGGTGGCGCCGGTGCCCCGGGCGAAGGCGGTGAGCCGGTCGGTGACCTCGGGCGCGAAGGTGTGCGAGCGCCGGTCGCCGCGGGCGGTGGGGTGGGCCGTGCGGGGCGCGTCGAGGGGCAGGGCGAGCGGGGCGGGCGGCGGGACGAGGACCGTGCGCCAGTGGTCGAGGTGGTCGGCGAGCCGTTCGTCGGTCCAGGTGGCGCGCTGCCAGTGCGCGAAGTCGGCGTACTGGACGGGCAGCGGTTCGAGGTCGGCGGGGGTGCCGGTGACAGCGGCCCGGTAGAGGGCGCTCAGGTCGCCGGAGAGGGCGTTGAACGTGCCGCCGTCCCAAGCAATGTGATGGACCGTCAGTACGAGGGTGTGGTCGTCGTCGGCGCGGCGGATCAGCAGGGTGCGCAGCGGGTGGTCGGCGGCGAGGTCGAAGGGGGTCGCGGACGCGGTCCTGGCGAGCGCGTCGGCGCGGCTGTCCTGCGCGTCCGCCGCCAGGGTGCCGAGGTCGGCCGTGGTGAACTCCAGCTCCGCGGTGGCGTCGACGACCTGCTCGGGGGTGCCGTCGGGGGCGACGGGGAAGCGGGTGCGGAGCACCTCGTGCCGGTCGAGCAGGCCCCGCAGTGCGGTGCGCAGTGCGGCCGGGTCCAGCGGGCCGCGGAGCCGGACGGCGAGGCACACGTTGTAGGCGGGGCTGTCCGGGTCGAGTTGCTGGAGCAGCCACATCCGGGACTGGGCGAAGGACAGCGGCAGCCGGCCGGCGTCGGCGGGCCTGCGCGGGATCCGCTCCGCGTGGGCCCCGGGGTCGGCCAGGCCCGCCGACCGGAGCCTGCGGCGCAGCAGTTCGCGCTTGCGGGCGGCGAGGTCGCCGGGAGCGGCGTGGGTCTCCGTCACAGGGCTCCGCCTTTCAGCAGCGGTTCGAGTGCGGCCGTCCAGAGTCCGGCCAGGTGCTGGATCTCCGCCTCGGTGAAGAGGCGGTCGGGCCACTGCCAGCAGAGGCTGAGTCCGCCGTCGGTGAGCACGGCGTCGACGACGAGCGGGTAGGGGACCGGCGTCCCGGGGTCGGCGCCGCTGCCCATGGCGCCGGTCTCGGGGGCGCTGGTGAAGACGGCACTGTCCCGGCGTTCGCCCGCGGTCATCCGGCCGAGGTAGTTGAACTCGATCTGCGGCTCTGGGAGTCGGGCCAGGACGGCGGCCGTCCGGGGGTTGAGGTGGCGCAGCAGGCCGTGGCCGATGCCCTTGTCGGGGAGGGCGGCGAGCTGGTCGGCGACGCGGCGGACCTGGTCGGTCGCGGGTCCTCGGCCGGGGTCGAGGCGGACGGGGAAGACGCTGGTGAACCAGCCGAGGGTGGTGGACAGGTCGGCGCCCGGCAGGAGTCCTTCCTCCCGGCCGTGTCCTTCGAGGGCGATGAGGACCGTGCCGTCGGTGCCGGGTCCCGGCCGGCCGAGGGCGCGCCGCCACTCGGGGACGGCGAGGGCGAGGGCGGTGAGCAGGGTCTCCTGGACGGGTCCCGCGAGGTCGGCGGTGAGGGTCGTCCAGTGTCTGCGGAGGGTCTGGCGGGTGTCGACGGCGGGGTCGAGCCGGTCGGCGCCGAGGGTCGGCTCGGGGCGGTCCGACACCCCTTGCCAGAAGGCGAGTTCGGCGGTGCGCCGGGGTTTGGTCGCCTCCGCTCGCAGCGCCTGGGCCCACTCCTTGAAGGAGGTGCCCGGCGGGGAGAGGGGGTTCTGCTCCCAGGCGGCGGCGAGGTCGGCGACCAGGACGCCCCAGGACGCGGCGTCGGTGATGAGGTGGTGCAGGACCACCAGCAGCCGTCCCTCGCGTCCCGCGCCGCAGTCGAACCACAGGAACCTGGCGAGGTCCCCGGTCGCGGGGTCCAGTTCGGCCACCAGCTCGTCGAACGCCTCGGGCACCAGGGCGCCCACGGCCGGGTGGTCGAGCCGTCCGGCGTCGACGCGGCGGACCTGGTCGGCGGCGCGCGCGGTGCCGGCGGGTGCGGCGCGCAGCCGCCAACTCCCGTCGCTGTCCTGGCCGAAGGTGGCGCGCAGCAGGTCGTGCCGGTCGATGACGGACTGGACGGTGCGGTGCAGCCCTTCGAGGTCGAGGCCCTCGGGGGTGCGCAGGAACCGCGCCTGGCTGAGCCCGCGGAAGGGGCCGCCGCGCCCGGTGAGCCAGGCGAGCATCGGGGTGAGCGGGATGTCGCCGGTCCCGGCGTCCGGGTCGGCGGTGCGGCGGGGCGCGGCGCGGCCCGCGACGGCGGCGAGCGCGGCCACCGTCGGATGTTCGAAGACGTCTCTCGGGGAGAGGGCGAGACCGGCCGCGCGGGCGCGCCCGACCAGCCGCATGGAGACGATGCTGTCGCCGCCGAGGGCGAAGAAGCTGTCGTGGACGCCGACCGTCTCCAGGCCGAGCACCTGCGCGAAGAGGGCGGCGAGCCGCTCCTCGGCGGGGCCGCGCGGTGGCTGGGCGGCGGGGCCCGCGGTGCGCGGGGGCGGCGGGAGGGCGGCGGTGTCGAGCTTGCCGTTGAGGGTGAGCGGGAAGGCGTCGACGGTGACGAACGCCGACGGCACCATGTAGTCGGGCAGGACGGCGGCGACGTCGCGGCGCAGCAGGTCGGCCGTCTCCTCGGCGTCCGGCGCGGCCGGTGCCTTCACCAGGTAGGCGACCAGCCGCCGGACGCCTGGCGTGTCCTCGCGGACGACGACGGCGGCCCGTTCGACCAGGGCGTGGTCCAGCAGGACGGTCTCGATCTCGCCGGGTTCGACGCGGTAGCCGCGGATCTTCACCTGGTCGTCGACGCGGCCGAGGCACTCCACGAGGCCGTCCTCGGTCCAGCGGGCGATGTCGCCTGTGCGGTACATGCGGGCGCCGGGGTGCCGGGCGAACGGGTCGGCGACGAACCGGCCGGCGGTGGCGCCCGGCCTGCCGAGGTAGCCGCGGGCGAGGCCGGCGCCGGCGATGTACAGCTCGCCGTCGACGCCGGTCGGTACCGGGTTGAGGTGGCTGTCGAGGATGTAGAGGGTGGCGCCGCCGACCGGCCGGCCGATCGCGGGGCGGTCGCTGAGCGCGAGGTCGCAGTCGGCGGAGTCGACGGTGCACTCGGTGGGCCCGTACAGATTGTGCGCGCTGAGCCCCTCGGTGGCGCGCAGGGTGCGCCACAGGTCGGGCGGCACGGCCTCGCCGCCGACCCCGATGACCTTCAACTCGGCCTGCCAGTCGCCGCCTTGGGCGACGAGTTCGGCGAGCAGGGACGGCGAGAGTTCGATGAACTCGATGGCGTGCTCGGCGAGGAAGGCGCGCAGGGCGGCGGGGTCGCGGCGTACGTCGTCGGGCACCAGGTGCAGTTCGTGGCCGGCGAACATCCACAGCATCGGCTGCCAGGACGCGTCGAACGCGGTCGGCCAGGCGTGCCCGATCCGCAGCGGCCGTCCGCCGACGGCGGCGGACGCGGGGGTGTGCAGGGCCGCGTGGTGGGCGGCGAAGAGGTTGGTGATGGCGCGCTGCGGGACGAGGACCGCCTTGGGGCGTCCGGTGGAGCCGGACGTGTAGATGACGTGGGCGGGGTGCTCGGGGTGCGCGGGGGCGAGCCGGTCGGCGTCGGTGAGGTCGTGGCCGTCGGCCCGCGCGGCGCGCTCGCGGACGGCGGGGTCGTCGAGCCGTACCAGCGGGACACCGGCCAGGGTGGCGGCGCCCGGCGCGGTCTCCTCGACGGCGAGCAGGGCCACCGGGCGGGCGTCCGCGAGCATCCCGGCGGTCCGCTCGGCGGGCCAGGCGGGGTCGAGGGGGAGGTAGGCGGCGCCCGCCTTCTGCACGGCGAGCAGCGCGGTGAGGGTCTGCGGGGCGGGCGGCAGCGACAGCGCGACGATCCGCTCGGGTCCCGCGCCGAGGGCGACCAGGAGGCGGGCGAGCCGGTTGGCCCGAAAGTTCAGCTCGGCGAAGGTGAGCCGCTCCCCCGCCCCGACCACCGCGACGGCGTCCGGGGTGGCGGCGGCCTGCGCCTGGAGGATCTCGGGCAGGGTGCCGGGCCCGGCGGGCGGCTGCGGCCCGGCGCCGCGTGCGAGCAGCCGGGCCCGTTCGGCGGGGGCGAGCACGTCCAGTGCGGCGAGCGGCAGTCCCGGGTCGGCGACGACGGCGCGCAGCAGCCGCTCGAAGCGTTCGGCGAGCCGGGCCACGGCGGGGCGGTCGTAGCAGTCGGGCCGGAACTCGAGGACGACGCCGAGCCGCCTCTCGGCGAGCACCGCGAGGGTCAGCGGGTAGTGGGTGGCGCCCGACCCCTCGACGCCGGTGATCCGCAGCCCGGCGCGGGCCTCGGCCTCGGCGACGGACGCCTCGTCGATCGGGTAGTTCTCGAAGACCAGCAGGGTGTCGAAGAGGTCGCCCGCGCCCGCCAGCCGCTGGATCTCGGTCAGCCCCAGATGCTGATGGTCCATCAGGTCGGCTTGTTCGTGCTGGAGTCGGCGCAGATAGGCGCCGGCCGGTTCGGCGGGCGGTACCGCGACGCGGACCGGCACGGTGTTGATGAACAGACCGATCATGGCCTCGGCACCGGCGAGTTCGGCGGGCCGTCCGGCGACGGTGGCGCCGAAGACGACGTCGTCGCGGCCGGTGAGGCGGGCGAGCAGCAGCGCCCACAGCCCCTGCACGACGGTGTTCACGGTGACACCGAGGCCCCGGCCCAACTCCTGCACCCGCGCCGTGAGTTCTTCGGAGAGGCGCAGGGTGTGCAGCTCGGGTCGGACCGGCAGGAGTCCGCGGCCGGTCGGTGCGAGCAGGGTGGGCGCCACCCCGGCGAGGGCCGCGCGCCAGGCCCGTCCCGAGGCGTCCCGGTCGCGGGAGGCCAGCCAGGCGAGGAAGTCGCGGTAGGGGCGGACGGCGGGCAGCGGCCGGGCCGTGGCGGGGTCGAGCAGGCCCGCGTAGAGCTGGAGGAGTTCGCGGATCAGCAGCGGCACCGACCAGCCGTCCAGCAGGAGATGGTGGTTGGTGAGGATCAGCTGGTGCCGGTCGCCGCCCCGGTCGACGAGGGTGAGGCGCAGCAGCGGCGGGTCGGTGAGGTCGAAGCGGGCGGTGGAGTCGGCGGCGGCCAGGGCGGCCACCGTCGCGTCGTCGGCGGCCTCGGTCCGCTTCCAGGCGACGGGGACCTGCTTCAGGACCACCTGGACGGGCTCGTCGAGGTCCTCGTGGAGGAAGGCGCCGCGCAGGTTGGCGTGCCGGGCGAAGAGTTCCTCGGCCGCGGTGCGCAGCAGGCCGGGGTGGAGCGGTCCCTCGATCTCCACCAGGGTCTGCATGGTGTAGACGTCCTGGGCGCCCTCGTCGAACAGGGCGTGGAACAGCAGCCCCTGCTGGAGCGGGGAGAGCGGCAGTACGTCCTCGACCAGGGAACCGTCGTCCCCGGGCACCTCGCTCATCGGCTCCTCCACCTCGCCTTGACGTTGTCGAGCTGCGCCGCGCTGAGGGTCACGAGGGGTGCGGCGGTCGCGGTGAACTCCTCGGCCGGGGGCCCGGCTCGGTCCGGCAGGGCGGCGGCGAGCCCTTCGGGGGTGCGGCGGGTGAACACGTCCCTGGGGGTGAGGGCGAGTCCCGCCCTGCGGGCCCGGTCGGCGAGCCGGACGGAGACGATGCTGTCGCCGCCGAGGGCGAAGAAGTCGTCGTGGACACCGACCTGTTCGAGGCCGAGCACCTCGCCGAAGAGTCCGCACAACGCCTTCTCCGGTGCGGTGCGCGGCGGGGCGTACCGGCTCGCTCCTGTGAAGTCGGGTGCGGGCAGGGCGCGTCGGTCGAGTTTGCCGCTCGGGGTGAGCGGCAGGGCGTCGAGCGGGACGACGGCGGACGGCACGAGGTGGGCGGGCAACCGCGCGGCGAGGGCCCGCCGCAGGGCGAGGGGGTCGAGGTCGGCGGCGGGTTCCGGGACGACGTAGGCGACGAGTCTGCTCGGTCCCGGTCCTTCGTCCCGGGCGACGACCGCCGCCCGCGCGACGCCCGGCAGGGCGCGGGCCGCCGCCTCGGTCTCGGCGGGCTCCACCCGTACGCCCCTGATCTTGACCTGGTCGTCGGCCCGGCCGAGGAACTCGACGGTGCCGTCGGCGCGTTGCCTGGCGAGGTCGCCGGTGCGGTAGAGGCGGGCGCCCGGCGGTCCGAACGGGTCGGCGACGAACCGTTCGGCGGTGTGCCCGGGTCGGCCGAGGTAGCCGCGGGCCAGGCCGTCGCCCGCGAGGTACAGCTCGCCGGTCGCGCCGACGGGGGCGGGCGCGAGGAACGGGTCGAGGACGTGGACGCGGGTGCTGGCGACGGGCCGGCCGAGGGCGGGCGTGCCGTCGTAGACGTGGGCGAGGCTGTCGCCCGCGGCCTCGGAGCAGCCGTAGAGGTTGACGAGACGGGAGCCGGGCCACCGCCGGGTGAGGGCGTCGGCGAGCGGCGCGGTGAGGGCTTCGCCGCTGGAGATCCAGGTGCGGACGGTGCCGAAGGCGTCCGGCGGGGACGATGCGAGGAGGCCGGCGTAGAGGCTGGGGACGGCGGTGACGACGGTGGCGCGGTGGGTGTCGGCGAGGGCCGCGAGGGCGCGGGGGTCGCCGGTCGCGTCGTCGTCGGCGAGGGCCAGGGTGTCGCCGCTGACCAGCGCGCCGAGGAGTTCGGTGAGTCCGTCGATGAAGCTGACCGGGCTCTTGGCGAGCCGGACGCCGGGTGTGCCGTCGTCCTGGAGGGTCCGGCCCCACAGCAGCCGGTTGGCGAGGGCGCGTTGGGTGCCGAGGACGCCCTTCGGGCGGCCGGTGGAGCCGGAGGTGAAGATCAGGTAGGCGGTGTTGTCGGGCGACACGGGCGGGCGGGGCCCGCGCCGCTCGGCGGACGCGTCCGGGGGGCACACGGTGTCCGGGGCGATGCCCAGTTCCGCGGCGGCGGCGGGTGCGCAGATCACCAGGCGGGGTGCGGCGTCGCCGAGCATCAGGGCGATGCGCTCGGCGGGGTAGGCCGGGTCGACGGGCAGGCAGGCGGCGCCGGCCTTGGCCACCGCGACGAGGGCGGTGACGAGGTCGGGGCCGCGCGGCAGGGCGACGGCGACGACGGTCTCGGGGCCGGCTCCGCGTGCGGTGAGGGCGGCGGCCAACCGGTCTGCGCGGGCGTCGAGTTGGGCGTAGGTGAGGGTGGTGTCGCGGTACCGGACGGCGGGTGCGTCCGGGGTGCGGGCGGCCTGTTCCTCGATGAGGGCGCGGACCGCGGGGTGGAAGGCCGCGCGGGCGGCGGGCGGGGCGGGCGGTTCCTGGGTGCCGAGCCGGGCGACCGGGAGTCCGGGGCGGTGGACAAAGTCGTCGATCAGGGAGCCCAGTTGGGCCGCGAGGGCGGTGACGGTGGCCGCGTCGAGGGCGCTCGGCCGGTGGCTGAGGGTGAGGGTGAGGCGGGGTCCCGGCAGGGCGGTGAGGGTCAGCGGGTAGTGGGTGGCGTCCCGGACGGAGACGTCCGTCATGCGGGGGCCTTCGAGGGCGCGGGCGATGCCGTCGTCGTCGATGGGGTAGCTCTCGAAGACGAGGAGGGTGTCGAAGAGGACGCCGTGTCCCGCGGCGCGCTGGACGTCGGCGAGGCCCAGGTGCCGGTGGTCGAGGAGCGCGGACTGCTCGTCCTGGACGCGGGTGAGCAGGTCGGCGAGGGGTTCGCCCGGCCGCAGCCGCACCCGGACCGGGAGGGTGTTGATGAACAGGCCGATCATCGACTCGATGCCGGGGAGGTCGGCGTCGCGGCCGGAGACGGTGGCGCCGAGGACGACGTCCATGCGGCCGGTGAAGCGGCCGAGCAGCACGGCCCAGAGCCCTTGGAGGACGCTGCTGACGGTCAGTCCGTGGGTGCGGGCGGCGGCGGTGAGGGCGGCCGTCTCGTCCTCGGGCAGCTCCACCACGAGGCGTTCGGGCCGTCCCGCCGGCAGGTCGCGGGCGGCGGGCGCGATCAGTGACGGTTCGTCAAGTCCGGTGAGTGCGGCGGCCCATGCCTCCCGGGCGGCGTCGCGGTCCTGGCGGGCGAGCCAGGCCAGGTAGTCGCGGTAGGGCCGGACGCGGGGCAGGGCGGAGGCGTCGCCGCCCGAGGTGTAGAGCTGGAACAGCTCGCGCACCAGGACGGGCGCCGACCAGCCGTCCCACAGCAGATGGTGGGAGGAGAGCAGCAGCCGGTGGTCGTGGGCGCCGAAGGCGATCAGGTGGAAGCGGAGCAGCGGAGGCCTGGCGAGGTCGAAGGGCGTGTCGAGGTCGTCGGCGAGCAGCCGCTCGAAGGCCGCTTCGCGTTCCAGTTCAGGCAGGGCGCCGAGGTCGGTGGTGTGCCAGGGGGTGCGGACCTCGGTGCGGACGACCTGGACCGGGCGGCCCGAGCGCTGGGTGCGGAATCCGGCGCGCAGGGTGGCGTGCCGGGCTACCAGCGCTTCGGCCGCGGTCCGCATCCGGTCGCCGTCGAGCGGGCCTTCGAGGCGCGCGATGAGCTGACCGGTGTAGACGTCGGGGGCGTGGTCGTCGTAGCGGGCGTGGAAGACCATGCCCTCCTGGGTCGGCGACAGCGGGAGGACGTCCGCCACCCCGGGGCGGCCCGCCATCACGCCCCGGTCCCGCGCATCGCCTCGGCGAGGCCGCGCGGGCGCATGTCCGTCCAGTTCCGCTCGATGTGATCGAGGCAGGCGGCCCGGGTGTCGGGGCCGTGGACGTCGTTCCAGCCGGCCGGGACGGGCGCGAAGTCCGGCCACAGCGAGTACTGGCCCTCGTCGTTGACCAGCACGCGGAAGACGCCGTTCTCGTCGTCGAAGGGGTTGGCCATGGCTCAGTTCCTCTCCTGGTGCGGCGAAGTGGCGGGTGCGGTCCGGGTGACGGCTCCGGAGCGCTGGTCGGGCTCGCCCGGCGCGGGTTCGGCCGGGTCGGTGCCGAGGGCGACGACCCGGTTGGCCTTGTCGACGTGCACGACCCGGGGCCGGTGGGCGGCCCGTTCGTCCTCGTCGAGGGCGGCGAAGGACATGACGATGACGAGGTGTCCCGGGTGGACGAGGTGGGCGGCGGCGCCGTTGACGCCGATGACGCCGCTGCCGCGTTCGCCGGTGATGGCGTAGGTGGTGAGCCGGGCGCCGTTGTCGATGTCGACGACCTGGACCCGCTCGCCCTCGACGATGTCGGCGGCGTCCATGAGGTCCTGGTCGATGGTCAGGGACCCGACGTAGTGCAGGTCGGCCTGGGTCACGGTGGCCCGGTGGATCTTGCCGTTGAGCAGGGTGCGCTGCACGAGTACCCCCTGAGTAGACACTTAGGTGAGGCTAACCTAAGTCACTGCCGTGTGGTGTGGAAGAACTCCAGGAGCATCCGGTTCACTTCGTCCGGGCGTTCCAGGTAGCCGTAGTGACCGCAGTCCTCGATCTCCCGGTAGACGGCGCCCGGGATCGCCTCGGCCACCTCGCGGGACAGCCGCGGCGGCAGCGTGACGTCGTCCGCGAAACCGATCACAAGACAGGGCGAGGTGATCGCCCGGTAGGCGGCCAACCGCCCTTCCGGCGGGCGCAGTTCGAGCTGGGCCCGGATTCCGGGCCCGGTGGGCGACGGCGCGAACGTGAACAGTTCGAGCCAGTCCTGGACGCGCTGTTCGTCGTCGAGCGTGGCCGGGGAGAGGTTCTCCAGCGCCCGCACCCACGCCGCGTAGCCGGGCGGCAGCGCCACCCCGCTGTCGTACAGGGCGCGTTCGGCGGCCGAGACGGCGGCGCGCAACGGGTCGGTGCGGCCGCGGGTCGCCAGCAGGACGCCCTGGACGACCAGTTCGGGCCGCGCCAGCATCAACTCCTGCACGACGTAGGCGCCCATCGAGACGCCGACGAACCGGCACGGGCCGAGGCCGAGACGCGCGACGAGCCCGGCGGTGTCGGCGACCAGGTCGTCGACGGTGAACCCGTCGGCGCACTCGTCGGTGGGCGGGACGCCCCGGTTGTCGAAGGTGACGACCCGGTGTCCCGCCGCCACCAGGGCCGGCACCTGGTGGAGGTGCCAGGCCCGGCCGGTGGCGCCCTGGCCCATCACCAGGACCACGGGGTCGCCGTCGCCCTGGACGTCGTAGTGCAGCCGGATGCCGTTGACGAGCGCGCTCGGCACGGGCGCCTCCCTCCCCGGGGTCGGTCGGTCAGTCGGCGGTCTTCGAGGGCCGCGCGGGCGCGTCGGCGTCCTGCTGCCGGTCCGAGGGCCCGTGCAGGGTGGCCCTGCGCAGTCCCGGCACGGCGAGCGCGACCGTCGCGACCCCGGCCAGACAGACCGCGCCGCCGAGCACCACGGCACCGGCCGAGGAGCCGAGGGCGCGGGCGACCAGGCCCGCCTCCAGGTTGCCGACGGAGGGTCCGGCGGTGGCCTGGGCGAGCCAGAGGCTGCCGACCCGGCCCTGGAGCCGGTCCGGCGTGTAGTGCTGGAGCAGCGCGCGGCGCAGGATCTCCGACGCCGTGTCACCGAGCCCCGCCAGGGCGAGGAAGGCGAGGGCGAGCCAGAGGCTCGGGCTGAGGCCGAAGCAGGTGATGGCCACGCCCCAGACCGCGACCGCGCCGATCAGGGCCCGCCCGGTGTGGTGCACGCGGCCGGTCCAGCCGCTGGTCAGCGCGCCGAAGAAGGAGCCGACGGCGGGCGCGGTGTAGAGCAGCCCGACGGTGGAGGGACCGCCGCCGAAGTGTTCGGTGCCCAGTTCGGGGAAGAGGGCGTACGGCATCGCGAAGACCACCGCGCACACGTCGATCAGCAGCAGTCCCGCGACCACCTGGTTGCCGCGCAGGAACCGCAGCCCCTCCGCCATCGCCTTCAGCGGATGCTGCCCCTCGGTGCCCGCCGCCGGGGGCATCTTGGGCAGCGGCGCGAGGAGGGCGAGCCCGACGACGTAGATGGCCGCGTCGATCGCGAAGCACCAGGCGAGTCCGGGCCCCGCCGCGATCACCCCGGCGAGCGAGGGACCCACCATGCCGCCGAGCTGCGCGGTCAGGGTGAGCAGCGCGCCCGCGGCGGCGAGCTGGCCCGGGGCCACCAGGGTGGGGGTGGCGGCCATCATCGCCGGGCCGCCGAGCCCGCTGGTGCCGCCCGCGAGGACGGCCGCCACGAACACGAACCACTCCTTCGGGTCAGGCAGGGCCGCGTTCACCGCGAGCCCGGTGACCACCACCGCGGTCACCGACCGGGTGACGAGCACGACCCGGCGCCGGTCGACCCGGTCGGCGAGCAGCCCGCCGGTGACCAGGCCGACCAGCAGGGACATCCCGAGCACCGCGCTCATCAGGCCGACCTGGACGGACGATCCGGTCAGTTCGTAGATCTGGAGGCTCGCCGCCACCGAGGTGAGATGGGTGCCCAGCATGGAGATCGCCTGGGTGGCGAAGACCAGCCGGAAGTCCCTGCCCGACCTGAGCGGGGTGACATCGACGACCACTTCTCCCAGCCGCATGCCGACCCCCTAGGCCCGGCCGGACGGCGTGGCGGGCGGCTCCGGCTGCGCGGGGACCACGTAGGGGGCGACGCTGCGCAGTTTCTCGCAGGTCTCCTCCAGTTCCCGGGCCGGGGTGGATCCCGCGAGGATGCCGGCGCCCGCGCGCAGCCAGGCCCTGCCGTCCTCCTCGAAGACGCTGCGCAGCACCAGGGCCGCGTCCAGCGCGCCGTCGCCGTCCACCTGGAGGACGGCGCCGCTGTAGATGCCGCGGTGTCCTTCCTCCAGCCGGGTGATGCAGTCGTAGGCGGGGAGTTTGGGGATGCCGGAGGCGGTGACCGCGGGGAAGACCGCGCGCAGCACGTCCCAGGCGGTGGCGCCGTCGGCCAGCAGGCCGTGCACGCTGGAGCCCAGGTGCTGCACGCTGCCGCGCTGGCGCACGCTGAGCAGGTCGCGCACCGAGACGGTGCCCGGTCCGCAGACGGCCGCCATCTCCTCCTCGGCGAGTTTCACGGACAGCACGTGTTCGGAGATCTCCTTGGGATCGGCGAGGAGTTCGGCGCGCAGCCGCTCGTCCTCGGCGCCGCCGAAGCCGCGGGCGCGCGTTCCGGCGAGCGGCTGGGTGACGACCCGGCCGTCCGCGCTCACCTCGGCGACGGTCTCGGGGCTGAACCCGGCGACCCGTCGGCCGGCGAGGTCCAACAGGAAGGAGCGGGCGGGGGTGTTGTGGGTGCGGCCGTGAACATAGGTGGCGACGAAGTCGACGGGGAAGGGCACCGGGACGGAGCGGGAGAGGATGACCTTCTGCAGGCCGGTGCCCGACCTGATCTCCTCGACGGCGGCGGCCACCATCCCCGGGTAGCGCCCGGAGGGGTCGGCGACCTCGATCGGCCGGGGGTCGACGGGGGTGGGGGTGACGGGTTTGCCGAGCAGTTCCAGCACCGCGTCCAGGGTCTCCTGGTCGGCGCTGCGGACCTCGGCGCTCTCCTGACGGAACCTCACCTCGGTGTGCGGGACGACGAGATGGAGCAGATCGGCGTCGCCCGCGCGGTCGGGACGGTCGGTGTAGAGGTGGGAGAACTCGAAGGCCATCCAGCCGTAGGCGCTCCAGCCCTCGGCGGGCGTCTCGGCGAGCCGCTCCCCGACCTGGCGCAGTGGGTGCGGCCCGAGCGGGTCCGCGGTCTGTTCGGCGAGCCATCTGCGCCGGATGCCGGAGCGGTCGACGACGACCTCGCCCAGCGCTCCTCCGGCGAAGCGGAAGTCGCCCTCTCGTTCGTAGACGACGTACTGGTCGAACAATCCCGACTCCGCCAGTCTCGCGGCCAACAGGAGCGGTTCTCCCGGTAGTTCCGTCTCCGCGCTCCGATAACGCAGCAACGAACAACCTCCCTGGACTTAGGTTAACCTAACCTAATCGGGACTGACCCTAGCTTCGAGACGGAGGCCCGTCCAGGGCCGGTCTGGATCACTTCGGGAACCGGCTCTCGCTCCGGCGCTCCGACGGACGGCCCCGCAACCGCGATCACCTGCGCGATCGTGCGCGACTTCCGGTCCGGCGGGTCCTCCGGGCTTGACCGTGATCGGAGATTAGGCAAGCCTTTCCTAAACAGCAGGCGGGAGTGGGGCATGCTCGACGGGTGGGTTCCCTGGCCGGAGCCGTTCGCGCGGCGCTATCGCGACGCCGGGTACTGGGAGGGCCGGCCACTGGACCGGCTGCTGCGGGACCGGGCGCGGGCCGACCCGGACAGGACCGCGCTCGTCGACGCCGCGGGCGACCGCTGGACGTACGCCGAACTCGACCGGCGCGCGGACCGCACGGCCGCCGGACTGCGCGGGATCGGCATCGCGGCCGGCGACCGCGTCATCGTCCAACTCCCCAACACCGACGCCTTCGTGGTGCTGTTCTTCGCGCTGCTGCGGGCCGGCGCGGTACCGGTGCTGACGCTGCCCGCGCACCGCGAGAGCGAGATCACGCACGTCGCGAAGGTGTCCGGGGCCGTCGCCTACGCCGTCCCCGACGTCCTCGACGGCTTCGACCACCGCGCCCTCGCCCGCGCCGTCCGCGCCGCGGTGCCGTCGATCGCGCACGTCCTGGTGGCCGGTGACGCGGCCGAGTTCACCGCGCTCGCCGACCTCGACGCCGAGCCGCGGCCCCTGCCCGCACCCGACCCGGGTGACGTGGCGCTGCTCCTGCTGTCGGGCGGCACCACGGGCAAGCCGAAGCTGATCCCGCGCACCCACGACGACTACACCTACAACGCCCGCGCCAGCGCCGAGATCTGCGGCTTCGACCAGGACACCGTCTATCTGGTGGTGCTGCCGACCGCGCACAACTTCGCCCTCGCCTGCCCGGGGCTGCTCGGCACCCTGCTGGTCGGCGGCACGGTGGTCCTCTCCCCCACCCCGAGCCCCGAGGACGCCTTCGCGCTGATCGAGCGCGAGAAGGTCACCGCGACCGCCGTGGTCCCGCCGATCGCCCTGCTCTGGCTGGAGGCGGTGGAGTGGGAGGAGGCCGACCTGTCCTCGCTCGCCCTGCTCCAGGTCGGCGGCTCCAAACTGGGCGCGGAACCGGCCGCCCGCGTCGCACCCGCCCTCGGCTGCACCCTCCAGCAGGTCTTCGGCATGGCCGAGGGACTCCTCAACTACACCCGCCTGGACGACACCGCCGACCTCGTCACCGGCACCCAGGGCCGGCCGCTCAGCCCCGACGACGAGATCCGGGTCGTCGACGAGGACGGCCACGACGTGCCACCGGGCGAGCGGGGCGAACTGCTCACCCGCGGCCCCTACACCCTGCGCGGCTACTACCGGGCACCCGGCCACAACGCCCGCACCTTCAGCGACGACGGCTTCTACCGCACCGGCGACCTGGTGCGCGTGCTGCCCTCCGGGCACCTGGTCGTCGAGGGCCGGGTCAAGGACCAGATCAACCGGGGCGGCGACAAGATCTCCGCCGAGGAGCTGGAGAACCACCTCCTCGCCCACCCCGCCGTGCACGACGCGGCCGTCATCGGCATGCCCGACGCGACGATGGGCGAACGCACCTGCGCCTACCTCGTGCCGCGCGGCCAGCAGCCGCCCACCCAGCGCGAGTTGGCCGGATTCCTCACCGCACGCGGGGTCGCCGGGTACAAACTCCCCGACCGGGTCGAGGTGGTGGAGGTGTTCCCCCGCACCTCGGTCGGCAAGACGGACAAGAAGGAGCTCGGCCGCAGGATCGCCGAGCGGCTGCGCACGGAGGACGGCGGTGTCAACTAAGGTCGCCACGGCGGCTCATGACGGGGACGAGACGGACCGGGGTGCGAGCCGCCGGACCTCGACCAGGACCCTCGCGGTGCTCGGCGCGCTGCTCCTGCTGGGCGTGGCCGTCGCGTTGAGCCTGGCCGTCGGCTCCCGTTCGCTCGCCCTGCCGACGGTGCTGCACGCCCTGCTGCACGACGACGGCTCGACGGCGGGTTCGGTGATCTGGGACGTCCGGGTGCCCCGCACCCTCGCCGGGATCGCCGCGGGCGCCGCCCTCGGCGTCGCCGGCGCCCTCATCCAGGCCCTCACCCGCAACCCGCTGGCCGACCCGGGGCTGCTCGGCGTCAACGCCGGCGCGGCCACCGGCGTCGTCCTGTCCCTGACCGTGCTGGGCGTCTCCAGCCTCTGGGCGTCGGTGTGGTTCGCGATGGCGGGCGCGGTGATCGCGGGACTCCTCGCCTACTCGCTCGCCTCCGGCGGACGCGGCGGCGCCACCCCCGAACGGCTCGCGCTGGGCGGCGCGGTGATCGCCGCCGTCTTCACCGGCGTCAGCCAGACCCTGATGCTGCTCGACGCCCAGGTCCTCGACCAACTGCGGTTCTGGAGCGTCGGATCGCTGGCCCGCGCCGACGGCGACACCCTCACCACCGTCGGCCCGTTCATCGGCGCCGGGCTGCTGCTGGCGCTCGCGCTGGTCCGCCCGCTCAACGCGCTCGCCCTCGGCGACGACGCCGCCCGCGCCCTCGGCGCCGACCTGAACCGCACCCGCGTCCTCGGGCTGCTCGCCGTCACGACGCTGTGCGGCGCGGCCACTTCGGCGGTCGGCCCGCTGGTCTTCGTCGGCCTCGCGGTGCCGCACATGGCCCGCATGATCGCCGGCGCCGACCAGCGCTGGACCCTGCCGCTCTCCCTGCTGCTCGCCCCCTCGCTGCTGCTGTTCGCCGACGTCCTCGGCCGGGTCGTGGTGCGCCCCGACGAACTCGACGCGGGAGTGGTGACGGCGGTCGTCGGCGCCCCCGTCTTCATCGCCCTGGTCCGCCACCGCCGGGTGGTGTCCTCATGATCGCCCCGGCGGGTGTGTCCTCCCGCACCCATGTGGTGCGCAGCCCCTCGCGGCGGCTGTCGCTGCGGGTGGACCTCCGGACGCTGACGGTCTGTCTCGTGGTCCTCGCGGCCACCGTCGCCATCGGCGTACTCGCCCTGGGCACCGGGGAGTTCACCGTCTCCCCGGCCGACGTGGTGCGCACCCTGCTCGGCAACGGCAGCGCACGCACCGACTTCGTCGTCAACCAGCTGCGGCTGCCCAGGCTGCTCACCGGCATCCTGGTCGGTGCCGCGCTCGGGGTGAGCGGGGCCCTCTTCCAGAGCCTGTCGCGCAATCCGCTGGGCAGCCCCGACATCGTCGGCTTCACCTACGGCTCCGCCACCGGCGGCCTGTTGGTGGTGCTGGTCCTCGGCGGCACCGGCGGGCAGATCGCCTTCGGCGCGGTCGGCGGCGGACTGGCCACCGCGTTCCTGGTGTACGTGCTGGCGTGGCGGCACGGCGTCCACGGCTACCGGCTGGTGCTGGTCGGCATCGGGGTCAGCGCCCTGCTCCAGGGCGTCAACGCCTACCTGCTCGCCAAGGCCCGCTTCACGCAGGCCGCGCAGGCGATGGTCTGGCTCAACGGCAGCCTGAACGGCCGCGACTGGGGCGACGTCCGCCCGGCCGCCGTCGGGCTCGTGGTGGTGCTGCCGCTGGTGGTGCTGGCCGCGGGCCGGCTGCGCGTCCTGGAGATGGGCGACGACGTGGCGGGCGGGCTCGGGGTGTCCGTGCAGCGCACCCGCCTGGTGATCCTCGTCCTGGCGACGGCCGCGTGCGCGGTGGCGACGGCCGCGGCGGGCCCGGTGCCGTTCGTGGCGCTGATCGCGCCGCAACTGGCCCGCCGTCTCACCCGCGCGCCCGGACCCAACCTCGCGGCGGCGACCTGCGCCGGCGCCCTGCTGGTGGTCACCGCCGACTTCGTCTCCCAACGCGTCCCCGGCACGGCCCAGTTGCCGGTGGGGGTGGTGACGGCGGTGGTCGGCGGCGTCTACCTGGGGCTGCTGCTGCGCGGACAGCGCCGGGCGGGCCGGGTCTGAACGCCGGCCGCGCACGGCGCGGTCGGGTCAGGCGTCGAGGGAGCGGAGCCAGTCGATCAGGTGGCGGTTGGTCTCGTCGGGGCGCTCCTGCTGGAGCCAGTGGCCGCAGCCGTCCAGGAGGTGCGAGGCGGTGAGGCCGGGAAGGGTCCTCGGGTACGCCTCGATCGCGTCGGCGAGCCAGGTGGTGGAGGCGTCGCGGCTGCCGCCGAGGAACAGCGACGGCTGGTGGACGGGGGCGCCGTGGTGGTCGGCCAGGTCGGCCCAGTCCCGGTCCATGTTGCGGTAGCGGTTGAGTGCGCCCGTCACTCCACTGCGTTCGAACTCGGCCGCGTAGACGTCGAGTTCGGCCTCGGTGAGCCAGTGCGGCAGCCGCCCCTCGGGGAACCTCTCACGCAGCGTGCCGCCCCGGGTCACGAAGTGCGGGTCGGGGGCGCCGGGTTCGGGCATGGTGTCGGCGGACAGCGCCGCGTAGAAGCCGCCGAGCCAGCCCCGTACATCGGGTTCGATCTCCGCCTCGGCGCGGCCGGGCTGCTGGAAGTAGGAGACGTAGAACTCCTCCGGGCCACCCATCGCGGCGAACACCTCGCTCGGCTTCGGGCCGCCGGGCGGGGTGTACGGGACGCTCAGCAGGCCGACGGCGCGGAACACGTCGGGGCGCAGCAGCGCGGAGGTCGCGGCGATGGTCGCGCCCCAGTCGTGGCCGACGATCACGGCGGACGACTCACCGAGGGCCTCCACGACGGCGACGTTGTCGGCGACCAGGTCGCGCAGCCCGTACGCGTCCACCGCACCGGGCTTGGAGGAGCGCCCGTAGCCACGTACGTCGAGGGCCGCCGCGCGGTAGCCGGCGGCGGCCAGCGCGGGCAGCTGGCGGCGCCAGGAGTACCAGGACTCAGGGAACCCGTGCACGAGCAGCACGAGCGGCCCCTCGCCCTGCTCCACCAGGTGGGTGCGGCCGGCCGGCGAGGGCACCAGGCGGTGCGTGCGGTCGGCGTCGGATGTCTGCGGCATGGGGTTCCTCCGGTGCGGGCGCGGTCGCGGGCCTGATCTGCCGTCGAGCGGCCCGGTCACGCGGGCCGGGGCGGCCGTCGGGCAGCCTGGTCGCGGGGACCAGGTTCCGCTGTCGATCATCCGGTCCCACCCGCGCGCGACACGACATCCGTTGCCGTTCCGGCAAAACCGCCCGGCCGCCGGCCGCCGGCCGCGTGGTCAGGGCCTCAGGAGGCCAGGACGCCAGGACGCCAGGTCATCAGGGTGTCCGGACGCCGGGACGCCAGGTCATCAGGGTGTCCGGACGCCGGGACGCCGGGTCATCAGGACGTCAGGACGTCAGGACGTCAGGGCGTCAGGGCGTCCCGTGGTCCGCTCCCCCGGGGGTGAGGGGGTGGGAGGTGCGCAGGGTGCCGACGGTCTTCAGCAGGCGGTCGGCGGGTTCGCGGAGCGCCGGGTGGGCGTTGACCGTGTTGCGCAGGCCGCGCACCGGTCCGCGCCACAGCCGGTGCGCGGCGGAGACGGGGTGCGGGCGGCTCACGAACCCCTCGCCGACCCGCAGCTCACGGGTCTTGAGCCAGTCCTTGTACTCCTTGTCGCCGCGCCCGAGGTCCATCGTCGTCACCCCGTGCCGGCCGGCCGCCTCGGCGGTCCGCAGATGCATCATCAGGCCCGGCGAGTAGTAGTGCAGCTCCGGGTCGTACGCGGTGAACCAGGCCGCGAGGACGGTGCGCGAGCGGGGCCCGAAGTGCGCGGCGACCGGCCGGTCGCCCGCGTAGAGCACGGACAGGACGCCGGTGAAGTGCTCCTCGCGGACCTCGAAGAGGTCGTCGACCAGGTCGACTATCCAGGGCCTGGCGAACCGGTCCATCCGGCCCGTCCTGCGGTACTGGGCGGACTTCCAGCGCATCAGGGTGCGCAGCATCCGCGGGTCCCGCTCGTCGAAGACGAACCGGAACGCGCCGATGTCGCGCCCGAGCCTGCGCTCCTTCTTCAGCGTCGTCTTGGCGAGCCCCGGGTAGGCGCCGCGCAGCCACTGCGGGTATCCGCTCTCGTCCGGCTTGAGGTCGACGACCGGGGAGGCGAACCGTCCCGTCACCTGAGGCGCGAACGGTCTCTGCTCCTCGACGAGATGGTCGAACTCGAACAGCGAGAGCCCGCAGGCGCGCAGCAGTTCCCGCGCGTCCCAGGTGACGCCCGGCCGGTGCACCAGGGCCTGGCAGTCCGACAGGCCGAGCCCGATGGCCCGGCCGACCCCCAACGCGTTCCGCTCGTAGGGCAGGAACCCGACCGGTTCGCCGTCCGCGCGCAGCACGGCGAACCGGGCGCCGGCGCGGTGCCGTGCGACCCCGCTCGCGAACTCCGGTGCCAGAAAGGGGTTGGCGTACTCGGGCGACTCGTCCATCGCCCGGTGCCACGCGTCCCGTAACGCGTCGCTCAGTTCGTCGAATCGGTGGATCGTCACGTCCACGTCAGTTCAGCCGCCCTTCCCAAGGCTCCGCGAGGAACACGCCGGCCGCGGCACCGGCCGACGGGGCGTGTGGACCCCTGCTCATGGATCGCATCGGCGACCACTCCCCCCGTGACGCACCGGCCGGCTCGCTCCGTGCCGCCGCCGCTCCCCCTGCGCGGCCGGGCGTGGGCCGCCGGGCCGGGATCAAACGTGGCGAAACAGCACGCACGTTGTCAAGAGTGCCAGTTCGCGTGCTCCGCCGGGGGCGGGACGGCCCGATCCGCCCCCGCCGTCCGGCTCGGTGAGAAGGAGGTAGGGAATCGGTATGACGGCGTGGGCGTAACGTCCGGGTGGTCGTGACCGCGGGGGCGGAGGGGCCGCCGCCGTGGTCATGCCGGTCGCCGTGCGGTCCGCCGCCGGGCCGGTCCCGTCGGGACCGTCACTGTCGTCCCGTCCGCCGCCGGGGCCCGGTCCCGTCAGGACCGTCACCGTCGTCCCGTCGCTGCCGCGTCCGCCGCCGGCGGTCTCGTCGTGGTCGTCGTGTTCATCGTGTTCGTGGAGGTGTGTGGGGGTCATGGGGAGTCTGCCGGAACTCACCGCGGGCCGGCTCCTCTCGACCTGGCAGGTGGACCTGCCCGCCCTGCTCCTGGTCGGGTTCCTGGGCGGTCTGTACGGCTGGGGCGTGCTGCGGCTGCGGCGCCGGGGCGAGCGGTGGCCGGTGGCGCGTGGCGTGGCGTTCGCGGTGGCGGGTCTCGGCACGCTGGTGGTGGCGACGATGTCGGCGCTCGCCGTGTACGACCGGGTGCTGTTCTGGCCCGCGGCCCTCCAGAACATCCTGCTCGACCTGGTCGCGCCGCTCGGCCTCGCGCTGGGCGACCCGCTGCGGCTGGCCCTGCGCGCGCTGCCAGCCCCGCACGCGGGACGGCTGCGGCGGGCGATGACCGGGCGGCTGGTGGGCCTGCTCACCTTCCCGCTGGTCAGTACGGCCCTGGTCCTCGCGACCGAACTGGCGATCTACTTCACGCCGTACTTCGCGACGGCGCTGCGCGTCGGCCCGCTGCACGAGCTGATGTATCTGCACCTGCTGCTGGCCGGCTCCCTCTTCGTGGTCCCGGTCCTCACCCGTGAGCAGGCGCTGCCCGCCTGGTGCGGCCATCCGGTGCGGGCGGCGCTGGTCTTCCTCGACGGGATCGTCGACGCCGTCCCCGGCATCGTCGTCCTCACCCACGGCACGCTGATCGCGGGCGCCTGGTACGGCCGCCACCGTCCGGTCTGGTCGCCGGATGTCCGGCACGACCAGCAGGTCGGCGGGGGCGCGATGATCAGCGTCGCGGAACTGGTCGCGCTGCCCTTCCTGCTGGCCGTCCTCGCCCAGTGGTCCCGCGCGGAGCGGGCCGGGACGGCGGCCCTCGACCGCCGTCTCGACCGGGAGCTGATCCCGGCGACGCCCTCCCGGCCGCCTCTCCAGGGGGAGGCGGACCGGGTGCGGCCGTGGTGGGAGACGGAGGACGGCGAGGTCGCCCGACGGCTGCGGCGGGAGGGACAGGGGCCGCCCGGGTACCCCTAGGGCTGCCGCTCGCGGGGGTGGCGGGTCGGGACGGCCGTGCGGCTCACGGCCGCCGCCAGCTTGCGCAGCCGCCGCCAGTCCATGCGGGGCGGCAGGTCGGGGACGCCGGGGCGCTCGCGGGGGACGCGGACGCGCAGGGCCCGGCGCACGATCCGGCAGCGGACGGGCGCCTGCAAGGTGATGGCCTCGCCGTCGAGGCCCACCTCCAGGGTCGGTTCGTCGGCCTCGATCACCACCTCGGGCGCGGACAGCTTGCCGAAGCCCTGCGGCTGCGGGTCGAGGAGCAGTTCGGCGGCGTCCACCGCGCTGTCGACCTTGAGGGCGAGGACCCCGAGGGTTCCCGAGTTCAGCCGCTCGCGGCGGCCGAAGCCGAGGGGGTCGTCGGTCCGGTACGGGTTGTTGCTGACGAGCACGGCCTGCGGGTCGGCGAAGGTGGTGTCGCCCGCCCTGACCGTGAGGCGGGGTCCGACCTGCCGTGACAGCAGGTCGGGCAGGAGTTCGAGCGCGGTGCCCACCTTGGAGTCCCGGTACCCGGGGCTCTGCACGACCGCGCCGTACGCCCCGAAGGACGCGTTGTTGACGAACGGGCGGTCGTCGGCGAACCCGAGGTCGACGCGGATCTCGACGCCGTCGGTGAGGGCGTCCAGGCAGGCGGCGGGGTCGTCGCGGTCGAGACCGAGGTCCATCGCGAAGTGGTTGCGGGTGCCCGCCGAGATGACCAGGAACGGCAGGCCGTGCTCCGCGGCCACCGCGGCGACCAGCGCCTGCGTGCCGTCGCCGCCGGCCACCCCGAGCAGGTCGGCGCCGTCCGCGACCGCCTCCCGGGCGAGTGCCTCGACGTCCTGGTGCTGCTCCGGGTCGAGCAGGACGACCGTCGCGCCGAGCCGCTCCGCCTTCTCCCGCACCCCGAACTTCTCCACCTTGCCGCCTCCCGAACGCGGGTTGAGCAGCAGGAACGGGCGCTTGGGGGCGGGCGTGCGGTACTCCTTGACGCGGATGCGGCGCAACCCCGTGGTGCGCAGCGCGTACCGGCCGCTGGCGACCGCCGCGCACCACAGCGCCGCGGACAGCAGCAGCACCCAGAGCAGATGGGCGCTCGCGAACAGGACGATGACGCCGACCGGCGCCAGGACAGCGAGGAGGGTCGCCCCCACCCGGGCCACACCCCGGCGCGAGAGCACCCACCACAGGGCGACGGCGGTCAGGGCGAGGCCCACCACGCCGACCGCGAGCAGCAGGACGCCCATCAGGCCGCCGTAGAGGAGAGGCAGCAGGGCCGCGAGCGCGGCCGATGCGAGCGCGCCGCGCGCGGCCCACGCCTGGAGGTGATGCGACCGCTCGGCAGCCGTCACGGAATACACAGGCTCCTCCACCTCGGGAAACGACGAACACGTCGGCACACGCCTGACCCCCGGTCGGGCGACGGGGAGCCTCAAGTTCTCACGTGCCGGCGTCCGAGCACCAACTACCCCCGCGCTCGTCACCTAGTCGCGCGCCCTTCCCACCCTTCAGCGGTATGTGACATGGTACTGCCGTGGCCAATCGACTGACCTGCGATGTCGTGGTGGTCGGGGCGGGCATGGTGGGCGCGGCCTGCGCCCTGTACGCGGCCCGTTCCGGCCTGGACGTGCTGGTGGTCGACCGGGGTCCGGTCGCCGGGGGCACCACAGGCGCGGGCGAGGGCAATCTGCTCGTCTCCGACAAGGAGCCCGGCCCCGAACTCGAACTCGCGCTGCTGTCCGCCCGGTTGTGGACGGAGCTGGCCACCGAGGGTGACCTCGGTCCGGCCTTGGAGTACGAACCGAAGGGCGGTGTCGTCGTCGCCTCCGAGCCGTCGGCGCTCACCGCGCTGGAGGGGTTCGCCGCCGGGCAGCGGGCGGCCGGGGTCGACGCGGTCGCCGTCTCCCCCGAGCGGCTGCGGGAGCTGGAGCCCCGGCTGTCCCGTGCCGTCGCCGGGGGTGTGCTGTATCCGCAGGACGCCCAGGTCATGCCGACGCTGGCCGCCGCGCACGTCCTGCGGGCCTCGGGCGCCCGCGTGGAGACCGGCCGCACGGTGACCGGGGTGCTGCGCGGCCGGGACGGCGCCGTACGGGGCGTGGTCGGTGACCGGGGCGAGATCCACGCACCGGCCGTGGTGAACGCGGCGGGCACCTGGGGCGGGGCGCTCGCCGCTCTCGCCGGCGTCCACCTGCCCGTGCTGCCGCGCCGCGGCTTCGTCCTGGTCACCGAGCCGCTGCCCCGTCTCGTCCACCACAAGGTCTACGCCGCCGACTATGTCGCCGACGTCGCCAGCGCCTCGGCCGCCCTCCAGACCTCACCCGTCGTCGAGGGGACCGCGGCGGGACCGATCCTGATCGGCGCCAGCCGCGAACGCGTCGGCTTCGACCGGTCGTTCTCGCTGCCCGTGGTCCGCGCGCTCGCGTCCGGCGCGACCCGGCTGTTCCCCTTCCTCGAACAGGTCCGCGCCCTGCGGACCTATCTCGGCTTCCGCCCCTACCTCCCCGACCACCTGCCGGCCGTCGGACCCGACCCGCGCGTGCCGGGGCTGTTCCACGCCTGCGGCCACGAGGGCGCGGGCATCGGCCTCGCGACCGGCACCGGGCAGCTGATCGCGCAGGCGCTCACCTCACGGACGCCCGATCTGGACCTGACGCCGTTCCGCCCCGACCGTTTTCCCGCCGTCACCTCCGAGGAGTCCCGGTGAACTCCCCTCTCCGCCTGGCCGACGCCCACCCCGGCCCGAGTTTCGCCGTCACCTTCGACGGCCGCGAGATCCGGGCCCTGCCCGGCCAGACGGTGGCCGCCGCGCTGTGGGCGGCGGGCGTCACCTCGTGGCGCACCACCCGCGACCAGGGCAGGCCGCGCGGGGTGTTCTGCGGGATCGGCGTGTGCTTCGACTGCCTGGTGACCGTCAACGACCGCCCCAACCAACGGGCTTGTCTGCTGCCGGTCGAACCGGGCGACACCATCCGCAGCCAGGCGGGGACCGGCCACGATGGCTGACCGCCCGCACCTCGTGGTGATCGGCGCGGGCCCCGCCGGGCTGGCCGCCGCGCTGACCGCCGCCCGGCACGGTGTCCGCGTCACCCTCGTCGACGCGGCGGCTCAGGCGGGCGGCCAGTTCTACCGCATGCCCGCCGCCCCGCTGGGCACCCGCCGCCCCCGTGCCCTGCACCACAAATGGCGCTCCTGGGAGCGGCTCAGCGGCGACCTGGACCGGCACCTCGCGACCGGCCGCGTCCGGCATCTCGCGGACCACCATGTGTGGTGCGTGGAGCGGGAGGCGACGGAGCCAGGACCGGCCGAACGGAAGGCCACGGGACCCGGGCCCGTCGTGCGCGGCGAGCGGCCCCGGTCGCCATCGCGGGCGGGACGGTCCGGGGTGGCGGGTGGACCCGTCGGCGCCTTCACCGTGCACGCGCTCCTCGGTCCCCGCCAGGAGCGGGGCGTCGCGATCCGGGCCGACGCCGTGCTGCTCGCCACCGGCGGTTACGAGAAGGTGCTGCCGTTCCCCGGCTGGACGCTGCCCGGGGTGCTCAGCGCGGGCGGTGCGCAGGCCATGCTCAAGGGCGGGCTCGTGCTGCCGGGGCGCAGGGTCGTCGTCGCCGGGACGGGACCGCTGCTGCTGCCGGTGGCGACCGGCCTCGCGGCGGCCGGCGCGCGGGTCGTGGCGCTGGTGGAGTCCGCCGACCCCCGCGCCCTCGCCCGCGCGCCCGGCGCCTTGGCCGCCCGCCCGGACAAGCTCGCCGAGGGCGCGCGGTACGCGGCCCGCCTGCTGCGCCACCGCGTCCCCTTCCTCGTCCGGCACACGGTGGTCGAGGCCCACGGCGGCGACCGGCTCGACGGCGTGACCGTCGCCGCCCTCGGTCCCGACGGCCGGGTCGTTCCGGGCGGTGCGCGGCGCCTGGACTGCGACACCCTGGCCGTCGGCCACGGCCTGCTGCCCCACACCGATCTCGCCGGGACGCTGGGCTGCGGCCTCGACGGCGTCGCGGTCCGGGTCGACGACGAACAGCGCACCGACGTGCCCGGCGTCTGGGCCGCGGGCGAGGCCACCGGGGTCGGCGGCGCCGATCTCGCCCTCGCCGAGGGCCGGATCGCCGGCCGGTCCGCCGCCGCCCGACTGACCGGCCGCGCACCCGAGCCACGGAGCCGGGCGGCGGCGGCCTGTCGCGCCCGCGCGGCCCTGCGGGCGTTCGCCGCCGGCCTCGACTCCGTCTGCGCACCGCCCGCCGGATGGGCTGAGCGCGTCACCGACGAGACGGTCGTCTGCCGCTGCGAGGAGGTCACGGCGGGCACCGTCCGCGCGGCCGTCACCGACCTCGGCGCGGGCGACCTGCGCACGGTGAAGCTGCTCACCAGGGCCGGGATGGGCTGGTGTCAGGGGCGAATGTGCGAGCCCGCCGTCGCCGGTCTGACCGGATGCCCCGCGACCACGGTCCGCCGCCCGTTCGCCCGGCCCGTCCCGCTCGGCGTCCTCGCGGGCCGGGAGGAGCGGGACAACGGCGAGGACAGCGCCGTCCGGACCGACGGCCGCGCCGCCAGCGCAACCGCGGCCGACACCGGCACCGGCACCGGCACCGGCACCGAGGCCGATCGGTGCGAGTCCTCGAAGGATCGACGACAGGCCGACACCGACCGTCAGTGAAATGTCACACCCTATCCAGAGGGGTTCACCATGAGCACCGTGACCGATCCGCAGCACCGCCCCTGGCGCGGCGTCCTCGTCGCCACCGCCCTCCCGCTCCGCGACGACCACTCCGTCGACCACGACCGGTACGCCGAACACTGCGCCTGGCTGGTCGCCAACGGCTGCGACGGCGTCGTCCCGAACGGCTCCCTCGGCGAGTACCAGGTCCTCACCCCCGAGGAGCGGACCAAGGTCGTCGAGACCGCCGTCGCGACGGTCGGCGGCTCCCGCGTGATGCCCGGTGTCGCCGCCTACGGCTCGGCGGAGGCCAGGCGCTGGGCCGAGCGGGCCCGGGACGCGGGCTGCGCCTCCGTGATGCTGCTGCCGCCCAACGCCTACCGCGCCGACGACCGCTCCGTCCTCGCCCACTACGCCGAGGTCGCGAAGGCCGGGCTGCCGATCGTGGCCTACAACAACCCCATCGACACCAAGGTCGACCTGGTGCCCGAACTCCTGGCGAAACTGCACGGCGAGGGGTACATCAGGGCGGTCAAGGAGTTCTCCGGGGACGTCCGCCGCGCCTACCGGCTGGCCGAACTCGCCCCGGATCTCGATCTGTTGGTGGGCGCCGACGACGTCCTGCTGGAACTCGCGGTCGCCGGTGCCAAGGGGTGGGTGGCCGGGTACCCGAACGCCCTGCCCCGGGCCTCGGTCGAGCTGTACCGGGCCGCCGCCGCGGGTGATCTGGACACCGCGCTGCCCCTCTACCGCGCGCTGCACCCGCTGCTCCGCTGGGACTCCAAGGTCGAGTTCGTCCAGGCCATCAAGTTGTCCATGGACATCGTGGGGCGGCACGGCGGGCCCTGCCGTCCGCCGCGCGTTACGCTGCTGCCCGACCAGGAGGCGGCTGTCCGCGCGGCCACCGAGAAGGCCGTCGCGGCGGGCCTCGCCTAGAGCGCCGGCCCCGGCTCCCGTCCCGGCCCCGACGCCCACTCCGGTCCGGGCCCCAACTCCGTTCTGGCGGCTTCGACTTCGGGCTCGGTGCCGGTCCCGGTTCCCTCCCCCTTGCCGGCTTCGACTTCGGGCTCGGTGCCGGTCCCGGCTCCCTCTCCGCTGCCGGACTCGGGATCGGTGCGGGCGTCGGCGTGGGCTCCGGTTCCCGCTTCCGGTCCCGCGTCCGCGTCCGGTTCCGCTTCCGAGGGGCCCGCCCTCACCGCAGAGGAAAGAGGAGATCCATGCGCAGCACCCTCGTCCTGCACGCCGTCGACTCGCACACCGAGGGCATGCCCACCCGCGTGATCACCGGCGGGATCGGCACGATTCCCGGCGCGACGATGAACGAGCGGCGCCTGTACTTCCGCGACCACCGCGACGACGTCAAGCAGTTGCTGATGAACGAGCCGCGCGGGCACTCCGCCATGAGCGGCGCGATCCTCCAGCCGCCGACCCGGCCCGACTGCGACTGGGGCGTCGTCTACATCGAGGTGTCCGGCTACCTCCCGATGTGCGGCCACGGCACGATCGGCGTGGCGACCGTGCTGGTGGAGACCGGGATGGTCGAGGTCGTCGAGCCGGTGACCACGATCCGGCTCGACACCCCCGCCGGGGTCGTCGTCGCCGAGGTCGCGGTGGAGGACGGTGCCGCGAGGAACGTGACCCTGCGGAACGTGCCGTCGTTCTCCGTCGCCCTGGACCGCGAGGCCACGCTGCCCGACGGGCGGACGGTCACCTACGACCTCGCGTACGGCGGCAACTTCTACGCCATCCTGCCGCTGGACGCGTTCGGCCTGCCCTTCGACCGCTCCCGCAAGGACGACATCCTCGCGGCCGGGCTCTCCCTGATGGAGGCCGTCAACGCGGAGGAGGAGCCCGTCCACCCCGAGGACCCGAGCATCAGGGGCTGTCACCACGTCCACCTGCTGGCGCCCGGCGCGACGGCCAGGCACTCCCGGCACGCGATGGCCATCCACCCCGGCTGGTTCGACCGCTCCCCGTGCGGAACCGGGACCAGCGCGCGCAT
The DNA here is from genome assembly GCF_005222485.1 of Streptomyces griseoviridis. NCBI lineage: Bacteria > Bacillati > Actinomycetota > Actinomycetes > Kitasatosporales > Streptomycetaceae > Streptomyces > Streptomyces griseoviridis. The sequence continues at coordinate 850,106 of NZ_CP029078.1, forward strand.
GGCCCAGCTGCACGCCCGCGGTGAACTCCCCCTGCGCACCGAGTTCGTGAACGAGTCGTTCATCGGCACCCGGTTCACAGGGCGCCTCCTGGAGACCACCGAGGTCGCCGGACGGCCCGCCGTCCTGCCCAGCTTCACCGGGCGCGCCTGGATCACCGGAACCGCCCAGTACCTCCTCGACCCCACCGACCCCTTCCCCGCGGGCTTCGTGCTCTGACGCCCGCGCCGACCGCGGGGAGCGACAACAACTCCGCTCCTGGCACCACCCCCACCACCCGGCCGAGAGGCCCGTGGCTCCCGTAGATACTGGTGCCGCGTGACATGCCGTTCCCCTCGCTCCGTTCCGCTCATCCCCCGCCGTCACCTCTTGAATTCGATCGCTCCCGTCCGTGCCGCCTCCCGGCCGCCCGCACGGCCCGCCCTAGGAGACACCCCATGCCCGCCCAGCCCAGCGGTTCGCCGGCCGCCGCCGCTCCCGCGCTGCCCGTCCTCGGCGGGAAGCGGAGCAGCTATCGCGAGCGGGTCGCCGACGCCCTGCGGGCCGCGCTGATCGCCGGCGAACTGCGGGCGGGCGAGGTGTACTCGGCGCCGACCCTCGCCTCCCGCTTCGGCGTCTCGGCGACGCCGGTGCGCGAGGCCATGCTCGATCTGGCCAAGGAGGGCCTGGTCGACGCCGTTCCCAACAAGGGCTTCCGAGTCACCGAGGTCTCCGAGAAGCAGCTCGACGAGTACACGCACGTCCGGGCGCTCATCGAGATCCCCACGACCGTCGAACTGGCCAGGACCGCGTCGCCGGTCTCCCTGGAGGCGCTGCGCCCGGCCGCCCGGGAGATCGTCACCGCCGCGGCCGCCGGTGACCTGATCGCCTATGTCGAGGCCGACACCCGCTTCCATCTCGGGCTGCTCGCCCTCTCCGGAAACGCCCACCTGGTGGAAGTCGTCGCCGATCTGCGCGGGCGCTCCCGCCTCTACGGTCTGACCGCCCTGGTCGAGGCGGGCCGCCTGACCGCGTCGGCCCAGGAACACCTCGACCTTCTCGACGCCCTCGTCGCCCGCGACGAGCGGGCCGTGCGCGAGATCATGACCCGGCACATCGGACACGTCAGGGGAATGTGGGCGTCACACGGCTGAGGCTCTGCGAGCGCGGCCGGCACTGCGGGCGCAGCCGGCACTGCGGGCGCTCAGGCCGGGGCGGGAGTCGCGCGCCCGGCGGACGCCGCGAGCCCAGCGGAACTCCTGGGCGCGTTCCTCCACGAGCGGGGCTCGCGCGCCGAGGCGGCGGCCGATCGCCGAAGTCCCGCCCGCCGTCGCCCCTCAGTCTCGACCGCACGCAACTCCCCCCACTTCTCTCAATACTTACTTCACCTCTTGACGCAAGTGGTCCATACCTTTAGGTTCACCGCTCAGCCGGACCGCTCAGCCGCACCTCACGAACGGGCCCCGCCTTCACAGGATGAACGCGGGCGCGCGCGTCCCACCCCCCACGAAAGGCCGTTCCCCACCATGGCCAGACTCCTCCCCCGCACCGCCCTCCCGGCCCTCGCCGTAGCCGCACTCACCCTCTCGGCCGGCCTCCTCACCACGACCCCCGCCGCCTCCGCCGTCGACGCCGGCACCTCCCCCGCCGTCGCGGCGGCCACCGGTTCGATCACCGGCCTTGCGGGCAAGTGCCTCGACGTCGCGGGCGCGAGCAGCGCCGACGGCACCGCCGTCCAGCTCTACGACTGCAACGGATCGGCCGCCCAGCAGTGGACCGTCTCCACCGACGGGACCCTCCGCGCCCTCGGCAAGTGCCTTGACGTCACCGGCGGTTCGACCGCCGACGGCGCCAAGGCGCAGCTGTGGACCTGTACCGGCGCCGCCAACCAGAAGTGGACCGTCACGGCAGCCCACGACATCGTCAACCCCCAGGCGGACAAGTGCCTCGACGCCACCGGCAACTCCTCGGCCAACGGCACCCGGGCCCAGATCTGGACCTGCACCGGGGGCGCCAACCAGAAGTGGACGGCGCCCGCGGCCGGTGGCACCGCGCCTTCCGCTCCCATGGCCGTGGCGCCGTACCTCTACAACGGCTGGGGCAGCCCGCCGAATCCGGGCACCGTGACCGCGGCCACCGGCGTGAAGTGGTTCACGCTCGCGTTCGTCCTCAGCAACGGGTACTGCAACCCGCAGTGGGACGGCAGCAGGCCGCTGACCGGAGGTGTCGACCAGCAGACGGTCACCGCGGTGCGCGCGGGCGGCGGTGACGTCATCCCGTCGTTCGGCGGGTACAGCGGCAACAAGCTGGAGAGTTCGTGCGGCAGCGCCGGTGAACTGGCCGCCGCCTACCAGAAGGTGATCAACGCCTACGGCCTCAAGGCGATCGACATCGACCTGGAGGCCGACGCCTACAGCAACCCGACCGTGCAGCAGCGCACGGTGGACGCGTTGAAGACCGTGAAGGCCGCCAACCCCGGCCTCAAGGTGTACATCACGATCGGCACCGGCCAGAGCGGCCCCGACACCGGGCTGATCAAGCGAGCCGCCGCCTCCGGTCTCCCGGTGGACGCGTGGGCCATCATGCCGTTCGACTTCGGTGGCGCCGGGCAGAACATGGGCACGCTGACGCTGCGGGCCGCCGAGGGTCTCAGGACGGCGCTGAAGGCCGCGTACGGCTACAGCGACGACCAGGCCTACCGGGTCATGGGCATCTCGTCGATGAACGGGATCACCGACCAGAACGAGACGGTCACCGTGGCCGACTTCCGGACCATCCTCGGGTACGCCCAGCAGCACCATCTGGCCCGGCTCACCTTCTGGTCGGTCAACCGCGACCGCCCCTGCACCGGTGGCCCCGCGGACAGTTGCTCAGGCGTGGGCCAGTCCGACTGGGACTACACGCGCGTGTTCGCCGCGTACACCGGCTGACGCACCGCCGTTCCGGGCTCCTGCCCTCAACCCCCCATAAGGAGAGCCGTGTTCCGCCACCCACCCCCCGCATCCGCCACGCCCTCCACACGCCGCAGAGCCGGTGTCGTCGCGCTGGTCGCGGCGGCCGCCGCCTCCGTCCTGACGGCGGTCCCGGCCGAGGCCGCCCCGACCGCGCTGCCCGCCTCCTGGTCCACCCTGGTCAACGCGGCCAGCGGCAAGTGCCTCGACGCGCGGGCGGCGGGGACCGCGAACGGCACCGCCGTACAGCAGTACGCCTGCAACAACAGCGCGGCCCAGCAGTGGAGTTTCACCACCACGAGCAACGGCTACGTCCGCATCAACAACCGGCCGAGCCCAGAACAGGTCGTCGACGTCACCGGCGTCTCCACGGCCGACAACGCGGCCACCCAGCTCTGGGCGTACGGCGGCGGCACCAACCAGCAGTGGCTGCCCGTGGACGACGGCGGGGGCGCCTTCCACTTCGTGAACCGCAACAGCGGCAAGTGCCTCGACGATCCGGCCGCGTCCCTCGCCGACAGCGTGCAGTTGGTGCAGTACACGTGCAACGGCTCGGCGGCCCAACGTTTCCAGGTGGTTCCGGTGGCCCAGTCCACGGCCGATCCCGACCTCGGTCCGAACGTCGTCGTCTTCGACCCGTCCATGTCGGCGTCGGCGATCCAGACCAAGCTGAACTCCCTCTTCAAGCAGCAGGAGACCAACCAGTTCGGGTCCCAGCGCTACGCGGTGATGTTCAAGCCGGGCGCGTACAGCGCGGACGTCAACGTCGGCTTCTACACGCAGGTGTTGGGGCTCGGGCTCACCCCGGACGCGGTGACGGTGAGCGGCGCGGTGCACGCGGAGGCCGACTGGTTCCAGGGCAACGCCACCCAGAACTTCTGGCGCGGCGCCGAGAACCTCTCGGTCAACCCGACCGGCGGGAGCGACCGTTGGGCGGTCTCGCAGGCCGCGGCCTACCGCCGGATGCATCTGCGGGGCAACCTGGCGCTTGACGACGGCGGTTGGTCCAGCGGCGGCCTGCTCGCCGACAGCAAGATCGACGGACAGGTCAACTCCGGCAGCCAGCAGCAGTGGCTGACGCGCAACTCGCAGCTCGGCAGCTGGACCGGCGCCAACTGGAACATGGTCTTCGTCGGCAGCCAGGGCGTCCCGGGGACCAGCTTCCCCAACCCGCCGTACACGACGGTCGCCCAGACCCCGGTCTCCCGGGAGAAGCCGTTCCTGTACGTCGACGGCGCGGGCGCCTACCAGGTGTTCGTCCCGTCCCTGCGGACCAACTCCACGGGTACCAGCTGGGCGGGCGGCACCCCGGCGGGCTCCTCGCTGTCCCTGGACAGCTTCTACGTCGTGAAGCAAGGCGCGACGGCGGCACAGATCAACGCGGCGCTCGCGGCGGGCAAGAACCTGCTGGTCACTCCGGGCGTCTACCACCTCGACCAGACCCTTCAGGTCAACCGGCCCGACACGGTCGTCCTCGGCCTGGGTCTCGCCACCCTGGTACCCGACCAGGGCATCACCGCGATGAAGGTCGCCGACGTCGACGGCGTGAAGATCGCCGGTCTGCTCTTCGACGCGGGCACCACCAACTCGTCCACCCTGATGGAGGTCGGCCCGCCCGGCGCGTCCGCGTCGCACGCGGCCGACCCGACCTCGCTGCACGACGTGTACTTCCGCGTCGGCGGCGCGGGCGTCGGGAAGGCGACCACCAGCCTCGTCGTCAACAGCGACCATGTGATCGGCGACCACATGTGGATCTGGCGGGCCGACCACGGTTCGGGCGTCGGCTGGACCAGCAACACCGGTGACACCGGGCTGATCGTCAACGGCGACAACGTCACGATGTACGGGCTGTTCGTCGAGCACTACCAGAAGTACCAGACCGTCTGGAACGGCAACGGCGGGCGCACCTACTTCTACCAGAACGAGATGCCGTACGACCCGCCCAACCAGGCGGCCTGGATGAACGGTTCGACCCAGGGCTACGCCGCCTACAAGGTCGCCGACTCGGTCACCAGCCACCAGGCGTACGGGCTGGGCAGCTACTGCTACTTCAACGTCAACCCGGGCGTGACGGCCGCCCGCGCCATCGAGGCACCGAACAACCCGAACGTCCGCTTCACCAGCATGCTGACGGTGTCCCTGGGCGGTACGGGCACGATCAGCCACGTCATCAACAACACCGGAGGCCCCTCCAACTCCGGCACCAACGTGGCCAATCTGACCAACTACCCGTAGGAAGCTGCTAGTTGGCCCAGCAGGGCGTAGGTGGTCGGCCGTGGGGTGCGCCGGAGCGTCGGCGCACCCCACACCCTCGCCCTCCCTCGCGACCTCTTGCCCCTCTCATCCCCCCTTGTCCCCACCGCGGCCCTGAATCCGCGCAGGAGCGGCACACAGACTGCACACAGCGCCGCGCGGGCACCGTTAGCGTTACTGGCCGATCGCTCCCCTGTACGAACGTGCCAGAAAGACCGAAATGGACTACTGCTCCACGTGCCGTCGGCATCTCAACGGGGCTCTGGTGTGCCCCGGGTGCGGGGCCTACGCCCCGGACATCGCGCCCCGGACGACCGTGTCGGCCTACGGCAGCGGTCTCGCCCCCGAGGCCCCGGAGCCCGAACCCCTCCCGCACGCCGACGACATCGTGGACGCGCCGGTCGTCGCGGCGGGCCGGGCCGCGAGGCGGCGGCAGTTGGCGCGGTGGAAGAAGAACAAGCGGCGGGCCGCCGTCGCGACCGCCGTCGCCCTGGTCGGCGGTGGGCTGAGCGTCGCGGCGATGAACCGCCAGCCGGCGGACCGGGCACAGGCCGACGCCGCGCCCGACACCCGCGGTATGGGCGGCGCCGAGGAGCGGACCGAACCGGTCGGCCCTTCGTCGACCCCGCCGTCCACGCACAGGACCACGCGGGTGGTGACCCCGGCGGCTCCGTCGACCGCGGCCGACGGCCCGCACGGCCGGTCGGCGTCCGCGTCCCGGACGGCCTTGAAGCTGGTCCCGAGCGGGAAGGCCGACACGTCGGCCAGGACCCCGTCCCCGGCAGGGACGACGGCCGACGCCGCGCGGTTGCCGGACCGAGGGCAGCGGTCGGCCGTCACGGAGACGTCCGACCCGGCCAAGGAGACGTCCGCCTCTTCGCCGTCGGACACGGGCGCCTCGGACTCCGGTGCCCGGCAGCCGAGTTCGACGCCGGACACGTCGCGGACACCGGAGGCATCCGAGTCCGCCGACCCCGCGGACTCGGCCGCGCCCGCGAAGCTCTGCCTGCTCGTGATCTGCCTGGGCTGACCGCCGGCCCGACCGCGGCGCCGGACAGCGGGCACGACCTGCCGTCCGGCGCCGCGGCTCTGCTCAACTGGTCGCGCAGGTACTGCCGTTGAGCGTGAACGCGGTGGGCGCGGTGTTCGTCGTGGCCTTGTTGCCGAGGAACCCGACGGTGACGGAGCCGCCCGCGGGGACGGACGAGGTGTAGGAGGCGGCGGCGACGCTCACCGCGCCGCCGGTCTGGGTCGCGGTGCCGCCCCACATGCTGGTGACGGTCTGCCCGTCGGCGAAGGAGAAGCCGAGCGTCCAGCCGTTGATCGCCGTGGTGCCGGTGTTGCGGATGGCCAACTCGGCCTGGAAACCGCCCGGCCAGTCGCCGACGATCCGGTAGCCCACGGAGCAGGTCGCTCCCGGGGTGCCGCCGCCCTTGGCGGTGGTGACGCTCACCGTCGCGGAGCGCGCGGACTTGTTGCCGGCCGCGTCGTGGGCGTACACGGCGAACGTGTAGGTGGTGTCGGCGGTGAGCCCCGTCAGGTTGACGGTGTGGGACGTGGCGGTGGCGAAGGCGGTCTCGGTGCCGCCGCTGATCCGGACGACGTCGTATCCGGTGACGCCGACGTTGTCCGTGGCGGCCGTCCAGCTCAGGGTGGCCGACGTGGCGGTCACGGCGGTGGCGGTGGGGGTGCCGGGTGCGGTGGGCGCCTGGGTGTCGGTGGGGGTGGAGCCGTTGAAGACGGTGGCCTCGCGGGCGGTTTTGGCGATGCCGTTGGCGCCGTTGAAGACGCGCTGGCCCCAGGAGCTGAGACGGGTCGCGTCGAAGTCGAGGGCGAGGTCGAGGACCGGGTCGGTGTTGCCGCTCCAGGACCAGGCGAGATAGCCGAGCCGCAGCTGTTCGGCGGTGGCCATCATGGTGTCCTCGTCCGGATCGCCCCACTGGTCCGCGGGGCCTCCGAACTCACCTATCAGGATGGGTAGTTTGGCGTTGACGAAGGCGTTGAGGTAGTCGGTGATCTCGGCGGCCGTGTCGTAGACGCTGTACATGTGGATCGAGAAGATCAGGTTGCCGGTGGTGTCGGCGGCGTACACCGCCTGGGCGTTGGCGCGCATCACGCCTTGGAGGTCCTGGCCCCAGTTGGGCGCGTCCACCATGATGGTGTGCGCGAATCCGGCGGCGCGGAGCTTCTTGACGGCGGCGATGGTGGGGGCGGTCCAGCCGGCCGGATCGGTGTTGCCCCAGGGCTCGTTGCCGATGTTGATGATGGTGTAGTCCTCCTGGCCGGCGAGGACGCTCTTGAGGCCGATCCAGTAGTCGGCGGCCTGGTCGAGGGTGCCCGCCGCGGAGTCCTCGCCGTATCCGGTCGTGTCGTGCACCTCGAGGACGCAGATCAGCCGGTTGGCCTTGCACTGGCTGATCACACCGGCGACGTCGGAGGCGCTGTTCGCGGACCAGCGGTGCCCGTCGGCGAGGACGACACGGACGGCGTTGGCGCCGAGCGCCTTGATGTCGGCCAGCGACTGCTGGGTGCGGCCGGGGTACCAGGTGTGGGCGTGGTTGACGCCCCGCATGATGAAGTCGTTGCCGTTGCCCTCGACGAGTCTGCCGCCCGCGATGTGCAGGCCGGTGGCGAGGGCGGCGGGCGGCTCGGCCGCGTGCGCGGAGGCCTGGGAGAGGCCACCGCCCACCAGGACGAGCCCGAGAAGGCCGGCCAGGGACGCGAGCAGACGGGCGAGGGGGCTCCTTGCGGTTCTCACTGCGGCTCCAGGGAGTCAGGGCCCGGGACGTTCAGGCTCGGGGTGAGGTGCGGGGGTGCAGGGAGTTCGAGGGGTGCTGGGAGTACGAGGGGTGCTGGGAGTACGAAATTGCGGGCAGTGCCAGGGGGTGCGGGGGGCGCAGAACGTGGGGAGTGCGGGCCGTGCACGGCCGTACGGGGAATCCGGAGGGTGCGACACGGGGGGGGCGGCTCAAGCGTGGGAGCGCTCCCATACAACCGACACTGTCAAGGGCACGTCAAGGCATCGAGCACGACCAAAGCGAGTCCGCCCACCACCGACCACGACACCGCGGGCCCACTCCCCTCCCTGCCCCGCCGGAAGCACCGCCCCTGGCCGGACCGCGCACCCTCCTCCCCTCCCTGGCCGCCGGAAGCGCCCCACCTCGCCGGACCGCGCCACCCCCACACGCCACCCCTCCTCGCCGCACCCACACCCCTCCCCGCCGGAAGTGCCGCACCGCACCCCACCCCTCCTTGCCGCCCTCGCCCCCCTCCCCCTAGCCTTCTTTTGTGCCGCTCATAAACAAAACCCGCTCGCACAGCGTCGTGCCGGGTACCGCAAGCCATCTCGCCCGGCTCCGCCTGGCCCTCACCCTCTTCTTCGCCCTCGACGGCTTCGTCTTCGCCGGGTGGGTCGTCCGGATCCCCGCGATCAAGCACCAGATCGGCGCCTCCGCCAGCGCGCTCGGCCTCGCCCTCCTCGGGGTCTCGGCGGGCGGTGTCATCACGATGACCCTCACCGGCAGACTCTGCCGCCGCTACGGCAGCCACCAGGTCACCGTCGTCTGCGCGGTCCTGCTCTCCCTCAGCGTGGCCCTGCCGCCCCTCACCCACTCCGCGCTCTCGCTGGGCCTCGTGCTCCTGCTGTTCGGCGCCGCGTACGGCGGGATCAACGTCGCCTTCAACAGCGCCGCCGTCGATCTCGTCGCGGCCCTGCGCAGGCCGATCATGCCGAGCTTCCACGCCGCCTTCAGCCTGGGCGCCATGGCGGGCGCCGGGCTCGGCGGACTGGTCGCCGGGTCTCTCACCCCCACCCAGCACCTGCTGGGGCTCGCGGTGATCGGCCTGCTGGTGACGGCGGTCGCGGGCCCCTCGCTGATCCGGCTCCGCCCTCCCGTCCGCGAGCCGCGCCCGGACGCCCCGCTGCCCGAGCCGTCCGACCCCGCGGGCCGCGCGCCCCGGCGCGCGTCCTCCGCGCGGCGCGGGATCGTCGTCACGTTCGGTGTCATCGCCCTCTGCACGGCCTACGGCGAGGGCGCGATGGCGGACTGGGGCGCCTTGCACCTGGAACAGGATCTGGGCACCTCGGCCGGGCTCGCGGCGGCCGGCTACTCGTTGTTCGCGCTCGCCATGACGGCCGGACGGCTCTCCGGAACGGCCCAGTTGATGCGGCTCGGGACGACCCGGGTGATCGTGTTCGGCGGCGCCACCGCCGCGGCCGGCATGCTGCTCGGCGCGCTCGCGCCGACGACCTGGGCGGCGCTGCTGGGGTTCGCGGTCGCCGGGTTCGGGCTCGCCAACCTCTTCCCGGTGTCGATCGAACGGGCGGGCGCGGTGGCGGGCCCTGACGGGGTCGCCCTCGCCTCCACGCTCGGCTACGGCGGGATGCTGCTGGGGCCGCCGACGATCGGCTTCATGGCGGACTGGCTCTCCCTGCCCGCCGCCCTGACCAGCGTGGCGATCCTGGCCGCGACGGCGGCGGCCATCGGCTTCACCACCCGCAAGGCGTCCGGCCGTTGAGGACTGGCCGGCCGTCATGACGGGCGCGGTGCGGACGGGTCGGGAGTGGGCGACGCCCTTCGGCCGCACCGCGCTCGCTCACGGCGCGATCGGCAGCCGCCGCTTGTGCTCGGTCGCCCGGTACCGGCGCACGATCGCGAGGGCCGCCTCCTCCGCGACGGGCCTGCCCTCGAGGAAGTCGTCGATGTCGTCGTACGTCACACCGAGCGCGTCCTCGTCGGGCAGGCCGGGGTTGAGGGTCTCCAGGTCGGCGGTCGGCACCTTGCCGACCAGCTCCGCCGGTGCGCCCAGCGCCTCGGCGACGGCGCGGACCCGCCGCTTGGTGAGCCCGGTCAGCGGGACGACGTCGGCGGCGCCGTCGCCGAACTTGGTGAAGAAGCCGGAGACGGCCTCGGCCGCGTGATCGGTGCCGACGACCAGGCCGTTGTGCGCGCCCGCCACCGCGTACTGGGCGATCATCCGCTGCCTCGCCTTGATGTTGCCGTGGGTGAAGTCCTGGTGGCCGGCGTCGCGGAACACCGTCCCGGCGGCCAGCACCGCGTCCAACGCGGCGTCGCTGGCGGGCTTCACGTCGACGGTGAGGACCTCGTCGGCGCGGATGAAATCAAGGGCGAGCTGGGCGTCCTTCTCGTCGGCCTGCACGCCGTAGGGCAGCCGCATCGCGTAGAACACGGCGTCGTGGCCCGCCTCCCTGGCCCGCTCGACGGCGAGTTGGCAGAGCCGTCCGGTGGTCGTGGAGTCGACCCCGCCGCTGATGCCGAGGACCAGCGCGCGCAGTCCCGTGGAAGTCAACTGGTCGGTGAGGAAGGCCACTCGGCGCGCGATCTCGGTCTCCGCGTCGAAGTCGGGGCTGACCAGCAGGTCCTGGGCGATCGTCTGCCGCACGGGCGCGGACTCCTGGTCGATCACGGTGTGCTCCTCGCTGTCTCTGTCGCTTGTGGCGCCGCAATGGTCGCTGGTGGTGCGGGTGTGGTGCGGGAATGTCCCTGCCATGATCTTCCATCGTGCGGCAGACTCGCGCCATGGAGACAGCTGAGTTCGTGCGGACCGTGGACCGGGAGGGCCGGCTGCTGGCCGTGGCGGCCGAGGAGGCGGGCCCGGAGGCGAAGGTGGCGACCTGTCCCGACTGGCGGATCCAGGACCTCGTCGGGCACATCGGGGCCGTGCACCGCTGGGCGACGGCCTACGTCGTCGAGGGGCACAGCGCTTTCCGGCGCCTCGGCACACCGCCCGACCTGGACGGCGACGCGCTGCTCGGCTGGTTCCGGATCGGGCACCGGCGGCTGGTCGACGCCCTCGCCGCCGCGCCGTCCGACCTCGACTGCTGGCACTTCCTGCCCGCGCCGTCCCCGCTCGCGTTCTGGGCCCGCAGGCAGGCCCACGAGACGGCGATCCACCGGGTGGACGCGGAGTCGGCGCTCCGCGAGACGCCGACCGCGATCGAGCCGGCCTTCGCGGCGGACGGCATCGACGAGTTGCTGCGGGGCTTCCAGGCCCGCTCCAGGAGCCAGGTCCGCAGCGAGGAGCCACGGGTGCTGCGGGTCCGGGTCACCGAAGGCGGGGGCGAGGTGTGGACCGTACGGCTGTCGCGGGAGAAGCCCACGGCCGAGCGGGGCGACACGGGGGCCGCCGACTGCAAAGTGGCGGGAACGGCCGAGGAGTTGTACCTGGCGCTGTGGAATCGCGGGCCGTTCCCGACCGTGACGGGCGACACCGGCCTCGTCGACCTGTGGCGGACGACGTCGGCGGTCTGACTCCGGGGGCCGGCGGCGAACGCGGGTTCAGCCCGTCAACATCCTGGTGAGCACCGCGCGTTGCACCGGCAGTACCTCGCCGTGCAGCGCGCGTCCCTTCCCGGTCAGCGTGACCCGCACGCCCCGCCGGTCCTCCTGGCACATGGCCCGCGCGACGAGGTCGTCGCCCTCAAGGCGTGCGATCAGGCGGGACAGCGCGCTCTGGCTCAGATGGACGCGCTCGGAGATCTCCTGGACGCGGAAACCGCAGGAGTGCGAGGCCAGGACGTCCATCACCTCGAAGTCGCTGGCGCACAGGCCGTGTCGGTGCAGGGCGCGGTCCAACTCGCACTGGGTGCGGGCATGCAGTGCCAGGATGTCCCGCCACTGGTCCACGAGCGCCTGTTCGGCCTTCTTCCCCGCCATCCGCGCACCGTAGCAGAGAGTCCGGTCCGTTGCGCCGTCGTCATGGGCGGCCGTCTTCGCCTCTCGGGCGGACCTGCTCCCCCACCGTGCGCCCGGCGGTTTCGCCACCCGCCGGGTGCACGGTCCCGAGCCCGCTGGAGTCGGGCGAGGTGATCGCCTGTGCTCCCCGGGCCGGTGCGAGCAGAGAACGTGACGGGCCCGTGCCGACTGGCTGCGGCACGGACCCGTTGGACCCTGTTTCTCCGGGGTCAGAAGGGGAAGCGGCCCGCGGCCTGGACCGTGCCCTGCCAGTGGGCCTCGGCACAGCCGTTGGCGTAGAAGCCCTTGCCGTTGCCTGCCCCCGCGACCATGCCGCAGGCCTTGAAGCCGCCACCGGAGTGGTCGTCGTGACGGTCGTGGGCCAGGGCCGACCCGGCGCTGCCCAGAACGGCCGTGACGGCGAGGAGGCCGGCGGCGAGGGTGGTGCGCATACGCATGTTTTCTCCCGATCGAGAGGGTTTTGGGGACGTGACAGGACTCCCCAACAGGACCCGCCTTCGAACCGCGCTTCACCCGCACGCCACACGGAACACCCGAATGCCACGGCCCCGTCAACCACCCGTGGGGCCGCGTCCCCCACTCACTCCGCGCACTCCCCTCGCGGGGCGGCGCCGCCTGGCCGCACGGAGCGGCGTCAGTCCGCCGACAGTCTGGTGTCGGGCACCCGCCAGGCCGCGATCACGAAGGCGATGAGGCCCACGGCCGCTCCCCCGAGGAAGACCACCTGCATGGCGCTGACGTAGCCGTCGAGGAACGGGTGGGCGACGCGCGGGTCGAGGGCGTGCAGGAAGGCCGAGTCCTCCAGGTTCACGCTGCCGTCGGTCCGCAGCACGCCGTCGAGGGCGCGGGCGTTCTCCGGTTCCTCGGCGAGCCGCCGGAACGCCGGCTCGCCCCGCGCCGCCGTGAGGCGTTCGCCGATCCGTGAGCCCGCGAGGGAGAAGAGGACGGAGAGGAACGCGGCGGCGCCCACCGTCCCGCCGTTGGAGCGGAAGAAGTTCACGGACGCGGTCGCCGCGCCCATGTCGGCGCGGGGCACCTCGGACTGGGCGAGGGTGGTGATCGTCTGCATCGCGGCGCCGAGCCCCGCCCCCATGAAGAGCATGCCGATCGAGACGTACCACAGCGGGCTGTCCGCCCGGAGCGTCGCGAAGACCAGCAGGGCGAGGGTGAGCGAGCCGACGCCGGCCACCAGGTGGACCTTGAACTTGCCGGTCCGCGCCATCAGCCGGCCGACGAGGAGGGTGACCGACACGTTCGCGACGACGGTCGGTAGGGTGGCGAGTCCGGCCCGCATCGGGCTCATGCCCTGGGCGAGTTGGAGGTAGAGCGGGAGTGTCGTCATGGCGCCGAACATCGGGATGCCGACGGTGAAGTGCAGGACGGAGCCGAGTCGGAACGCCCGGATGCGGAACAACCGCAGCGGCAGCAGGGCCGCGTCGCCCATCCGGCGCTCGCAGCGCACGAAGACGATCAGGCCCACCAGCCCGAGCGCGTACGCGGTCAGGGCGCGTCCCGAGCCCCAACCCCAGGCCCTGCCCTGCTCGGTGACGACGAGGAGCGGGACGATGCCGACGACCAGGGCCGCCGCGCCGCCGTAGTCGAGGCGGTGGCGCACCGGCCGGTGCGGCACATGCAGTACGCGCAGCACCACCATGACGGCCAGCACCGCGAGCGGCACGTTGAGCAGGAAGATCCAGCGCCAGCCGGCCAGCCCCCCGAGGGTGGCCTGCCCGGCGAACACCCCGCCGACGAGCGGTCCCGCGATGCTCGCGCCGGCGAAGACCGCGGTGATGTAGCCCTGGTACCGGCCGCGTTCCCTGGGTGAGGTGAGGTCGGCGATGATCGTCATGGCGAGCGACATCAACCCGCCGCCGCCCAGCCCCTGTACGGCCCGGAAGGCCGCCAACTCGTAGATGGAGGTGGCGAATCCGCACAGCAGGGAGCCGGCGGCGAACAGCACGATGGCGCACAGGTAGACCGGGCGGCGGCCGTAGATGTCGGAGAGCTTCCCGTAGAGCGGGCTGACGATGGTGCCGGTCACGAGGTAGGCGGTCGTCACCCACGCCTGCGCCGTCAGCCCGTGCAGGTCGTCGGCTATGGTGCGCAGCGCGGAGGCGACGACGGTCTGGTCGAGGGCGGCGAGGAACATGCCGACCATGAGCCCGGACAGCACGGTGACGATCTGCCGGTGCTCGAGCCGTGCGGGAGCGGCCTGTGGGTCGGGGCCGTCGGCGGTGTCGAACGCGGCGGCGTCGGAGGTGGTCATGGGGCGCCCCGGACGGCCGTGGTGGAGGGTGGGGAGAACGGCATGGGGTTCCTTCTTCGCCGGGTGGGGTGAGGGGGTACCGGGAGAGCCGTCCGCCTCGACGGCCGGACGGCTCCCGCGGACGGTCGGCGGACCGTCAGACGATCTTCTCCAGGTCGGACACCGCGCAGTCGATCTCCGGCAGCGTGAGCATCGCGAGGCGGGCCTCGCGGGCCCTGGCCGCGGCGCCGGGGTCGGCGAGGACCGTGCGCAGCGTCTCGGTGATGCCGTCCGGTGCGGTGTCGGTGATCATTCGGCCGAGCCCGAGCCGCTGGACCCGGGCGGCGTTGCCGAACTGGTCGCCGAACTGGGGCAGTACGGCCATCGGGGTGGCCGTGCGCAGCGACTCCCGGATGCTGTTGAAGCCTCCGTGGGTGAGGAACAGGTCGACCGCTTCGAGCAGCAGCGGCTGCGGCACCCGGTCGGTGACGCGCACGTGCGGCGGCAGCGCCGCGGTGTCGGCGGGGATGCCCGAGGTGGCGACGACGACGGTGCACTCGTCGAGCCGTGACACCGCCTCGATCATCGACCGCAGCGTCTGCTCGGGGTCGGGCACGGGGAACGGCGGCCGGCCCTGGTCGTCCTCGGCGGCCATCTTCTTGATCATGGGGAGGGCGGTGCCGAGGGCGGCGAGCACCAGGGGCCGGTCGGTGGGGAGTTCGGCGATCCATCGGGGCAGGGCCGCGCCGCGGTCGACGGACACGGTCTGCCGGTAGGACAGTTCGGACGGGGGCAGGTGCTCGGCGAAGGAGAAGGCGGCGGGCACGTAGTCGACGCGCCCGTGGGGCACGATCGACAGCGGGTCGTCCTTCGTGGGCAACCCGCGCTTCGCGCGCAGGGTGTTGAGTCCTTCGAGCACGTCGGCGGGGTCGACGAGGTTGCTGGTGCCCGAGGGGGTGGGCAGGTGCGGGACGCCGAGGGACTCGGCGACCAGGCACGCGCTGAGGTCCATGCCGTCGCGCAGGACGAGGTCGGGGCGGAACTCCCGCGCCACCGGCAGGCTCCGGTCGAGGAGTTCGGCTGCCATCGGGCCCGCCATCGCCCGGAACAGGACGCCGCGGAAGGCCGCTTGGCGTTCGGCGTCGTCGAGGCCGGGGCGCAGGGCGGGTTCGGCCAGTTCGGGGGTGATGAAGGAGTTGGGGGAGAAGTCACCCATGGAGACGGTCACGCGGACGTCGTCGTGTTCGAAGACGGGGGCGACGGAGGGGGTGGTGGCCACGAGCACCTCGTGTCCGGCCGCCGCGAGCGCTCGGGCCAGCGGTAACTGGGCGCGGCCGTGGGAGGGGCTTCCGATCGTGGTGAACAGTACCCGCACGACAAGCCTTTCGGTGGGGGTCGATGAGCGTGAGGAGAGAAGTGGTGGGGGCGGTCAGCGGGCCATCGGCGTCAGCGGGCCGTCGCCGGTCAGCGGGCCATCGCCGGTGAGCGGCCGACGCCTTCCCAGGACAGCGCGGCCCGGTCGAGGCGTTCGGGGTCGAGGACGTTGCGGAAGTCGTAGACGAGCGGGGCGTCGAGGCGTCCGGCGAGGGCGGCCCAGTCCAGGTCGCGGAACTCGGGCCACTCGGTGAGGACGACGCAGGCGCGGGCGCCCTCGACGGCGGCGAGGGGCGTGCCGACGACCGTGAGCAG
Organism: Streptomyces griseoviridis; assembly: GCF_005222485.1. NCBI lineage: Bacteria > Bacillati > Actinomycetota > Actinomycetes > Kitasatosporales > Streptomycetaceae > Streptomyces > Streptomyces griseoviridis. The sequence continues at coordinate 865,937 of NZ_CP029078.1, forward strand.
GTCGCTGAGGTCGGGGCGCAGTTCGCTCAGCGCGGGGTCGTAGGCGTACAACTCGGCTCCGCGCTCGCGCAGTTGGCGGGCGATGACCAGGGCGGGCGAGTCCCGCAGGTCGGAGGTGCCTGCCTTGAAGGCGAGGCCGAGCAGCCCCAGCCGGACGCCGCGCAGGGTGCCGTCGGGTCCGGCGCAGCGGGCGGCGATCCGCTCGACGAGGCGGCGCTGGTGCTCGACGTTCGTCTCGATGGTGGCCCGCAGCAGCGGGAACTCCACGCCCGACTCCTCGCACACCCGCAGCAGCGCGTGGGTGTCCTTGGGCAGGCAGGAACCGCCCCAGCCGGGGCCGGGGGCGAGGAAGGCGCCGCCGATGCGCGGGTCCTGGCCGATGCCCGCGACCACGTCGTCGATGTTCGCGCCGAGCCGTTCGCAGAGGGTGGCCAGGTTGTTCGCGAAGGACAGCTTCATCGCGAGGAAGAAGTTCGCGGCGTACTTGATGAGTTCGGCGCCCGCGGTGTCGGTGAGGACGCGCGGCGCGTCGATGCCGGTGTACAGGTCGGCCACCCGCCGGGCCGCGTCCGGGTCGGCGGCGCCCACCACGATGCGGTCGGGGTGGAGGAAGTCGTGGACGGCGTGGCCCTCGCGGAGGAACTCCGGGTTGCTGACCACCGTCACATCGAGGCGGCCGAGGAGCGCGGCGACGCGTTCGGCGGTTCCGACCGGCACGGTGGACTTGTTGACGACGACCGCGCCGCGCGGCAGCCGGTCGCGTATCTCGTCGGCGACGGCCTCGACGGCGGCCAGGTCGGCGGCGCCGCCGACGCCCATCGGGGTGGGCAGGCAGAGGAAGACCACCTCGGCGCTCTCCACGGCCGCCCGGGGGTCGCGCACGAACTCCAGGCGCCCGGAGCCGAGTCCGTCGCGGACGGCTTCCGGCAGCCCCGGTTCGAGGATGTCGACCTCCGCCCTGCGCAGCCGTTCGACCTTGTGGGCGTCGGCGTCGGCGCACACCACGCGGTGTCCGAGGGAGGCGAGACAGGCGCCGGTGGTCAGGCCGACATAGCCGGTTCCGATGACGACGACACGTCGAGAGGACATGAGAACGACCCTTTCCGCACATTCGGGCAGCGGCTTCGCCGAGGAGCAGGCGCCGCCAAGCTACGTGGATCACTCAGCTACTTGTCAACGATCGATGACATTGAATGGCTGCTTTTCGACAGGGCAGGCCACGACCGCGAACATGTACGGAAACAGCCCAGGCGGAGGTATCAGGTGGACACACCAGAGGAAGCGAAACGGGGCCGCGGACGCTCCACGACGACCCGCAGATACGACGCGGAGGGCAGCCGAGCGGCCCTGGTGAGCGCCGCGGCCCGGTGCTTCGGGAAATACGGGTACGACGGCACCAGCATCCGTGACATCGGCAGGACGGCGGAGGTCGACGCCGCTCTCGTCTACCGCTACTTCGGCTCAAAACAAGGGCTGTTCGAGGCCGTCTCGACGAGCAGCACGGCCCTGTTCGAACCCTTGCGTCAGCTGCCCCTCGATGAGGTGGCGGAGTGGCTGCACCGGGTCGCGTTCCACGGTCCTGACGAGGACGAAGTCCCGCATCCCGTGCTGACGATGCTCCGCTCGCCCAGCCGGGAGGAGGCCGTCGGGCAGTTGCGCGCCGACGTCACCGAGGTCTTCACGGAGAGCTTCGCCGCCCGTCTCGACGGCCCCGACGCGGAGATCCGCGCGGAGCTGCTGGCGGCGTGGATGCTGGGGATGACGCTGCTGCGGCTGGCGGTGCGGACCCCGGCCCTCAGCGCGGCTCCTGACCGCACGCTGCCCTATGTGCGGGTGGCCGTCGACTCGCTGCTGCATCCGGGCGAGCCGGACGACGGCGCGGCCGGGGGCTGCCGGTGCCCGGTGTCCGGGGGCTGACGGGGCGGCCCGGAGGACCGGGCCGCCGATGGTCCGTCAGGAGGAGGCCGTCCGGCCGTCCGTCCGGCCGCCGGTCTCACCGGCCGGCTCGTCGGGCTCGGCCGACTCGGCCGCCGCCGTCTCCGCCGTCTCCGCCGGCGCGGGTGCGCGGCGGTCCAACGCGGCCAGACCGCGCTGGGCCATCGGGTGGGTGCGGACCAGTTCGCCGAGGGTGGTCTTGCCTTGGGTGATCTCCCGGAACGCGTTCCACGCGGGCCGGAACCCGGTCAGCGCCGCGTGGAAGAGGCCGGGTCGGCGCTCGAAGATCGCCAGCATCGTCTTGCCGACGCTCATCTCGACGCCCAGGCCCGCCTTGACGGCGAACGCGTAGTTCAGGGCCTGGCGACGGGCGTCCACGGCGTCGTGCGCCTCGGCGATCCGCACCGCCCACTCCCCCGCGAGCCGCCCGGAGCGCAGCGCGAAGGAGATGCCCTCGCGGGTCCACGGCTCCAGCAGCCCGGCCGCGTCGCCGCAGACCAGCACGCGCCCGCGGGACAGCGGCGAGTCGTCGGCCCGGCAGCGGGTCAAGTGGCCTGAGGAGATGCTCGGTTCGAAGCCGGCCAGTCCGAGCCGGCCGATGAACTCCTCCAAGTACCGCTTGGTGGCCGCGCCTTCACCGCGCGCGGAGATCACGCCGACCGTCAGGGTGTCGCCCTTGGGGAAGACCCAGCCGTAACTGCCGGGCATCGGGCCCCAGTCGATGAGGACGCGCCCCCGCCAGTCCTCGGCGACCGTCTCCGGTACCGGGATCTCCGCTTCGAGGCCGAGGTCCACCTGGTCGAGCTTGACGCCGACGTGAGCGCCTATGCGGCTGGCGCTGCCGTCGGCGCCGACCACGGCGCGCGCCAGCAGTGTCTCGCCGCCCTGGAGGACGACCGCGACCGTCCGCCGGTCGGGCACGGCCGAGCCGTGCTGCTCCACCCGCTGCACGGTCGCGCCGGTGCGCAGCTCCGCGCCCGCCTTCTGGGCGTGCTCGACCAACTGCTGGTCGAACTCGGGCCGGTTGATGAGCCCGAACAGCATCTGCCGGGAACGCCTGGTGCGGGTGAAGCGGCCGTTGTTGGAGAACGTCACCGCGTTGACCCGGTCCCGGAAGGGCAGCTCGAAGCCCGGTGGGAGGGAGTCGCGGGAGGGGCCGATGATGCCTCCCCCGCACGTTTTGTAGCGGGGCAGTTCCGCTTTCTCCAGCACCAGCACCCGCCGTCCCGCCACAGCGGCCGCATAGGCCGCCGAGGCCCCCGCGGGCCCCGCGCCCACCACCACGACGTCCCACACCTGCTGCACGTCGTCCGCCGAAGAGTTCTCGCCGCTCACGATGGTCCGCTGCTCCGATCAAGCCGTCTGCCGCACTGTCCCCCGCATCCTACGGCGGCTGTCACGGCAGGCCACTGTGGGAGGATCTTCGTACCCACATGTACTGCACAACGTCGCACCCACCAGGAGCGTGCCCATGACGTCGAATCCGGTCGCCGAGACCGTCGCCTCGCTGATGCCGAGGGCGCGGACGGAGCTGGCCGAGCTGGTCGCCTTCAAGTCGGTGGCGGACTTCGACCAGTTCCCGAAGTCGGAGAGCGAGGGCGCGGCCGGCTGGGTCGCCGACGCGCTGCGCGCCGAGGGCTTCGAGGATGTGGCCCTCCTCGACACCCCCGACGGCACCCAGTCGGTCTACGGCCATCTGCCCGGACCCGAGGGCGCCAAAACGGTTCTGCTCTACGCGCACTACGACGTGCAGCCGCCGCTCGACGAGGCGGCCTGGACCACCCCGCCGTTCGAGCTGACCGAGCGCGACGGCCGCTGGTACGGGCGCGGCGCCGCCGACTGCAAGGGCGGCGTCATCATGCACCTGCTCGCGCTGCGCGCCCTCAAGGCGAACGGCGGCGTGCCGGTGCACGTGAAGGTGATCGCCGAGGGCTCGGAGGAGCAGGGCACCGGCGGTCTCGAACGCTACGCCGAGCAGCACCCGGAGCTGTTGACGGCCGACACCATCGTCATCGGGGACGCGGGCAACTTCCGCGTCGGCCTACCCACCGTCACCACCACGCTGCGCGGCATGACCCTGGTGCGGGTGAGCGTCGACACCCTCGAAGGCAACCTGCACTCGGGGCAGTTCGGCGGCGCGGCCCCCGACGCGCTGAGCGCGCTGATCCGCGTCCTCGACTCGCTGCGCGCCGAGGACGGCTCGACGACGGTCGACGGGCTCGCCTCCGACTCCGGCTGGGAGGGGCTCCAGTACGACGAGGAGCAGTTCCGGCAGGACGCCAAGGTGCTGGACGGCGTCGAGCTGATCGGCTCGGGCACGGTCGCCGACCGGATCTGGGCGCGGCCCGCGGTCACCGTCCTCGGCATCGACTGCCCGCCGGTGGTCGGCGCCACGCCGTCGGTGCAGGCGAGCGCCCGCGCGCTGGTCAGCCTGCGGGTGCCGCCGGGCGTGGACAGCGTCGAGGCGACCAAGCTGCTTCAAGCCCACCTGGAGGCGCACACGCCGTGGGGCGCGCGGGTGAGCACCGAGCAGACCGGGCAGGGCCAGGCGTTCAGCGCGGACACCACGAGCCCGGCGTACGCGGCGATGGCCGAGGCCATGTCCGTCGCCTACCCGGGCCAGGAGATGCAGTACGCCGGTCAGGGCGGCTCCATCCCGCTCTGCAACACCCTCGCCGGGCTCTACCCCGAGACCGAGTTCCTGCTGATCGGGCTGAGCGAGCCGGAGGCCCAAATCCACGCGGTGAACGAGAGCGTGTCGCCCGACGAGTTGGAGCGGCTGTCGGTCGCGGAGGCCCTGTTCCTGCGCAACTACGCGGCCGGCTGAGCCGACACCCCGCCGCGGAGGTCCCACGCCGGGCCCGCGCGCGGGGCGACGTCGCACGGACGACCGTCGCCCCACGCGCGGGCCGCGCTTCGCCGTGGTGATCAGGGAAAGTGATCAGGGACGGTGATCAACGAACGGGACGAGCCGCCCCGTCGCCCCCACGCGCGCGTGCCGAGCTTCCGCCGGGCCGTGGCCGTCCGTCAGAAACGACCGTGACGCGCGCGTGCCGTGCTTCGGTGCTGGGACTCACACCCCGTGCCGGGCCCCGTCGCCCCCACGCGCGCGTGCCGAGCTTCCGCCGGGCCGTGGCCGTCCGTCAGGAAGGGCCGCCACGCGCGCGTGCCGTGCTTCAGTGCCGGGACTCACACCCCATGCCGGGCCCCGTCGCCCCCACGCGCGCGTGCCGTGCTTCCGCCGGGGCCGTGGCCGTCCGTCAGGAACGGCCGCCCCGCGCGCGTGCCGTGCTTCAGTGCCGGGCCGCACGCTCCGTGCCGGGCCCCGTCGCCCCCCGCGCGCATGCCGTGCTTCCGCCGCGCCGTGGCCGTCCGTCAGCAACGGCCGCCACGCGCGCGTGCCGTGCTTCAGTGCCGGGCCTCACGCTCCGTGCCGGCCCCGTCGCCCCCCCCGCATGCCGTGCTTCCGCCGCGCCCTGGCCGTCCGTCAGGAACGCCCGCCGCGCGCGCGTGGCGTGCGGGGTCCGGTCGGCCGTCGCGGCGCCGGTGTCCGCCGCGGCCACGCGCGCGTGCCGTGCGGCGGAGGAGCTGACCCGGCACCGACTTCGGACGGCGCCCCGCGCGCGTGCCGTCGGCTGCCCGCCGGGCCTGGTCAGGGGACCGGGATCCCGCGCTCCAGGTACATCGCCGCGCCCCGCTCGCGCGCCCGCAGGGCCCAGCGGAGGCGTTCGTAGCGGACGGGCGGGAGGAGGTCGGCCGCCTCGCTCTCGGTGACGAAGCGGCAGTCGCGGAGTTCGGGGCCAGGCAGCATCAGACGGGACGCCTCCCCGGAGTCGAGCCGACCGCCGTCGTAGAGGAGCCGCAGCCCGCCGTACCCGGGGGGCGCGGGCGCCTCCCAGTCGACGACCAGCAGCCGCGGTACGTCCGCGAGGTGCAGGCCGGTCTCCTCGGCGACCTCGCGGATACCGGCTCTCGCGGGTGCCTCGCCGGGTTCGACGACACCGCCGGGGAACTCCCAGCCGGCCTTGTACGTGGGGTCGACGAGCAGGATCCGGTCCCGTTCGTCGAAGAGGAGGACTCCGGAGGCGAGGGTCTCGCTGGTGGGCTCGGGCGTCTGAACGATGTCGCAGGCAGGCACCTCGCCGTTGCCGACGGCCTCGGCTATCCGGCCGGCCGCCGCCCGCGCGCTCAGCGCGCTCGTGTCGACGAGGTGGGCGTCGGCGCTGAGCCAGGACGCGAGGGCGGCCCGGTAGGGCTCGATGTGGTCGGCCGACCACCGCCGGCCGCGCGGCGCGCCGTCGACGGGGTCGGACGGCAGCTCGCGGTCGGCCGCGCGGACGCGCAGCACCGACTCCGCGGGAGCGAGGACGAAGTGGTGGACGCCGATCCGCCGGGCGGCGAGAGCGCCGAACATCTCGTCGCGGTACTCCTGGCGCAGCAGGGTCATCGGGACGACGAGGGTCCCGCCCAGCTCGGCCAGCATCGCGGCGGCCGTGTCGATCACCAGGCGGCGCCAGATCGGCAGGTCCTGGTGGTCGCCGACCTCGGCGAGGTGCTTGGGCGGGAGCAGTTGGGCGAGAGCTCCGCCGATGACCTCCGGGTCGAACATCGTGCTGTTCGGGATCAGGTCGATCAGTTCCCGTGCGGTGGTGGTCTTCCCCGCACCGAACGCGCCGTTGATCCAGACGATCACGGTTCCCCCTCTTCTCTTGGCCTTGTGAGGCTTGCCCGCTTCACCCCGTCTCGGAAACCAGTGCGAGTCCAGTACTGACACACGGCGGCGCCGGTGCCCTCCCTGACGAGGCACCGGCGCCGCCGTGTGGTCGGGGCCCGGGATCAGCCGTTCTGGCCGAGGCTGTGCTCGTCCATGGCGAAGCTGTCCTGGCTGACGGTCCTGTCGACCGCGCTGATGGTGTCCTTGACGTTCAGGTCGTCCAGGACGGTGTGGTCCTCGGCGTGCGACGGGGTGACCGCCGCGACGACGAAACCGGTGGCGAGGGAGGCGATGGCGAGCAGGCTGCGCTTCTTCATGCCCGGCTCAACTGCGTGACCGCCACCGGGGTCACGGTCGTGCTCCGGCGGCCACCCCGCGCGGAGCGGATCCCGGACCCGGTCCGAGGGCGGTCCGTGTCCCCGACCGCCGGGCGCCGAGCCCCGAGCGACCGGCGGGAACGTTCCTGCTTCCCGCCCCGACGCCGTCCCGGCGCGCAGCACCCCACCGCACCCGCCGCCTCGCCGTACGTCCACGCCGCCGCCCCTCAGACCGTCGCCGCGTCCGTCCGCTTGGCGAGTGCCGCGGCCGCCGCGCCCACCAGTCCCGCGTCCGTGCCCATCTGGGCCGGCGCGACCGCGAGGCGCTGCACGAACGACAGGGTCGCGTAGTCGCCGAGGGCCTTGCGCAGCGGGGTGAGGAGGACGTCGCCCGCCTTGGCCACGCCTCCGCCGATCACCGCGATGTCGATCTCGACGAGCGTGGCGGTGGCCGCGATCCCGGCGGCCAGCGCCTGCGCGGCCCGCTGGAACGACGCCGTCGCGACCGGGTCGCCGAAGCGGGCGGCCTCGGCCACCGCGGCGGCCGAGACGTCGCCGTCGGGGCCGGGCCGCCAGCCGTTCTCCAGGGCGCGGCGCGCGATGTTCGGGCCGCTCGCGATCCGCTCCACGCAGCCGCGCGAGCCGCACGGGCACAGGTCGCCGTCGAGGTCGACGCTGATGTGGCCGATGTGACCCGCGTTGCCGGTGGGGCCGGGATGCAGCTGGCCGTTCAGCACCAGGCCGCCGCCGACTCCGGTGGAGACGACCATGCACAGCGCGTTGTCGTGCCCCCGGGCCGCGCCCTGCCAGTGCTCGGCCGCGGTGATCGCGACGCCGTCGCCGATCAGCTCGACCGGCAGCCCGCAGGCGGCCTGCCGTACCCGGCGCACCAGCGGATAGTCGCGCCAGCCCGGTACGTTCACCGGGCTCACCGTGCCGGCGGACGCGTCCACCGGGCCCGCGCTGCCGATGCCGAGCGCGCCGGCCCGTTCCCACAGGGGCGAGGCCGTCAGCTCGCCGAGCACCTCCTCCACGGCCCGCATCACGGTCTCGCCGTCCCGCTGCGCGGGCGTCGGGCGCTGGGATCGCACCAGGATCTGGCCGTGGCCGTCCACCAGCGCTCCGGCGATCTTCGTGCCGCCGATGTCGAGCGCTGCCACGAGGTCGGTGTGCATCAGTGTCGGATCTCCCCGTCAACCATCGGATCTCCCATCGAGTGGGAACCTCCCCCACCGGGTGCGGGAGAGGAGCGGACCGGTCTGGCGGTGGGGGCGCAGGCCGGAGATTGCGGTGGACAGTCTCTCGCGCATATGACAACGTTGTCCAGGCTCTATGCTCGACGCCACATCCTCATACATCCCTATGGTCCGACGCACCCCTATGGACGAGACAGGACAAGGACAGCGCATCGTGCCCGAGACTGCCCGCCGCACCGCAGGCGTTCCCACCCACCGCTACGGCAACCGCCCGACCATGAAGGACGTCGCCGCGCGCGCCGGGGTGGGGCTCAAGACCGTCTCCCGGGTGGTCAACGGCGAGTCAGGCGTGACCCAGGAGACCGAGCGCCGGGTGCAGGAGGCCATCGACGCGCTGGGCTTCCGCCGCAACGACAGCGCGCGGGTGCTGCGCAAGGGCCGCACCGCCAGCATCGGCCTGGTCCTGGAGGATCTCGCCGACCCGTTCTACGGACCGCTCAGCCGCGCCGTCGAGGAGGTGGCGCGGGCGCACGGGGCGCTGCTGATCAACGGGTCGAGCGCGGAGGACCCGGACCGCGAGCAGGAGTTGGCGCTCGCGCTGTGCGCGCGCCGGGTGGACGGGCTGGTGATCATCCCGGCCGGTGACGACCACCGGTATCTGGAGCCCGAGGTGCGGGCGGGCGTCGCGACGGTGTTCGTGGACCGGCCGGCCGGCCGGATCGACGCGGACGTGGTGCTGTCCGACAACTTCGGCGGCGCCAGGGACGGTGTCGCCCACCTCATCGCGCACGGCCACCGCCGGATCGGCTTCGTCGGTGACATGCCCCGCATCCACACCGCGGCGGAGCGGCTGCGCGGCTACCGGACGGCCATGGAGGAGGCCGGCATCACGGTCGAGGGCTCCTGGATGTCGCTCGGGGTCACCGATCCGACGCGGGTGCGGCGGGCGACCGAGGAGATGCTGTCGGGTCCTGACGCGGTGACCGCGATCTTCACCGGCAACAACCGCGTCACCGTCACGGCCATCCGGGTCATCGCCGAGCGCGCCCGGCCGGTCGCGCTGGTCGGCTTCGACGACATCGAGCTGGCCGATCTGCTGCAGCCCGGCCTCACCGTCGTCGCGCAGGACTCCGCGGCCCTCGGCCGTACCGCCGCCGAGCGTCTCTTCCGCCAGTTGGACGGCACGCTCCTGGCGCCGGAGCGCATCGAGCTGCCGACCCGCCTGATCGCGCGCGGCTCGGGCGAACTGCCCCCGGCGAACTGAGGAGTTCATGGCGGACCGCACACTGGAGGCGCTGGGCCTCGCCGAGGCGCCACGCGAACACCCGCTGAGCTACCCGGGGATGTGGCCCCGCGACTCCGGACTCCTCGACGGCGACCGGCTGTTGCCGCTCGACCGGCTGGTGCATCCGGAGCGCGTCCCGGTCCTGGCGGTCGGCTCCAACGCCTGTCCGGGGCAGCTCAGGCACAAGATGGCCACGGCCGGCCTCCGATCGCCGGTCCCGATGACCCGGGCCCGGGTGACCGGGGTCGAGGTGGGCGTCTCCGCGCACGTCAGCCCGATGGGGTACATGTCGGCGTCGCCCTTCCGCTCGCCCGACACGGTGCGGGAGTTGTTCGTGACGTGGTTCGACGCCGGGCAGCTCGCGGTGGTCGACGCGAGCGAGGGCGTGCCGCTGCCCGGCGGCCACTATCTGCGGGTCTGGCTGCCCGCCTCCGAAGTGCGGATCGAGCTGGCGGACGGGACGGTGCTGCCCGGCGCGTACGGATACGTCAACCGGCGCGGTGTGCTGCTCGACGGCTCGGGCTCGCCGCGTCCGCACCTGCGCGACCAGCGTGCCCTGCTGACCGAACTCCTGCTTCAGTCGCGGGGGTTGAGGGAGCTGTTCGGGTACACCGCGCGGGAGTTCAGCCGCCGGGCGCGGGCCGACCCGGTGCTGTGCGAGGCGGGGACGCGGCTGTTCGCCGAGGAGAAGCTGGTCACGGCGTCCGGCTTCGAGGAACTCGCCTGAGCCCCGCGCCCGACGCCGTGGACACGGCCGCTCGCCGCTACGGCGCGGACGCCGTCAGGTCGGCGCGCCTCGGCAGCGCGAACGCCTCCAGGTCGGCGCGGGTCAGGCCGGTGGCGCGGGCCACCTCGGCGATGTCGAGGGCCCCGCAGTCCAGGCCGCGCAGCAGATAACCGCTGAGCGCCTTGGCGGTGGCGGGCTCGTCCATGACGTCGCCGCCGGTCCGGTGGGCGTACCGGGTGAGCCGGGCCGCCGCCTGTTCGAAGCCCTCGCGGTAGAAGGCGAAGACGGCCGCGTACCGGGTCGGGAGGTGGCCGGGGTGCATGTCCCAGCCCTGGTAGTAGGCGCGGGCGAGGGCGCGGCGGGTGAGGCGGTGGTGCAGCCGCCAGGCGTCGTGGACCTTCGGGGTGGGTCCGACGGGCAGGACGTTGGTGGAGCCGTCGGAGAGCCGGACGCCGGTGCCCGCGGCGGCGACCTGCATGATGGCCTTGGCGTGGTCGGCGGCCGGGTGGTCGCTGGCCTGGTAGGCGGCGGAGACGCCGAGGCAGGCGCTGTAGTCGAAGGTGCCGTAGTGGAGTCCGGTGGCGCGGCCCTCGGCGGCCTGGATCATGCGGGCGACGGTGGCGGTGCCGTCGGTGGCCAGGATGGCCTGGCTGGTCTCGATCTGGATCTCGAAGCCGATCCGGCCCGGCGGGAGGCCGCGCGTCTTCTCGAAGCTCTCCAGGAGCCGGACCATGGCGGTGACCTGCTCGGGGTAGGTCACCTTGGGCAGGGTCAGGACGAGCCCGTCGGGCAGACCGCCGGCGTCGAGCAGGCCGGTGAGGAAGATGTCGAGGGTGCGGATGCCCCGGTCGCGCACCGGTGCCTCCATGCACTTCATGCGGATGCCCGTCCAGGGGGCGGCCGTCCCGTCGCGGTACGCCTCGGCGACGAGCCGGGCGGCGCGGGCGGCGGCGGCGTCCTCCTCGGCGTCGGGGCGGGTGCCGTAGCCGTCCTCGAAGTCGACGCGCAGATCCTCGATCGGCTCGCGTTCCAGTTTGGCCCGGACGCGGTCGTACACGGGTGCGGCGAGGGCGTCGTCGAGGCCGAGGACGGCGGCGAGGGAGGCGGCGTCCGGGGCGTGCCGGTCGAGGGCGTCGAGGGCCTGGTCGCCCCAGGAGCGGACGGTGTCGGCGGCGAGGACGTCGGCGGGGACGTACACGGTGTGGACGGGCTGACGGGTGCCGGGGTCGCCGGGGTAGCGGCGTTCGAGTTCGGCGTCGACCGGCGCGAGGGAGGCGCTGATCTCCTCGCTGACGGCGCCCGCGAGGCTCGTCGCCACCTTCTCCTGCTGACCCATCCCACACCCTCCAGTTCTTCCGCTTTACGGAATCAATTATCCGCAGAGCGAAGTTATCTGTGTCTCTTCCCGCGGGTCAACACCCGCCGCCCCGACAGACCGAGGCCCCCGTGACCACGGGGGTCACGAGGGCCTCGGGCCGAGCGGCGGGGATCAGCCCTTGCGGGCCTTGATCTCCTCGGTCAGCTGCGGCACCACGTCGAAGAGGTCGCCGACGACGCCGTAGTCGACCAGGTCGAAGATCGGGGCCTCGGCGTCCTTGTTCACGGCCACGATCGTCTTCGAGGTCTGCATGCCGGCCCGGTGCTGGATCGCGCCCGAGATGCCGTTGGCGATGTAGAGCTGCGGCGACACCGACTTGCCGGTCTGGCCGACCTGGTTGGTGTGCGGGTACCAGCCGGCGTCCACCGCGGCGCGCGAGGCGCCCACGGCCGCGCCGAGGGAGTCGGCCAGGGCCTCGATGATCGCGAAGTTGTCGGCGCCGTTGACGCCGCGGCCACCGGAGACGACGATCGCGGCCTCGGTCAGCTCCGGGCGGCCCGTCGACTCGCGCGGGGTGCGGCCGGTGACCTTGGTGCCGGTCGCCTGCGCGGAGAACGTCACGGACAGGGCCTCGACGGCGCCGGCCGCCGGGGCGGCCTCGACGGCGGCGCTGTTCGGCTTGACGGTGACGACCGGAGTGCCCTGGGAGACACGGGACTTGGTGGTGTAGGACGCGGCGAACACCGACTGGGTGACGACGGGTCCTTCGGCGCCGGCCTCCAGGTCGACGGCGTCGGTGATGATGCCGGAGCCGATGCGCAGCGCGAGGCGGGCGGCGACCTCCTTGGCCTCGGCGGAGGACGGCACCAGGACGGCGGCCGGGGAGACGGCCTCGTAGGCGGCCTGGAGGGCGTCGACCTTCGGGACGACCAGGTAGTCGGCGTACTCGGCGGCGTCGTCGGTCAGCACCTTGACGGCGCCGTGCTCGGCGAGGACCGCGGCGGTGTCGGCGGCGCCCGCGCCCAGCGCGACGGCGACGGGCTCGCCGATCCGGCGGGCCAGCGTCAGCAGTTCGAGGGTGGGCTTGCGGACGGCACCGTCCACGTGGTCGACGTAGACGAGAACTTCAGCCATGGGATTGCTCTCCTGCGGAACGAGGGTGAGGGGCGGTGGGCGGGGGCGGGCTCAGACGAACTTCTGGCCCGCGAGGAACTCGGCGAGCTGCTTGCCGCCCTCGCCCTCGTCCTTGACGATCGTGCCCGCGGTGCGGGCCGGGCGCTCGTCCGCCGTGTCGACCTTGGTCCAGGAGCCGTCGAGGCCGACCTCGTCGGCGTCGATCTCCAGGTCCGAGAGGTCCCACGCCTGGACCGGCTTCTTCTTCGCCGCCATGATCCCCTTGAAGGAGGGGTAACGGGCCTCGCCCGACTGGTCGGTGACCGACACGACGGCGGGCAGCGCGGCCTCCAGCTGCTCGGAGGCGGCGTCGCCGTCGCGGCGGCCCTTGACCGTGCCGTTCTCGACGGAGACCTCGGACAGCAGGGTGACCTGCGGGACGCCGAGGCGCTCGGCGAGCAGCGCGGGGACGACGCCCGCGGTGCCGTCGGTGGAGGCCATGCCGGAGATCACCAGGTCGTAGCCGGCCTTCTCGATCGCCTTGGCGAGCACCAGCGAGGTGCCGATGACGTCGGTGCCGTGGAGGTCGTCGTCCTCGACGTGGACCGCCTTGTCGGCGCCCATGGAGAGCGCCTTGCGCAGGGCGTCCTTGGCGTCCTCGGGGCCGACCGTCAGGACGGTGACCTCGACGTCGTCGTCGGAGTTCTCCGAGATCTGGAGGGCCTGCTCCACCGCGTACTCGTCCAGCTCGGAGAGCAGACCGTCCACGTCGTCCCGGTCCACGGTCAGGTCATCGGCGAAGTGCCGGTCGCCAGTGGCGTCGGGCACGTACTTCACAGTGACAACGATCCTCAAGCTCACGCCGGCTCTCCTACTGCATCGTCATTTTCGGCTGCCTCTTGAAGGCAGCATAGGTGCCTCAAGCGGCCCGTCCCGGTCGGGGCGACCTGTGCTCCGACCGCAATATTACTCGTCAGTACACCCAGTTCGTTCCCGCTGAGCAAGCGCTTTGAACTGTGACCTTTGCAACGCAGCGTAATCGGAACTCGACCGGTGTGCAGCACCGGGGACGGGTCACCCGTACCGGCTGTCAGTCGCGCAGGCCGTGGAAGCCGCCCTGGTGGTACAGGAGCGGACGGCCGGGGCCCGTGGCGTCGCCCGCCAGCACCTGGGCCAGCACGATGCGGTGGTCCCCGGCCGGCACCCGCGCGACGATCCGGCACGCCAGCCAGGCCCGCACGCCGGCCAGCACCGGTACGCCCTCGGGGCCCTCGTGCCAGCGGGTGGGCGCGCCGAAGCGGTCGGCGCCGCTGCGCGCGAAGGTGGCCGCCAGTTCGCTCTGGTGTTCGCCGAGCAGGTGCACGGCTATGTGGTCGGTGTCGGCGACCGCGGGCCAGCTGGAGGCGCCGGTACCGATCCCGAAGGAGAGCATGGGGGGTTCGGCGGAGACGGAGGTGAGGGAGGTGGCGGTGAAACCGACCGGACCCGAGCCGCCGCGCGCGGTGATCACGGCGACCCCCGCCGCGTGCCGCCGGAAGACGGAGCGCAGCAGGTCGGGCGAGGCGAGCTGAACGGTCTCGAGGTCGGGGGATGCCGTCATGGAGCTGTCCTTCCGCGAAGGGGTGCGTACCGGGCCGTGGTCGCTCAGTGGCCCGGACAGCGCGCGCTCGCGGTGCGCCCGAGGTCGACGTGCGTCCGCCCGTGCAGCAGGAGTTCCGGTGGCATACGGTCAGGTTGACGATAGGTGGCAGGTGCAGTCAAGTGCGTCCCGGCATCCGGGAGACGGCCCGCCACGGCGCCCGGAGACGTCACACCGCCTCCCCCAGCGCGGCGATGACATCGGCCCGGCGCGGCTGCCCGGTGGCGCGGCGGACCACCCGGCCGTCGGCGTCGAGGACCAGGACCGTCGGCGTCTTGAGGATGCCGAGGGCGCGAACGAGGTCGAGGTGGTCCTCGGCGTCGATCTCGACGTGCGTCACCCCCGGGACCATGCCGGCCACCTCGCCCAGGACCCGCCGGGTCGCCCGGCAGGGGGCGCAGAAGGCGCTGGAGAACTGCACCAGCGTGGCCCGCTCGCCCAGCGCCTCGCCCAACTCGGCGGCGCCCAGCCGTTTTCCCTCGTCCCGTCCGCGCACCCGCACCCTCCCGCTCCGTCGTCGCCACACGGCTCCGCCCGCGCCCGCCAGCGCGAGCACCGCCAGGCACACCCACAGTCCTGTCACACCGGTCCCCAGCGTTCACGAGACCGCAAAGATTCCCGGTCCCGCGCATCCTTTCGGATGCGGAATGCTTGATCCATGGACATCGATGTACGAGGCCCCCGGTTCGGCGCGGCCGTGACGACCGTCGTCCTGGCGGCCGTGCTGATCACCGGCAGCGCCTGGCTGCTGGCCTGGCAGACCCTGGCGTTCGCGCTGGGCGCGGCAGGCGGGGTGGCCCGCTCGCCGTACGGGGTGCTGTTCCGCGCCGCGATACGGCCGAGGCTCGGGCCGCCGCGCGCGTTCGAGCCGCCCGAGCCGCCGCGGTTCGCCCAGGCCGTCGGGCTCGGCTTCGCGCTGCTCGGTCTGATCGGGTACGCGGTGGGTCCTGAGTGGCTCGGGACGGCGGCCACCGGGCTCGCCCTCGCGGCGGCCTTCCTGAACTCCGCGTTCGGCTTCTGCCTGGGGTGCGAGATGTATCTGCTGCTGCGCCGGGCGACCGCGGGAGCGGGGTAAAGAGGCTGGTGGAGAAGGATCAGGGGCATATCGGCGACCCGAGGGCGCGGACGTGACGAGGATCTCGTGACCGGTGGGCACTTGGACTGGCTACCCGGACGTTCTTCGGGCACGATCTGCGAGATGCCGTAAACCTACGGCTCCGTAACTTCCCGCCGGGAGCTCCCCTTTCCCGGGCTGAGCACGAAGGGCCCACCCCGTCCATGGCAGAGCTTGTCTACCGTCCCGTCATCGGATTCGCCCGCACGTTGTTCAAGACGTGGGACCTGAAGATCGACTGCCAGGGATCGGAGAACATTCCGCGCTCGGGCGGCGCCGTGCTGGTGAGCAATCACATCAGCTACCTGGACTTCATCTTCAGCGGCCTGGCGGCGCTCCCGCAGAAACGTCTCGTTCGCTTCATGGCGAAGGAGTCCGTCTTCCGGCACCGTATCTCGGGCCCGCTGATGCGCGGGATGAAGCACATCCCGGTCGACCGCGACCAGGGTGAGGCCGCCTACGCGCACGCGCTGGCCTCGCTGCGTTCGGGCGAGATCGTCGGGGTGTTCCCCGAGGCGACGATCTCGCCGTCGTTCACCCTCAAGAGCTTCAAGTCGGGTGCCGCGCGGCTGGCCCAGGAGGCGGGCGTGCCGCTGGTCCCGATGGCCGTGTGGGGGACGCAGCGGCTGTGGACCAAGGGCCACCCGCGCAACTTCAAGCGCAGCCACACCCCGATCACCATCCGGGTCGGGGAGGCGATCGAGGCGTCCAAGGACAAGTACGCGGGTGCCCTCACCCGGCAGGTGCGCGAGCGGGTGCAGGAGCTGCTCGAGGCCGCGCAGCGCGCCTATCCGGTCCGCCCGAAGGACGCGAACGACACCTGGTGGATGCCGGCCCACCTCGGCGGCACCGCGCCCACCCCGGAAGAGGTGCGGGCGGCCGAGGCACGCTGACCCGGCCCACCCGGCAGGAATCACAGCCCCGGCGCACGCGGCTCGACGCGCGCACCGGGGCTGCACTGCGCCAGGAGCGCGGCCCGTTCGGCGCCCGCCGCCGCGATGTCGGCGACCGGCGTCGCGGCGGCCCCTCCGACGGGAGCTTCCGGACCAGGCGTCGAGGAGGACCGCGCTCTCCTCGGTGTCAGAGCGCGGTCGGGAGGGTCGCCCACAGGTGCGGCCGGTCGGGCGCCGCCTTGAGCGCGCCGAGCACGGCCGGGTGCGGCGCGGCGTACAGGTCCGGGTGGTCCACCTCGCCGCGCTCCGGGTCCGGGACCCAGGCGAGGTGTTCGCCGTCGAGGGAGAACCGCGCGGCCACGCCCGGCTTGTTGCCGCGCGGGTCCTGGCGGTGCCAGGCGCCGTGGAAGCGGACGGCGACCAGGCCGTGGACGACGTGGCACTGGCCGTCGTCGTGGCGGAGCCGTTGGTAGCAGAGCGCGGTGGGGATGTCCTCGGCGCGCAGCAGGGCGGCGAGGGCGTGTGCCTTGGCGTGGCAGATGCCGGTGCCGAGGGCCAGCACGTCGGAGGCGCGCCAGGTGACGCGGAGGTCGCCGGAGTCCTGGGAGTGCGGGACGGTGTCGCGGACGAACTCGTAGGCGGCCTGTGCATAGGCATACGAGTCGGTGACGTCGGCGGCCAGCCGGAGCGCGGTCCGTCTGACCACCGGATGGTGGTGGTCGATGGCCTCGTCAGCGGCCAGATAGGCGGACAGGTCGGGGGTTCTCTGGATCAGCTCCATGCCCGCAGAGCATAGGAAAGCGATCACCCGAGCGTCAATGACTTTTCAGGTGACCGCATACCTATGCACGACGGTCCGCCGGTGGTCCGCCAGCGGGCCATCTCCTCCTTGACCGACGCCACGAACGCGTCGACGTCGTCCTCGGCGGTGTCGAACGCGCACATCCAGCGCACCACGCCCGCCGTCTCGTCCCAGAAGTAGAAGCGGAACCGCTTCTGCAGGCGCAGGCTCACCTCGTGCGGGAGCCTGGCGAAGACGCCGTTGGCCTGGACCGGGTAGAGGATCTCGACGCCGTCCACGGCGCGGACGCCCTCGGCGAGCCGCTGGGCCATCTCGTTGGCGTGCCGGGCGTTGCGCAGCCAGAGGTCCTTGGCGAGCAGGGCCTCCAACTGCACCGAGACGAAACGCATCTTGGAGGCGAGCTGCATGGACAGCTTGCGCAGATGCTTCATGTGGCGGACCGCGTCCGGGTCGATCACCACGACCGCCTCACCGAAGACCGCGCCGTTCTTGGTGCCGCCGAGGGAGAGCAGGTCGACGCCGACGGCGTTGGTGAACGTCCGCATCGGGACGTCGAGGGAGGCGGCGGCGTTGGCGATCCGGGAGCCGTCCAGGTGGACGCGCATGCCGAGGGCGTGGGCGTGGTCGCAGAGGGCGCGGATCTCGTCCGGCGTGTAGAGGGTGCCGAGTTCGGTGCTCTGGGTGATCGAGACGACCTGCGGCATCGCCCGGTGCTCGTCGTCGAAACCCCAGGCCTGCTGGTCGATCAGCTCGGGGGTGAGCTTGCCGTCCGGGGTGGGCACGGTGAGCAGTTTGAGGCCGCCCATGCGCTCGGGGGCGCCGCCCTCGTCGACATGGATGTGGGCGCTGTCCGCGCAGATCACCGCGCCCCAGCGGTCGGTGACCGCCTGGAGCGCGACGACGTTGGCGCCGGTGCCGTTGAAGACCGGGAAGGCCTCGGCGGTGGCGCCGAAGTGGCTGCGGATCACGCCCTGGAGGTGCTCGGTGTAGTCGTCCTCGCCGTAGGCGACCTGGTGGCCGCCGTTGGCGAGGGCGAGCGCGGCGAGGATCTCCGGGTGCGCTCCCGCGTAGTTGTCGCTGGCGAAGCCGCGGACCTCGGGGTCGTGGTGGCGACGGGCGTCGGTCCTGGGCGGGTTCACGGCCGGTCGGTCAGCCACAGACGGTTTCCGTTCACTTCGGCGGCGGGCTTGTCCCAGACGTCGACGATGGCCTCGGCGAGGTCCTTGACGTCGGTGAAGCCGGAGAACTTGGCGTTCGGGCGGTCGGCGCGCATCGCGTCGTGCACCAGCGCCTTCACCACCAGGATGGTCGCGGCGGAGGTGGGCCCCTCGTCGCCGCCCGCCTTGCGGAAGAAGTCGCCCATGGCGAGCGTCCACGCCTCGGCGGCGGCCTTGGCGGCCGCGTAGGCGGCGTTGCCCGCGGTGGGCTTGCTGGCGCCTGCGGCGCTGATCAGGACGTACCGGCCGCGGTCGCTGCGCTGGAGCGCCTCGTGGAAGGCGAGGGAGGTGTGCTGCACGGTGCGGATGAGCAGCAGTTCGAGGAAGTCCCAGTCGTCCAGGACGGTCTTGGTGAACGTCTCGCTGCCGCGCCAGCCGCCGACGAGGTGCACCAGGCCGTCGACGCTGCCGAACTCCTCGGCGATGTGCGCGGCCCACTCCCGGGTGGAGCCCAGGTCGAGCAGGTCGACGGGTTCTCCGATGACGTTGGCGCCGCCGCCCGCGTACCGGGCCGCGTCGACGGCCTCGGCGAGCCGCTCCGGGTCGTTGTCGGCGGCGACGACCGTCGCGCCCGCCTCCGCGAGCCGGACCAGTGTCGCCCGGCCCGCGGCTCCGCCCGCGCCGGCCACCGCGATCACCGCACCGCTGAGAGCCCCGTTCCCCATGTTCCTCGCCTCCTGAGCAGTGTGCGCCGTGGCCTCGGTCGTCCGCCCGAGGGGCGCCCCGGCCGGTGTCGGCCCGTTCCCTGTGGTGCGGTCGCTCACGCGGCGATCCGCGAGTCGCTCTCCGCGGTGATGCCCCGGGTCGAGGCGATCACGTTCTTCAGCTTCTTGGAGAGTGCCTCATAGAACATGCTCAGCGGAAACTCGTCCGGAAGCACGTCGTCCACCAGCTTGCGCGGCGGCAGGTCGAGATCCAGGGCGTCGGGGCCCTTGGCCCAGCGGGAGCCGGGGTGCGGCGAGAGGTAGCCGGCGACCAGCTCGTACCCAGCGAACCAGTGGACCAGCTTCGGGCGGTCGATGCCGTCGCGGTAGAGCTTCTCGATCTCGGCGCAGAGCTGGTTGGTGACCTGCGGGGCGCGCTGCCAGTCGAAGTGCAGGGTGTTGTCGGTCCAGCGGACGACGTCGTGCCGGTGCAGGTACGCGAAGAGCAACTGGCCGCCGAGGCCGTCGTAGTTGCGCACCCGCTCGCCGGTGACGGGGAAGCGGAACATGCGGTCGAAGAGGATCGCGTGCTGGACGTCACGGGCCTGCGGGACGCCGTCGTCGGCCAGCTTCACGGCCTCCCTGAAGGCGGTGAGGTCGCAGCGCAGCTCCTCCAGGCCGTACATCCAGAACGGCTGGCGCTGCTTGATCATGAACGGGTCGAAGGGCAGGTCGCCGTGGCTGTGGGTGCGGTCGTGGACCATGTCCCACAGGACGAACGCCTCCTCGCAGCGCTTCTGGTCGTGGACCATGGCGGCGACGTCCTCGGGCAGGTCGATGCCGAGGATCTTGACGGCGGCCTCGGTGACCCGGCGGAAGCGGGCGGCCTCGCGGTCGCAGAAGATGCCACCCCAGGAGAATCGTTCCGGCGCCTCACGGACGGCGATGGTCTCCGGGAAGAGGACGGCGGAGTTGGTGTCGTACCCGGCCGTGAAGTCCTCGAAGGTGATCCCGCAGAACATCGGGTTGTCGTAGCGGGTCCGCTCCAGCTCCGCCAGCCACTGGGGCCAGACCATCCGCAGCACGACCGCCTCCAGATTGCGGTCCGGGTTGCCGTTCTGCGTGTACATCGGGAAGACGACCAGGTGCTGGAGGCCGTCCTCCCGGTGGGCGGCGGGCTGGAAGGCCAGCAGCGAGTCGAGGAAGTCCGGCACCTGGAAACCGCCGTCGGACCAGGCGCGCAGGTCGGCGGCGAGGGCCCGGTGGTAGTCGGCGTCGTGCGGGAGCAGCGGGGACAGCTCCGCGACGGCCGCGACGACCGTCTCTACGGCCTCGGCGGCGTCCGCGCGCGTGGGGGCGCCCTCGGCGTCGAAATCGATGGAACCGTCCTTGGACTGCCATGGCCTGATCCGCTCCACGGCCTCCTTGAGCACGGGCCAGGCCGGATGTTCGACCGCCCTGGTCACCGGAGGAATCTGCTCCTCAGCGCCCACCCGCACAAGAATTTCCGTCATGTCCCACCCTCCACAGGAGAAGCTCGCGTAAGAAGACCGTATACATATGGCCTTTCACCCAGCAAGAGGCACCTCGGGAAAATATCCTGCGCGGCCCCACTTCTCACCGTACTTTTTCCTGCCGGAAACCCCGATGGCCGACGGATGGACCCGTCGCGCCTACCCCGCCCGGGGAGGCGCGAAACAGGCCACTGATCGACACGCGCCTGGGTAGGGAACCGGACGAGGCGGAACCGGCACGTGCGGGTCCATCGCGGGGCGCGGCCGTTAGGCTGCGGCTCTGCCCGCGCGGCCGTCCGCCCCGGTGCGCGCGAGCGCCGAGCCGCCGTCGACGGAAGAGGGTCGAACCTTGAACTTCCTTACCATCGGTCACCGCGGGGTCATGGGTGTCGAACCCGAGAACACCCTCCGTTCGTTCGTCGCCGCCCAGCACGCCGGCCTCGACGTCATCGAACTCGATCTGCATCTGAGCAAGGACGGCGCCCTCGTCGTCATGCACGACACGGACGTGGACCGCACCACCGACGGCACAGGACCGATCGCCGAGAAGACCCTCGCCGAGCTGCGCGCGCTGGACGCGGGCCGGGGCGAGCGGGTGCCGGTCTTCGAGGAGGTCCTCGACGCGGTGCCGACGCCGATCCAGGCCGAGATCAAGGACGTGGCGGCGGCCCGCGCGCTGGCCGAGGTGATCCGCGAGCGCGATCTCACCTCCCGCGTCGAGGTGTCGTCGTTCCACGACGAGGCGGTCGCCGAGGTCGCCCGGCTGCTGCCCGGCGCCCGCACCGCGCTGATCGCCAGCCGCTACGGCAACGACATCGTGGAGCGGGCCGTGGAGGCCGGGGCCGCGACCGTCTGCCTGAACCTCAGACGGCTGACGCTGGAGACCGTGGAGCGGGCGCGCAAGGCGGATCTGCGGATCATCGGCTGGGTGGTGAACACGCAGGAGCAGCTGCGGCTGGTGCGGGCCCTGGGCCTGGACGGCGCGACCACCGACTACCCGGAGATCAAGCGCACCGGCCGCTTCACCGCGTGAGCGTCAGCCCAGTTCCTTGATCAGCAGCTCGAACCGCAGGTCGTCGCGGAGCGGGATGCCGAAGCGCTCGTCGCCGTACGGGAACGGGGTCGTCCGTCCCGTGCGGCGGTAGCCGCGGCGCTCGTACCAGGCGATGAGGTCGTCGCGGACGGAGATCACGGTCATGTGCATCTCCCGCGCGCCCCAGCTCTCCCGTGCGGCACGCTCCGCCTCGGCGATGATGATCTTGCCGAGCCCGGCGCCCTGGAGCGCGGGGCTGACCGCGAACATCCCGAAGTAGGCGTGGTCACCGCGGTGTTCGAGCTGGCAGCAGGCGACCCGGCGGCCGTCCCGCTCGACGACGAGCAGCCGGCTGTCGGGCGACTCGATCACCGCGAGCACGCCCTGCGGGTCGGTGCGCTGCCCCTGGAGGAGGTCCGCCTCGGTGGTCCACCCGGCCCGGCTCGAGTCCCCCCGGTACGCCGACTCGATCAGCGCCACGAGGGCGTCCACGTCGGCGTCCGTGGCGTCGCGGAAGGTCAGCGCGGTGGTGGCGGCCGTGTCCATGGTGCGGGTCTCCGATCGGGGCTGCGGCGCGGGCACCGCCGAGATTAGCGCGCCCCTCGGTAGGCTCCGAAGGCATGGTGCATGTACTCAGCGGCAGGATCCTGCTCCGTCCCGTGGACCCCGAGCGGTCCAGGGACTTCTACGGCGGGCGGCTCGGGCTCGCGGTGGCCCGCGAGTTCGGCACGGGGCCCGAGCGCGGCACGGTGTACTTCCTCGGGGGCGGCTTCCTGGAGCTGTCGGGGCGCTCCGACACCCCGGCGTCCCGGGATTCCTCCTCGGCGCGGCTGTGGCTCCAGGTCGAGGACGTCGCGGCGGCGCACGAGGAGCTGACGGCGAAGGGCGTCGAGATCGCCCGCCCGCCGGTCAGGGAGCCGTGGGGGCTGATCGAGATGTGGATCACCGACCCGGACGGCACGCCGATCGTGCTGGTGGAGATCCCGCCGGAACACCCGCTCCGGTTCCGGCCGGGCATCTGACGGCCGCTCACGACGCCGTGTCCCAAGGGGCGTTGACGTCCCTCAGACCCGCAGCGCGCCCAGGCGTCCCTCCAGGCGGCCCAGCAACTCACCGAGCAGACCCGCCAGTTCGTCACGCCCCTCGGGGGCGAGCACGGACAGGACGGCTTTCTCGTAGGCGAGTTGCTCGGGGAGGATGCCGTCGACGAGGTCGCGCCCTTCGTCGGTGAGGCGGAGGTGGGCCACCCGGCGGTCGCGGGTGTCGCCGCGCCGCTCGACGAGTCCGCGGGCGGTGAGCTGCTTGAGGCGCTTGGTGACGGCGGCCCCCGAGGAGAAGGTCTCGCGGGCCAGCTCGCCTGGGGTCAGTTCGTGCCCGGTGCGGCGCAGCGCGCCCAGCAGGTCGAACTCGGGCCGGCTGAGCCCGGCCCGGCGCAGCGGCGCGTCCTCGGCCTGCTGGAGGAGGGCGGCGCAGCGGTTGACCCGGCCGATGATCTCCATGGGGGCGGTGTCGAGTCCCGGATGGACGGTCCGCCACTGCCGAACGACCGCGGAGACGGTGTCGTCCACGCCGGCTGCGGTCGCGGTCTCGTGGCGGGGTGCCGTCATGGTCGTACGCCTTCCGTCTCCGTGCGGTCGCCCGGCAGCCGTCCCCGGCGCCGGGTCGTCGCGGCGAGCGTACGGTGTCCGGCCTGTTCGGCGCGCATCACCCGTTCCTGGGGCAGGGCGCGCTGCCACCATTCGCCGGACGCGGCGTCGGCGGTGGCCCGCAGTTCGACCAGGGCGGCGGCGAGCGAGCGGCGGGCGGACTCCAGGGCGGCGGGCTCGGGTTCCGGCCCGGCGAGCAGCCGGGCGGTGTGCTCACGGAGGCGTTCGACGGCGGCCAGGGCGTCCTCGACGCGGTCCCCCGCCCGCCGGTTGGTGACGGCGACGGCGGCGAGGAAGCCGACCAGGGCGCCGACCAGGGTGTCCACGACGCGTTCGGTGATGAGGGTGCCGGGTTCCTGGACGCCGACGAACTCGGTGATGAGCAGCGCCATGGGGGTGACGCAGACGCTGCCGAGCCAGTAGTTGCGGGTGATGAGCGCCTCGGCGCCGAAGTTGAAGGCGAGGCAGCAGAGCACGAGGGCGGCGGGTCCGAGGTGGGCGAGCGGGGCGACGGCGGCGAAGACCAGGACGCCGGCGAGGTTGCCGACGACGCGCTGGACGCCCCGGCTCCAGGTGAGGGCGACGTTGGCCTGGTAGAGGGAGGCGGCGGTGACCAGGGCCCAGTAGGGGCGGCCGATCCCGAGGGCGAGCGAGAGGTAGCCAGCCAGGGCACAGCCGACCGCGGTGCGGACGGCGAGCGGCGTGAGGGGGGCCAGGCGGTGGCGCAACGAGGGGCGCGGTGAGGCGAGTTCGACCTCGACGCCGAGGAGTTCGTCGCCGTCCTCCGGGGTGTCGGTGCGGGGCACGGGGCCGCGCGCGACGAGGTCACCGGCCCAGCCGCGCAGGCGGCCCGGGTCGGTGTCGGCGGGGGCGGCGAGGGCGACCTCGGCGCGTACGACGAGGCGTTCGAGCGCGCGCCGGGTGCGGGCGGCGCGGGGGCCGGTGGCGAGCAGGGACTGCCAGGCGGCCTGGACGGCGGCCGCGGCGGCGGCGCGGGTCCTGGCGCGGGCGTGGGTGTCGTCGGCGGGGGTGCCGGCGTACGCGGCGGCGGCGTTCAGGGCCTGGGCGGTGGCGCGGCGCTCGGGTCCGTGCGGGCGCACCAGCCAGGGGGCCATGCCGACCAGCCAGGCCCAGGCGCCGGCCGCGACGGCGAGCGCGAGGTGGCCGGGGATCTGGCCGAGGGTCTGCGGGGCGAAGAGGGCGGCGGAGCTGATGAAGGTGAGGACGACGTTGCCGGGCGGGCCGATGCGGGTGGCGTCGCAGAGCGCCTTCTGGGCCGCCGCGAGCAGGGCGCCGACGGTGACCAGGACGACCGCCGAGCCGGTGAGGGAGGCGGTGAGCAGGGCGACGGCGAGTCCGCCGACCATGCCGAGCACCACCAGGGCCAGTACCCGGGCGCGGGCCGCGTAGGGGCGGTTGTGGGCGTAGAGGGCGCAGAGCGATCCGGCCATCGTGTACATGGCGAGGTCGAGGCGGCCGAGGGCGAGCAGGGTGAGGTTGGGCGGTGCGACCGAGGCCACGGCGCTGAGGGCGGGCTTGAACCAGATGTCCGACGGTCGGCCTGGGCGGAGCACCCCGGCGAGCGGGAGGCGGCGGGCGCGGGTGGGTCCGGGGGCGGGGGTCGGGGTGCTCATACCGATCAGATTAACAGGTGTTTTACCCGTAAACGATTCTCGTCACGTGCCGTGCCGCCCCGCACGCTCCCCGTGTACACCCTTGCGCTCGCGTGCGCGCCGCGTGCCGTGGGCATCGACCGACTGTCCGACACCGTCGAACGGGGAGGTGCGTGTGCACGGACCGGCTTCGCCCGGGTGGCTGCTGGTCGCGCTGTGCGCGGCCCTGGGGGCGTACTGCCTGCTGCGGATGCGCAGCGGCGTCGAGGAACAGCGCCGAACGGCCGGGACGGAGGCGCTGATGGGGTTCGGGATGGCCGCGATGGCTGTGCCGGCCACGGCGTTCAGCCCGCCGTCGTGGGCCTGGCCGCTCTACGCGGCCGTCTTCGGGGCCGCCGCGCTGCGCGCCCTGTGGGCGGCCCGCCGCGGCGCACACCATCTGCACCATCTGGTCGGCGACGCGGCCATGGTCTACATGGCGGTCGCGATGACGCTCTCCCCCGGCCGTCACGCCGGGCACGGCGGCACCCTCGGAGTCCCGGCGCTGACCGGGGTGTTGCTGCTCTACTTCGTCGGGTACGTGCTGCTGTCCGGTGCGCGGCTGGTGCCGGCGGCGGCGGGCTCGGGGGCCGTCGGATGGGGCGACCGGCCGGAGTTGGCGCGCGCCTGCCGGCTGTCGATGGGCATCGCGATGGTGGCGATGCTGCTGGCGATGTGACCGCGTCCGGGACACGGCGGGCGGTATGCCGGCCGGGGCGCGGCGCGCGGCACCGTTGCCTGCGTCACTTTGGCGGAAGAGGGCATGTGCGGGGCGGCGGCCCGCTCATAGGGTGAGCCCATGATGGTCCCCGCAGCACTGTTGCTGCTCGGCGCCCTGACCGCCGTCGTCGCCCCGCGGCTGCTCGCGCGCGCCGACTGGCCCGACCGCGAACCGGTGGTCGCCCTCTGGGTGTGGCAGTGCGTGGTGGCGGCCGTCCTGGTGTGCTGCGCGCTGTCGATGACGCTCAGCGCGGCGGCGGCCTGGCAGGCGGTGCGCGGCCAGGTGTTCGCGTCCGCCCCGCACGGCGTCATGGAGGCGTACCCGCTCGTCACCGCGGGCCCCTGGGCCGCGACGACGGCGGTGACGCTCGCCTGCGCGGGCGGGTGGAGCGTGGCCATGCTGGTGCGCGAGGTGCTGCGGGCGCGGTCCCGCAGGCGCCGGCGCCGGGCCGAACTCCTGCTGCGAGCGCCGCTGTTGCCCGGTGAGCGGCCCGCGCACGGCAGGCTGGTGGTGCTGGAGGGCGAGCGGGCCGACGCGTGGTGGCTGTCGGGCGCGACGCCCGGACTCGTCGTCACCACCGGCGCGTTGCGCCGGCTCGGCGACCGTCGGCTGGACGCCGTCCTCGCGCACGAGAAGGGGCACGCGCGGGCCAGGCACGACTGGCTGCTGCACTGTTCGTCCGCGCTGGCCGACGGGTTCCCGCAGGTGCCGGTGTTCGCCGCGTTCCGCGACGAGATGCACCGGCTGGTCGAACTCGCCGCGGACGACATGGCCTCGCGCCGCCACGGGCGCCTCACCACGGCCCTCGCGCTGGTCGAACTCAACGAGGAGCGCGGGGTGTTCGGCTCCGCGCCGGCCGGCCAGGCGCAGGTGCCGCAGCGCGTCCACCGGCTGCTGAGCGCGCCCGACCGCCTCACCCCGACCCGCCGTCTGGGGCTGACGGCGACGGCGGCGCTGGTCCCGGTGGTGCCGGTCCTGGTGGCGTTCGTACCGGGGCTGCGGGCGCTGGGATAGCCGTCCCGCCCGTCCGGGTCCCCAGGGGCGGCCCGGGGGGGCATTGGCGTCCCGGCCACCGGTTCGGGGAGGATCGACCCATGCATCCGCACCTCGTCGACTCCCCGCCCCGCCCGCCAGGCCACCGGAGCGCGACCCGGGCGGCGGCCGTCCTCGCCGCCCTCTCCGGGCTGCTGCTCGCCCTGGTCGCCGCCGGATGGCGGCCGCTCATGGAGTTCGACGAGGACGTCGCGGACGCGGCCCACCGCCGGGCGGTCGCCGAGCCCGGCGTCACCCGCGCCGCGCGGATCCTCAGCGACTGGGCGTGGGACCCGTGGACGATGCGGCTGCTGTGCGCGGTGGTCGTGGTGCTGCTGGCCGTGCGGTACGCGGACCGCTGGACGGCGGTGTGGCTGGCCGGCGTCTGCGCGCTGGGCAGCCTGCTGCAACAGGGCCTCAAGGCCGCCGTGGACCGGCCGCGCCCGGTCTGGCCCGACCCGGTCGACACGGCCCACTTCGCCGCCTACCCGTCGGGGCACGCGATGACCGCCACGGTCGTCTGCGGGCTGCTGCTGTGGCTGCTGCGCCGCCGCGGCACCACGCCCGCGAAGTGGCGGACGGCGCTGGCGGCCGGGGTGGTCTCGGTGGTGGGCGTCGGTCTGACCCGGGTGTGGCTGGGGGTGCACTGGCCTTCGGACGTGGTGGGGGGCTGGCTGCTCGGGGCGACGGTGGTGGCCGCGGCGGTCGCGGTGCACCGGCGCGCGCACCCGGCGCGGGCTGCGGGGCGGGTCAGCCCCGATACCCCTCCACCTGCGACGACGGCCTGACCTGGGCTTCGTCCGGGTTCTCGCCGAACTCGCTCTTGGCCCGCCGTCTGCGCAGCAGGTCCCAGCACTGGTCGAGCTCGCGCTCCAGCTGACCGAGCTGCCGCTGTTCCGACACGTCGTCGATCTCGCCGGCGGCGAGGGCCTGCCGCAGCCGGTGCTCGTCCGCGACCATCTCCGTGATCCTGGCCAGGATCCGCTGGTCCTGTTCCATGGCGCACGCCTCCTCGGGTGGCACTCGTGCCCACTCTAGAGACGGTCGGGCGGCCGTGCGACAGGTGCGCGCGGGCGTCCCCGCGGGCCCCGGGAGGGCGCCGGGGCAGGGTCCGCCGGCCGCCTGAGACGATCCCCCGTGTCGCCCCAGACGGACGGCGGCCTGACCAGGCCGTTCCGGGTCCTGGTCGGGCTGCGCTGAGTATGGTTGGCTGCCAACCAGTCAACGCAGGAGTTACAGCATGTCCCCGCGCAGCGCATCGGTCAATGAAGAGTTGCGGAGACGTTCCCGGGAACGGCTCCTGATGGCCGCCGTCGAGGTGGTCGGAGAGCGCGGGTACGACGCCACGACCCTCGCCGACATCGCCGACCGGGCCGGGTCGGCGCGAGGGCTGGTCTCGTACTACTTCCCGGGCAAGCGGCAGCTCGTGCAGTCGGCCGTGCACCGGCTGATGCACCGCACGCTGGAGGAGGCCCTGGAGCGGGAGCCGCGCACCGAGGACGGGCGGGAGCGGATGGCGCGGGCCATCGACGCGATCCTGGGGCTGGCGAGGGACCGGCCGGTCCTGATGCGCCAGCACATGGCGGGGCTGCTCCAGGCCGAGGGGTTCGTGCAGTGCCCGGAGCAGAAGCGGCTGGCCGACCTGTTACGGGACACGGTGACCCGGCACGGCTCCGAGCACCCCGACACCGACTATCCGATGATGCGCTCGCTGCTGATGGGCTCGGTGTACGCCATGGTGCTGCCCAACGTGCCGATGCCGATCACGGCGCTGCGCACCGAGCTGTTCGCGCGCTACCGCCTCGACTGGCGGATGGGGCTCCCGCCGGACGCGGGTGAGGCGTCCGGCGGGAGCGGGGCGGCGGACCCGGACCTGTCACGGTTCTTCGCGACCGGCGACCCCGCGTCCGGCCGGCCCGGGGGGACCGGACGGGCGGAGGGGACGGGACGGCCCGAGCGGACCGGACCGGCCCAGGACGGCCGTCAGTCGAAGTAGTCCGGCTGCGTCTGGACGTTCAGCTCGCCCAGGCGCACCCGCGCCGCCGGGTCGGTGCGGCGGTCGCTGAGCTTCAGGACGTCGAAGCCCTTGGCGATGTCGTTCGAGTAGATGTAGCCGTTGTAGTAGTAGGCCGACCACGATCCACCGACGTCGAGGGTCTGCGTGGAGAGCGGGCCGCGCTCGAAGTACGCGATCTCCTTGGGCTTCGTCGAGTCGGTGAAGTCCCAGACGGAGACGCCTCCTTGGTACCAGGCCTGGACCATGAGGTCCTTGCCCTTGACCGGGATCAGCGAGCCGTTGTGGGCGACGCAGTTCTCGGTGTCGGCCTGGTGGCGGGGGATCTTGTAGTAGCTGCGGAAGACGAGCTTGCGCTTGTCGCCCTTGCCGACGATGTCGTAGATGCCGTCGGCGCCCCGGTTCGGGCCCACGGCCGCGTTGCAGGTGGCCGCGCCGCCGCCGCCCAACTCGTCGGTGAAGACGACCTTGTCGGCCTTCTGGTTGAAGGTCGCCGAGTGCCAGAACGCGAAGTTGACGTTGTCCTGGACCTGGTCGATGACCTTCGGGTGCTCCGGGTCCTTGATGGACATCAGGATGCCGTCACCCATGCAGGCGCCGGCCGCGAGGTCCTCGTCCGGCAGGACGGTGATGTCGTGGCAGCCGGTGGTCTTGGAGACGCCCGGGTTGGTGGGGGCGCCGGGGTTGCCGCCGCCGTCGGGGCCCACGCCGGGGAACAGCACGGGGAAGCCGACGACGGCCGCCTTCTCCGGGTGGCTGCGCGGCACCTTGACGATCGAGATGCCGTCGTGCGGCGGCTGGCAGTCCGGGTAGGACGCGCTCGGCGAGTACGAGGAGACGTAGAGGTAGACGTTCTTGCGCTTGGGCACCAGCGAGTGCGTGTGGGAGCCGCAGGCGGTCTCGACGGCGGCGACGTAGCGCGGGTTGCGCTTGTCGCTGATGTCGAAGACCTTCATGCCCTCCCACGACGACTTCTCGGTCGCGGGCTGCGTGGTGCTGTTGCAACTGCTGTCGCTGCGCGAGGAGTCGGTGGACAGGAACAGCAGGTCGCCGGAGACGGAGATGTCGTTCTGCGAACCGGGGCAGAGGACCTGCGCGACCGTCTTCGGGGCCTTCGGGTTGCTGATGTCGAAGACGCGGAAGCCGTCGTAGTTGCCGGCGAAGGCGTACTTGCCCTGGAAGGCGAGGTCCGAATTGGTGCCGGCCAGCGCGTCCTTGGGGATGTTGGTGAGGTGCTTGATGTTGGGCGAGTGGACGATCTCGTCCTGGCCGGGTATCTCGCCGCCCGCGATGGCTTCGGCGGCCTGCGCCCTGGCGCTCTTGGACACCTCCTTGCCGGTGGCCGGGGCGTCCCCTGGGTCGGGGGTGGCGGCCGCCGGGACGGCCGTCAGCAACGCCGCCAGGAGTCCGGCGGCCACGGTGGCAACTCCCGCGCGTCTGTGCCGCTTTCGGGAAACGTTCAACAGGATCACTGCTTCCTCCCTGGTGCCGTTCACGTCGGAACGGTGCACGCACCCCGCAGTATCGTCTTGACCATGCACATATCAACAGAGGGCAACGAACTCGTAATGAAGGTTTTTGATCACGCACAAACACAAGCGTGCTAGGACGGTCATCAGCACTCACGAGGTGTCCCCACCCGCCTGCCACAGGAGGTCGCCGTGCCGCTTCGCCGGACCCCCCGCACATTCCTCGCCGCCCTCGCGCTGACCGCGCCCGTCCTGCTCGGAGTGACCGGGTGCGACGCGGACCCCGCGGCCAAGTCGCCTGCGCCGAGCGGGCCTTCGGTGCTGGTGCCGGGCGCGCCCGGTGAGGAGAACCGCACCCTGTCGGCGGCGGACGCGAACAAGCAGCGCGCCGAGGACGACTCCCCCAACACGGCCGACGTCGCCTACGCCCGCATGATGATCCAGCACCATGGCCAGGCCCTGGACATGACCGAACTCGTCGCGGACCGCGCCGAGTCGACGAAGGTCAAGCGGCTCGCGGAGCGGATCGCGGCCTCGCAGGGGCCGGAGATCGGCGCGATGCGGGGCTGGCTCGAGTCGTACGGCAAGAGCGAGCGGGGCACCGGCCACGACCACGCCGCGATGCCGGGGATGGCCACCGAGGCCCAGCTGAAGAAGTTGCGCGCGGCCCGCGGCTCGGCGTTCGACCAGCTGTTCCTGACCCTGATGATCACTCACCACGAGGGCGCGCTCAGCATGGCGACGGACGTGAAGGCGCAGGGCAACAACATCCGCGTCGAGGAGATGGCGGACGACACGATCGCCCAGCAGACGAGCGAGATCACCCGCATGCGGGACATGCTCTGACGGCCCAGGCGGCGCGCGCCCCAGCCCCCTGCTCCGCGTCCGCGCCGGCCCGACTCCCCTGCTCAGTACCTCACATGACGTGGTGTCAGGTATCCGGCGTCCCGGGCCCGCGCGATCATCCGCAGGGCCTCGCGGCGGCTGTGGCCGGTGGCGCCCATGACCGCGAGGACCGGATCGACGCCCGCCGCCTGGGCCGCCCGGTACTCCCGGGCGACCTGGCGCTGCCCCTCGGGGCCGCGCGGGCGGCCCTGCCGGGCCCTGCGGGCCCCCGCCGCGCCGTCCACCCCGGCGCCGAGGCCGCACGCCTCCGTCAGCGGCTCCTCGATCCAGTCGGCGAGCACCGCGAGGTCGTCGAGGCAGAGCGCGGGCCTCGCCTGGACGTCCTCGACGCAGACACCGCCCTCGCCCACCACGGCCAGCGCCTCGACATGGGCGCCGTCCGGGAACGCCAGCCGGACGGTGTACCAGGAAGTGGCGGTCTCGTCCTCCCGCACTTCCCACGCGGGCCGCACGGACGCCGTGCAGTCCGTCGGACAACGATCGGAAAGATTAAGAAAGGATGCTTCTAGCACATACGCAACGTAACCGCATGATCACATTCCATACGAACGGACACGCGCGCCCGCCGCCACCCGCACCCCACCGGCCGAGCGCCGGCCCGGCGGGACCGGCCCGGCCGGCGTCCGGGTGGGCATGACACGCGTCGGCAACACGGTCGCAATCAACAAACTGTTTAACGGTCCTACCGTCGGGTGCTGTTCGGATGCCATCCCCCGCCGCCGTCCAGGAGTCCCCATGATTACTGCCACCTCCGCACATCCCGCCGACGAGGTGCCACCGGCACGCCAGTTGGCCGCCTTCGGGCTCCAGCACGTCCTGGCGATGTACGCGGGCGCCGTCGCCGTTCCGTTGATCGTGGGCGGGGCGATGAAGCTGTCGCCGGCCGATCTCGCCTATCTCATCACCGCCGACCTGCTGGTGTGCGGGATCGCGACGCTCATCCAGTGCGTCGGGTTCTGGCGGTTCGGGGTGCGGCTGCCGATCATGCAGGGCTGCACCTTCGCGGCGGTGTCGCCGATGGTGCTCATCGGCACGACCGGCGGCGGGCTGCCGGCGATCTACGGCTCGGTGATCGTCGCGGGGCTGGCGATCGTGCTGCTCGCACCGGTCTTCGGCAGACTGCTGCGGTTCTTCCCGCCGCTGGTGACCGGCACGGTGATCCTGATCATCGGCGTCTCGCTGCTGCCGGTCGCCGGCAACTGGGCCGCGGGCGGCGCGGGCGCCGAGGACTTCGGGGCGCCGAAGAACCTGGCGCTGGCCGCGTTCGTGCTCGCAGTGGTGCTCGGTGTGCAGCGGTTCGCGCCCGCCTTCCTCGGCCGGATCGCCGTGCTGATCGGCATCACGGTGGGTCTCGCGGTGGCGGTCCCGTTCGGGTTCACCGACTTCGGCGGGGTCGGGGACGCCGACTGGCTGGGCGTCAGCACGCCGTTCCACTTCGGGGCGCCCGTCTTCCAGGCGTCGGCGATCATCTCGATGCTGGTCGTCGCGCTGGTGACGATGACCGAGACGACCGGCGACCTGATCGCGGTGGGCGAGATGACCGGGCGCGAGGTGGAGCCGCGGTCGCTCTCCGACGGGCTGCGGGCCGACGGCCTGTCGACCGTGCTGGGCGGCGTCTTCAACACCTTCCCCTACACGGCGTACGCGCAGAACGTCGGGCTGGTCGGGATGACCCGGGTGCGCAGCCGCTGGGTGGTGGCCGCGGCCGGCGGCATGCTGGTGCTGCTCGGGCTGCTGCCCAAGCTGGGCGCGGTGGTCGCGGCGATACCCGCGCCCGTGCTGGGCGGTGCGGGCCTCGTGATGTTCGGATCGGTCGCGGCGAGCGGCCTGCGCACGCTCGCCCGGGTCGACTTCAAGGGCAACGACAATCTGACCGTGGTCGCGGTGTCGGTGGCCGTGGGCATGCTGCCGGTCGGGGTGCCGACGGTGTACGAGAAGTTCCCCGACTGGTTCCAGACGGTCATGAACAGCGGCATCAGCGCGGGCTGCCTCACCGCGATCGCGCTGAACCTGCTGTTCAACCACCTTCCGGGCAGGGCCCGTTCACTCTCCGAGCCGCAGGGCCTGCCGGTCGGCGGCATCGAGAAGGGCGTCGAGCAGCCCCGGGAAGAGGTCGTCTAGCGCCTCCCTGCGCAGCGCGCTCAGCTTCGCCGTGCCGCGGTAGACCTGCCGGACCACGCCGGATTCGCGCAGCACCCGGAAGTGGTGGGTGCTGGTGGACTTGGTGACCGGAAGGTCGAAGTGCGAACAGGCCAACTCGCCTCCGTCGGAAGCGAGTTCGGACACGATCCGCAGGCGCACCGGGTCGGAGAGGGCGTGCAGCACCCCTTCCAGGCGGATCTCCGCCAGGGCCGGATGCGGAAGCTCGCGGCTGGGCGCGGCGGCACTGGTCACGGTCACTCCTCTGCGGGCTCGGTCCGCACCCCCGCGCGGGGGTGCGCGGCCCGGTCGCGGACCCACTGACGATTGTACGAGACCCATCGTAGTTTGACATCTCACGTACTACGATGCCTATCGTACGAGTGACCCCCGGTCCCGTGATGAATGGAGTCCGCCGTGAGCGCGCTCTTCGAGCCTTTCACCCTGCGTGGAGTGACCGTCCCCAACCGTGTCTGGATGCCGCCGATGTGCCAGTACTCGGCGGCGCCCGAGGGCCCGGAGACCGGCGCCCCGAACGACTGGCACTTCGCGCACTACGCCGCCCGCGCCGCCGGCGGCACCGGACTGATCATCGTCGAGGCCAGCGCCGTCTCGCCCGAGGGCCGGATCTCCCCGTACGACCTGGGCATCTGGAACGACACCCAGGTCGAGGCGTTCCGCCGGATCACCCGGTTCCTGGTCTCGCAGGGCACGGTGCCCGGCATCCAGCTCGCCCACGGCGGGCGCAAGTCGTCCACCGACCGGCCCTGGAAGGGCGGCGCGCCGGTCGGCCCCGAGGCCCACGGCTGGCAGCCGGTCGCGCCGAGCGCCATCGCCTTCGACGAACGGCACCCGGTTCCGACCGAGTTGACGGTCGATCAGATCAAGGAGATCGTCGGGCAGTTCGTCGACGCGGCCCGGCGCGCGCTGGCCGCGGGGTTCGAGGTCGCGGAGATCCACGGCGCCCACGGCTATCTGATCAACGAGTTCCTCTCCCCGCACTCCAACCACCGCACCGACGCCTACGGCGGCTCCTGGGAGAACCGCACCCGGTTCGCGCTCGAGGTCGTCGACGCGGTACGGGAGGTGTGGCCCGACGACAAGCCGCTGTTCTTCCGGATCTCGGCGAGCGACTGGCTGGACGACGCGGGCTGGACCCCGGACGACACCGTCCGCTTCGCCGCCGAACTGCACGCCCACGGCGTCGACCTGCTCGACGTGTCGACCGGCGGCAACGCCTCCGGCGTCCGCATCCCGGTCGGGCCCGGCTACCAGGTGCCGTTCGCGGCCCGGGTGAAGGCCGAGACGCCGATGCCGGTCGCGGCCGTCGGCCTGATCACCGAGCCCGAGCAGGCCGCGAAGATCCTGGGCAACGGCGAGGCCGACGCCGTCCTGCTCGGCCGTGAGCTGCTGCGGGACCCGTCCTGGGCCAGGCGCGCGGCCCGCGGGCTGGGCGCGGAGGTGCACGTTCCCGACCAGTACCACCGGTCGGTCTGAGAGCCGCGCCCCACGCCGCCAGGTCCATGGGCCGCCCGCCGCGCCCGGTCGCCCCGCGAGGGCGGCCGGGCACCGCCGTCCGGTATCAACCCGTCGTGCAGGCCGTGCCGTTGAGCGTGAAGGCGCCCGGCGACGCGCTGTTGCCTGTGTGGGTCGCCTGGTAGCCGAAGGAGACGCTCGCGTTCGGGGCGACGGCGCCGTTGTAGGCGACGTTCGTCGCCGTCACCGCGCCGGACGACGGGGCGATCGTCGCGTTCCAGCCGTTCGTGACGGCCTGGCCCGAGGGCAGCGTGAAGGCGAGCCGCCAGCCGTCGATCGCCGTGGTGCCGGTGTTGGTGAGCGTGACGGTGGCGGTCAGGCCGGTGTTCCAGGCGCTGGTGGTGACGGCCACCTTGCAGGGCCCGGCGGGCGGCTGGGGTCCGGTGCCACCCGCGGTGAGGCCGAAGAAGGTCAGGGCGCGGGCGGCCATGCCGTTGGCGTAGAGGTTGTGGCCGACGCCCTGGAGGCTGATCGCCTCGACGGGCGCCTGGTCACCGGTGGCGCCGT
Source organism: Streptomyces griseoviridis (assembly GCF_005222485.1). NCBI lineage: Bacteria > Bacillati > Actinomycetota > Actinomycetes > Kitasatosporales > Streptomycetaceae > Streptomyces > Streptomyces griseoviridis. The sequence goes on from NZ_CP029078.1 coordinate 901,020, forward strand.
AGCGGGTGCGGGTCCAGCCGGTGGCGGGCGTGTCGGTGGCCGCGGGCGTCTGGCTCACGCCGAGGACGTTCGTCCACTGCTTGATCTCCTCCCCGAAGTTGGGGTAGCGCAGGGTGTCGTCGGTGGTGCCGTGCCACAGCTGCATGCGCGGGCGGGGACCTGTGTAGCCGGGGTAGGCGCCGCGCACCAAATCGCCCCACTCCTGCGGGGTGTGGCTGACCGTGCCGCCCGCGCAGGCGCTGTTCCACTCCGAGCCGTCGGTGGTGGCGAAGCAGCCGAACGGGACGCCGGAGAAGGCGGCGCCGGCCGCGAACACGTCCGGGTAGTCGCCGAGCAGCACGTTCGTCATCATCGCGCCCGAGGAGATGCCGGTCGCGAAGACCTTCGTGGTGTCGGCGGAGTACTGGGTGGCGACCCAGTCGACCATCGACTTGATGCCGACCGGGTCGCTGCCGCCGCCGCGTCGCAGGGCCGCGGGCGAGGCCACGTCGAAGCACTTGCTGGCCCGGGTGACCGACGGGTAGACGACCACGAATCCGTAGCTGTCGGCGAGCGAGGCGAACTCGGTGCCCGCGTACATGGCGGGGCCCGAGCCCGTGCAGTAGTGGACGGCGACCACGACGGCCGGGTGCGCCGCGACGTTGGCCGGCACGTACACGTACATCTGGAGGTTGCTGGGGTTGGCGCCGAAGCCGGTGACCTCGGTGAGGGTGGCGGCCGGGACGGCGGCGGCGGTCGTGGCGCGGGCGACGGCCGCCGCGGGGGCCGCCTCCGCGCGGGCGTCCGGCGCGGTGCGGGCCGCGGCCTGGGGGGCGGCGAGCAGGCCGGCCGTGAGGAACGGCAGCAGGACGGCGAGCAGGGCCACGAGCGACGAACGCCGTGGTGGGTGCGGGCGGGTGCGGGGGGTCACGTCCTTGCCCCTTTCTCGGCGGAAGGTTCGATGGTTGACATGTGGGAGCGCTCCCACATTCAGAGTGCGGCGGGAGTGCGCCCGTCGGCATGGTGGCATGGACACGACTGGCACGGAAGCGCTCCCACAGCCCTGTTCGCGCCCCTTCCGCCGCCTTCCGCCGCCCGCCGGGAGTGGCTGGATGTGTACTGCGCGAAGCGTTGACTAGAAAGCGCTTGCCCCCTACGTTCCGTTCAGCAGTGTGACCGCGAGGGTCTTCCGGAGCCGCATTCCGGCCCGAACGGCCACCCTGCTCACGCACAGGGTTCAGCATCTTGCACATCGTTCACGTACGCGATCAACGGATTTCTGAAGGGACGCACCCGCATGCGTACTCGCGCCTCTCGCCCCTCACCCGCACACACGCGAAGAGTGACTCTGTCAGCCACGGCGGTGGCGCTCGCGGCCGTCGCCGCGATCGCCCTCCCCCAGTCCGCGGGGGCGGCCGACACCGCGCCCGTCGGGTTCGGCGCCGGCACCACGGGCGGCGGCAGCGCGACCGCCGTCACCGTCTCGACGCTGGACGCCTTCAAGTCGGCCGTCACGGGCAGCACCGCCAAGGTAGTCAAGGTCAACGGCCTGATCTCGCTGAGCGGTCAGGTCGACGTCGGCTCCAACACCACGGTCCTGGGCGTCGGTTCGGCCTCCGGGTTCACCGGCGGCGGGCTGCGGCTCAAGAAGGTGACGAACGTCGTCGTCCGCAACCTGAACATCAGCAAACCGGTGGCGCCGTCCGACGGGATCACCGTCCAGGAGTCCACCAAGGTCTGGATCGACCACAACTCCTTCTCGGCCGACCGCGACCACGACAAGGACTACTACGACGGGCTGCTGGACATCACGCACGCCTCGGACTACGTGACGGTGTCCTGGAACACCTTCAAGGACCACTTCAAGGGCTCGCTCGTCGGCCACAGCGACAACAACTCGTCCGAGGACACCGGGCACTTGAGGGTCACGTACCACCACAACTACTTCAACAACGTCAACTCCCGCATCCCCAGCCTGCGGTTCGGCACCGGGCACTTCTACGACAACTACGTCGTCGGTGCCGCGACGGCCGTCCACTCGCGGATGGGCGCCCAGATGTTCGTCGAGAACAACGTGTTCCGATCGACCACGGTCGCCGTCACCACCAGCCGCGACAGCGACGTGGACGGCTACGCGAACCTCTCGGGCAACGACCTCGGCGGAGCCGCCACCGAGATCTCCAGGACCGGGACGTTCACCAAGCCCCCGTACACCTACACCGCCGAACCCGCCTCATCGGTCGTCGCCTCGGTGACGTCCGGCGCGGGCTCGGGCAAGCTCTGACCCTCCCCCCACCTGGAAGAAGGCATCGGGACATGACGTCACCCCCACCCCGGCGCGGGCGCCCGCGCGCACTCGGCGCCGGACTCGCCGCCGCGGGACTCACCGTTGGCATGATCATGACTAGCGGAGCGCTGACCCCGGCGAGCGCCGCGACCTGGCCGTCCGCGAGCGGCAGCCAGGCGGTCACCGCCACCATCAAGGTCTCCGGCACCAAGGACTACGGGATGCTGCGCCTGTACGGCAGCGGCGACCTGGGCACCGGAGGCCAGGACGAGGACCAGGGGCCGATCCTGGAACTCGCGGCGGGCGCCACGCTGAAGAACGTGATCATCGGCTCGCCCGCCGCCGACGGCATCCACTGCCTGGGCAGTTGCACGCTCCAGAACGTGTGGTGGGAGGACGTCGGCGAGGACGCGGCCACCTTCCTCGGCTCCTCGTCGTCGAACGTCTACACCGTCTCGGGCGGGGGCGCCAAGGAGGCCAGCGACAAGGTCTTCCAGTTCAACGGCGCCGGCACGCTGAACGTCTCGAACTTCGCGGCGCAGACGTTCGGCACCTTCGTGCGCTCCTGCGGCAACTGCAAGACGCAGTACAAGCGCACGATCAACCTCAACACCATCGAGGCGACCTACAAGGGCAGCCGGATCGTCGGCATCAACACCAACTACGGCGACAGCGCGACCCTGAAGAACATCACCATCGTGGGCGACTCGAGCAAGAAGATCATCCCCTGCCAGAAGTACATCGGGAACAGCACGGGGGCGGAGCCGACCACGAACGGCACGGGTCCCGACTCGACGTACTGCAAGTACGCGACGTCGGACATCACGTACAAGTAGCCGCGCGGGCCCGCGCACTCCCCCCACGGTGAACCCGGCCGTACGGAACGCCTCCCGCACGGCGCTCCGTACGGCCGCCGCCGTGCGCGGGGAGCACGCCCGACGGCCGTCGCGCCATGCGCGGCGGCGGTGTGCCGACTCCCGGCCTCAGTGGCCGATCGACTCGGCGATCTCGCCCCGGTAGCGGGCGTACGCGGTGCGCAGCTCGGCGCCCGGCCAGTCGGCGGGCAGGAGTCCGGGCGGCAGGACGGGGTCGGCGAGCAGATGGCGGACCGCGGCGGCGAAGACGGTGAGGCGGTCGGCAGGCCGGTGCGCCTCGGCGCCGCTGGCCAGCAGCGCGCGGGCGGTGGCCGACCAGGCGTCCAACGGCCACAGGCGCGCGGCCAGTTCGGGTGCCGGGCCGTCGGGGCGGGCGGTGTAGGACTGCGCCACCCGGACGAGGCCGTCCGGCAGCGGCCGGGTCAGGTTGGCGGGGCGCAGCCAGACGCCCTCGCGGAGTTCGGCCAGCCGCAGGGCGGTCAACCGGGCGCGCGACTCGGCCCGTTCGGCGGGCTCCCGGCCGGTGGCGGTGATCACCACCATCTCCCAGTCGCCGCTCCACGCGCGCGTGCCGGGACGCACCGCCTCGTCCTGACGGCGCTGGCGGTCGAGCAGCCGGTCGCTGAGCCGGTAGACGGCGTCGGCGCGCACCAGGTCCCCGGCGGCCACCATCCGGCTGAGCGCCGCCCTGAGCGTGGAGCCGCCGACCCCGAAGGCGGACACCGCGCGGACCAGGTCCCGCACCGGCAGCTCCGGTGGATGGGTGCCCAGCAGGAGGCTCAGTACGACCGAGCGCGCGGAGAGCGGGCGCAGGTCGGCCCCGCCCGGCCGCTCGGTGACGTCGATCCGCATGGTCGGTACCTTACGTGCGCCGTTCATGTTGCAGTATTGCGACAGTCGTCGAGTTCATGCAACATGGAGGGATGGCAGCCAAGACCTCCGCGCCCACCCCGCCGCAGTCGCCGTACGTCACCCACGACGTCACCAACCAGCCGCCGCCGCTGACCCCCTACGACGCCTCCGAGGACGCCGCTCTGCTGGAGGGGGTGCGCCGGGAGGGCGCCGGATGGGCCGAGGCGGAGGTGCGCGCGCTCGGGCTGCGGGCCGGCGGCGCCGAGGCGCGCGAGTGGGGCGAGCTGGCCAACGACCACGCGCCCGTGCTGCGCACCCACGACCGGTACGGACACCGCGTCGACGAGGTCGACTTCCACCCGAGCTGGCACCGGCTGATGGAGGTCGCGGTCGGCGCGGGACTCGCCGGGGCACCCTGGGCCGACGAGCGGCCGGGCGCCCATGTGGCGCGGACGGCGGGCGGCTTGGTGTGGGGGCACACCGAGGCCGGGCACGGCTGCCCCACGTCGATGACGTACGCCGCCGTCCCCGCGCTGCGCGCGCAGCCCGATCTGGCCAAGGTCTACGAGCCCCTGCTGACCAGCCGGGTGTACGAGCCCGGCCTCACCGTCCCCACGGACAAGCGCGGGCTGCTCGCGGGCATGGGGATGACGGAGAAGCAGGGCGGCTCCGACGTCAGGACCAACACCACGGCGGCGACCCCGACCGCCGAACCGGGCGTGTACACGCTGCGCGGGCACAAGTGGTTCACGTCGGCCCCGATGTGCGATGTGTTCCTGGTGCTCGCGCAGGCCCCGGACGGCCTCTCCTGCTTCCTGGTGCCGCGTGTCCTTCCCGACGGCACCCGCAACCCGTTCCGCATCCAGCGGCTCAAGGACAAGCTCGGCAACCGCTCCAACGCGTCCTCCGAGCCGGAGTTCGACGGCACGGTGGCCTGGCTTGTGGGGCCCGAGGGGCGCGGGGTGAAGACCATCATCGAGATGGTCAACTGCACGCGCCTGGACTGCGTGATGGCGTCGGCGACGCTGATGCGCGCGTCGTTCCTGGAGGCGGGCCACCACGCCACGCACCGCCGCGCGTTCGGGGCACGGCTGTCCGAACAGCCCCTGATGCGCAACGTTCTGGCCGATCTCGCGCTGGAGTCGGAGGCCGCCACGACGCTCACCCTGCGCCTCGCCGGCGCCGCCGACCGGGCGGTGCGCGGGGACGCGCGCGAGGCGGCGTTCCGGCGGATCGCGACCGCCGTCGGCAAGTACTGGGTCACCAAACGGGGTCCGGCCTTCACGGCGGAGGCGCTCGAATGCCTGGGCGGCAACGGCTACGTGGAGGAGTCCGGCATGCCCCGGCACTACCGGGAGGCGCCACTGCTGTCGATCTGGGAGGGCTCGGGCAACGTCAACGCCCTCGATGTGCTGCGGGCGTTGCGGCGCGATTCCGGCACCGCGCAGGCCCTGTTCGACGAACTCGCCCTGGCCACGGGGGCGGACGGGCGGCTGGACACCGCCGTGCGCGGCCTGCGGGACCTCCTCGCCACCGGGTCCGAGGCCGGAGCCAGACGCCTGGTGGAGCGGATCGCGCTGGTCCTCCAGGCGTCCCTGCTGGTGCGGCACGCCCCGCCCGCCGTCGCCGACGCGTTCTGCGCGACCCGGCTGGCGGGCGACTGGGGCCACGCCTTCGGCACCCTGCCCGACGGCGCCGACCTCACGGCGATCCTGGACCGCGCGCTGCCCGGCTCCGTCTGAGCCGGCGCCCGCAGGGCGCTGTCGCGCGCGTCCGGATCGCGCACAGTCACTCCCCGATTCCGCTTGGTTGTCAGTGCCGTGGTGCAGACTCACGATCAGTGGCACTTCGTGCGGGGAGGACAACGTGTTCACGGGGATCGACGAGGTCGACTGGGCCTCGATGCGCCATGCCTACGGCAGCGCGGAGGACGTACCGGCGCTGCTGTGGGGGCTCGCCTCCGCCGACCGGGCCGAGCGTGAGGTCGCGCTCGACGGGATGTACGGCGCGGTGCACCACCAGGGGGACGTCTACGACTCGACGCTCGCCTGTCTGCCGTTCCTCTTCGAACTGGTGGAGCGCGAGGAGGTGCATGATCGCGACGAGGTGGTGGAGCTGCTGGTCAGCATCGGCGGCGAGGACGGCTCGGACGGCGGCGCGGGCGCCCCGGCGCTCGACCTCGACCGGGTCGCCGAGCCGGTGCGGGAGTCGTACCTGATGGCGCGGACGGCGGTCCGCGCGGGTGCGCCCGCCTTCGCCCGGCTGGCCGGGGACCTGGACCCGGGGGTGCGGCGGGCGGCGCCCGGCGCCCTCGTCCGGTTCCTCGACGAACCGGCGCGCGTCCTGGACCTGTTGCGGCAGCGCGTCGCGGTGGAGCGGGACGACCGGGTGCTGGTCGCCCTCACCGAGAGCCTCGGCCTGTTCGCCCGCCGCCACCCCGGGCAGGCCCGGCCCGCGGTCACCCTGCTGACCGGGCTCAGCGCGCCCCCGTACGGGCCGGGGCAGCGGCTCGCCGCGCTCGGCCAGCTCACCGGCTGCGCACCCGACCTGCTCCCGGCCGACCTGGTGGACACGGTCGTCGGGCTGCTCAGGGACCGCTCGCGCGAACGCGTCCCGCACCGCGCCGACGAGCCGGAGCGGCCCGCCACCGACACCCTGGTCGGCCGGATACGGCAGTTGCGGCCGTCCGACGAGGAGGGCTCGCAGCTGCTGCGCACCCTGCACGGCGGTCTCGGCGACCGGGTCGCCGACCGGATCGCCCTGCTGGAGGGCCAGTTGACCAGCCCCGACCCCTCCGACCGGTGCAACGCGGTGTGGATGTCGGCGGGTCTGCTGCACGGCTGGCGCGGTGACTACCGCCGTCCCGTCGAGCTGATCGGTGCCCAACTGGCCGAGGGGAAGGGCCGGTTACGGGAGGCGGCCATGTCGGTGCTGAGCGACCTGTACGACCTCGCCGCCCCGGCCGCCGACCACCTGGACGCGCTGGTGGGCGCCCACTCCGACCTGTGGGTACGGCAGTGGGAGCGCGGTGCGCCGACGCTCGGCGACCCGCTCAAGGCCCTCGCCAGGAGCGGCGATCCGAGGGCGGTGCCGGTGCTGGCGTTCGTCCTGTCCGGGCCGGTGGTACCGGACGACCTGGGGAACGTCGTCGTCCACCTCGGCCGCGCCGCCGTCCCGCTGGCGCCCGCGCTGCGGCACCGGCTGGCCACCACCGCCCTCCACTCCCCCGAGGCGTATGCGCGGGCGACGCCCCTGCTGTCGGCGCTCGCCGCGCTGCGGGACGCGCGCGCCGTGCCCGAGGTGCTCCGGGTGGTGCTGGGGGTGCCCGAGGGGGTGCGGTCACGCGAGGTGCTGGTGGCGTCGGCGGTGCGGACGCTGGGGGCGTTCGGCCCCGCGGCCCAGGACGCGGCGCCGGTGCTCCGCTCCCTGCTCGACTCCGAGTGGGCGGTCACCGCGGCGGACGCGCTCTGGTCCCTCCAGGGCGACCCGGACGCCGTACGGCCGGTGCTGATGAGGGAGTTGGCGAACGAGCAGTCCCGGACACGGCTCGCGGCGGCCGACTCGCTGGCCAGGCTCGGGCAGGCGGCCCGTCCGGCACTGCCCGAGCTGCGCCGCATGGCGCGCTCCGCGCAGCCGTGGGAGCGGGTGGCGGCGGCGTGCGCGGTGTGGCGGATCGGAGGGGGCGAGGCGCCGGGGCGGATCGGAGGGGGCGGGGAGACCAGCGGGCCCGGCGGGGGTGACGGGAGCGCGGGTGGAGGGGACGCGGCCACGGCGGCGGCGGTGCTGCGGGCCGCCTGGGCGGAGGACCCGCTCACCCGCCGCCCGATCGCCGACTGCCTGGCCGCCCTCGGCCCTGCGGGCGCGCCCCTGCACGATCTGGTGCGCGCGGAACTCGCCTCGCCGCGCCGCCACACCGCCTCCCCCGGCGGGTGGGCGGGGCACGGCGCGTTCGCGGACGAGCGGCTGCTGCGGGTGTGCCGGGAGGTGCTGGAGGGTGGCTGAGCCCGCGGCCGGGGCGGCTCAGCCGGTCCTGCGGTCCCCCAGCGGGTCGAAGCGCGCCCATGCGACGTCCCAGCGGTCGAGCCGGTGGCGGCGCAGCCGGCCGCACAGGAGCCGGCCGCCGACGAGGGGCATCGCCGCCGCGCTCAGGCCCACGAGACCGCCGACGAAGGTGGCCCTGAGCCGGGCCTCGGCGGCGGTGGCGGGCTCGGACACCAGGCGGCCGACCCGGTCCGTCCACACGGTGACCGGGGTGCCGGCCACGCTGCCCGGGGCGACCCGGATCTGGCCGGTGGCGCGGGTGCCGTCCGGGGCGACCCAGCGGACGGTGCCCCACACCCGGTCACGGGAGTCGGCGGTCTCCCGGTCGGTGCGCCCCGGCGCCTTCTCGACGAGGACGCCCCGCACGACCGTCCACTCGACGCGCTCGCGCGCCATCCCGTTCTCGACGGACCGGGCCGCCGCATGCCCCGCGGACACCCCGAGCAGCGCGGTGAGCAGCCACGTGCCGAGCAGGACCCACGCCTCCACGGTGTCGGCACGGCGCTTGAGGGGGTTGCGCCGCCAGCGCCACAGCCAGACCCTCGGACCACGGAACGCCATCGAAGGCACCCTCCTCATGCGCGCACGACCTCCCCCGATCGCTCTCCCATACGCGCCGGGCGCACCGATTGCTCAGGCCCACGGCTGTGATCCGACGGTGGCGGCCGGCGGCCGCCGTGAGCGGACGTCCGCGCTCAGCGACCGCACTGGCCCCCGCGCTCCCCTCCCATCAACGCACCGACCTGCGGCGGCACCTCTTCCGAGGGGCACTGTCAGTGGTGGGGTGCAGACTGGCGAACAGCGGATGGCCCGGGGCGGTCGAGGCCGCGCCCGTCCCTCGGCGACCTCGGCCTCCCCGTCTCCTTCTTCCGCTTCGCCTGCCCCGCCCGCTCCGCCCGATCATCGGGTTACTGCCACTGCACCCGTCGCACCCGTAACTCCCTAACTCCCCTAACTCCCGTAGCTCCCGTAGCTCCCGTAGCTCCCGCTCGATCCTGCCCGTCCCTGTGAAAGGCGCTCATGAACAGCACCACCCGGCCCGGCCGGTCCCGCCTCGACCACTGGGTGATCTCCGTCTCCCGTACGGCAGTAGGGTGACGCCCGTGGCACCACGACCTTTGCATGAGATCGTCGAAGCAGGCTGGGCGGACGCCCTCGAACCCGTCGCGGGACGGATCGCCGAGATGGGGGACTTCCTGCGCGCGGAGATCGGCGCGGGACGCACCTACCTCCCGGCCGGGGCGAACGTCCTGCGCGCGTTCCAGCAACCCTTCGACGAGGTACGCGTCCTGATCGTCGGTCAGGACCCCTATCCGACCCCCGGGCACGCGGTGGGCCTGTCGTTCTCGGTGGCGCCCGACGTGCGGCCGCTGCCCGGCAGCCTCATCAACATCTTCCGGGAGATGAACACCGACCTGGGGCTTCCCCAGCCCTCCAACGGCGATCTGACGCCGTGGACGCGCCAGGGCGTCCTGCTGCTCAACAGGGCGCTCACCACCGCCCCGCGCAAGCCGGGCGCCCACCGCGACAAGGGCTGGGAGGCCGTCACCGAGCAGGCGATACGCGCGCTGGCCGGACGCGGCAAGCCGCTGGTCTCCATCCTCTGGGGCCGGGACGCCCGCAACCTCCGCCCGCTGCTGGGGCAGTTGCCCTCGGTGGAGTCGGCGCACCCCTCGCCGATGTCCGCCGACCGCGGCTTCTTCGGTTCCCGTCCCTTCAGCCGGGCCAACGACCTGCTGGTCGGCCAGGGCGGACAGCCGGTGGACTGGCGCCTGCCGTGACCGGCCGGGGTGGACGAGGGACCGGACCGGCGCGGCGAACCAGGCGGGACCGGCCGGACACGGCAGCCCGCGACGACACGGCCGGCACCGTCGGCACGGACCACGCGGGCGGCTCGGGCGGCTATCTCGCCGTCGACTCCGGTGGGTCGGGGCTCCGGGTGGCCGTCGGGACCGTGGCGCGCGGGGTGCTGGCCGAACGGCGCTCAGGTGAGCCGGTGCGGACGGGCCCGCGGGGCATCGACCCTGAGCATCTGATGGGGCAACTGGTGCCGATGGTGCGGGCGTTGACCGAGGAGAGCGGTGTCGGCCGCCTGGACACCGTCGTGGTCGGGGCCACCGGGCTCGCCACCCTCGGTGACGCGCTGCGCGCCGAGCTGCCGGCCGCCGTGAGGCGGGAGTTCGGGGCCGACACCCTCGCTCTGGCCGCCGACGCGGTGACCGCCTACGCCGGTGCCCTCGGCCCGCGTCCCGGCGCGGTGGTCGCGGCCGGCACCGGTCTGATCGCCCTCGGCACGGACCTCACCGGCTGGCGTCGGGCGGACGGCTGGGGGCATCTGCTCGGCGACTGCGGGGGCGGCGCCTGGATCGGGCGGGCCGGGCTCGAAGCGGCGTTGCGCGCGTTCGACGGCAGGGCGGGCGGCTCGACGGCGCTGCTGGCGTGCGCCGAGCGGGAGTTCGGGCCGATGCCGGGGCTGCCGGGGCTGCTCTATCCGCGGACCGACCGGCCCGCCGTGCTCGCGTCGTTCGCGCCCCGGGTCGCGGAGTGCGCGGCGGACGATCAGGTCGCGGCCGGGATCCTGCGGTCGGCGGCACGGGCGATGGCCGAGTCGGCGGCGGCCGTCTGCCCGGCCGGGGGCGAGCCCCGTGTGGCCTTCACCGGGGGCCTGTTCAAGATGGGGGACGTGCTCGTCGGGCCGCTGGCCGAGGAGTTGGCCCGGCTGGTGCCCGGGGCTGAGCGGGTGCCCGCGGCCGGGGACCCGTTGCTGGGGTCGGTGCGGATCGCGTCCGAGCTGGTCACCGGGTCGCTCACGCTGCCGTGTGACGACGCGTTGCTCACCGTCACGTCCGTAAGAGGCTGATTTCTTACCGCTGATCACTTCTGATCTGTACGTAACTCATCAGACAAAACCGGACGGATACCGCTCACCTGCACCCTCCCCGAACAGGGGAACCCGCTGAGCCAGTAACATGCGGCGCCATGAGCTCCCCCACTGGGCCCGCGTCCGGCCTGCCAGTACGAATGCCGCGACCCCGCCAGCCAGGGCGGCACCGCCGCCCCGAACCCCTGGCGGCTCCCGAGGGCGCGCCCGCGCTCGTCCTCGCGGTGCCGGGCACTCCCGGGTCAGCCACCCGCGGCCTCGCCGAGGAGGTCGTGAGCATCGCCCGCTCCGAGCTGCCCGGCCTCGACGCGCGCATCGGATATCTGGACGGGGACGACGCGGAGTTCCCCACGCTGCAGGCCGTGCTGACGCACGCCGCCGAGGTGCGTACGGCCCGCTACGAGCAGGCCAAGGCCGCCGGTCTCGACGTCAAGCAGCCCGACGGCCCGGTCGCCGTCGTGGTGCCGCTGCTGGCAGGGCCCGACAACTCGCTGCTGCGTCAGGTCAGGCAGGCCGTCATGGAGAGCCGGATCGCGGCCGAGCTGACCGATGTGCTCGGCCCGCACCCGCTGCTCGCCGAGGCGCTGCACGTGCGGCTGTCGGAGGCCGGTCTGGCCCGCGCCGACCGGGCCCGCCTGTTCACCGTGGCCACGGCGGCCGACGGCATCATCCTGGCGTCGGTGGGCGGCGACGAGGCGGTGCAGGCGGCCGGGATCACCGGCATGCTGCTCGCCGCGCGGCTGGCCGTGCCGGTGATGGCGGCGGCGCTCGACCAGGACGGTTCGATCGCGGACGTCGCCGAGCAGCTGCGCGCCTCGGGCTCGCAGCAGCTGGCGCTCGCGCCGTATCTGATCGGTCCCGAGATCGACCCCGGCCTGGTCGAGGAAGCGGCCAAGGAAGTGGGCTGCGCCGCGTCCGAGGCGCTCGGCCCCTATCCGGCGATCGGCAAGCTCGCCCTGGCCAAGTACACCTCGGCCCTGGGCATCGCCCCGCAGCAGCCGCAGGGGGCGCCGGTCCGCTGACGCGGGCACTGGACACCGTACCGACGAACGACGCCGAAGGGCCCGCCACGAGATCATCGGGGCGGGCCCTTCGGCGTGCGGGGTGAGGAGCGAGGCGGCGGGGAGCGGCGCGGCGGGGGCAAGGAACGGAGGGCAACAAGCGGGGAGCAAGGAGCGGGGAGCAGGGGGCGCGTGAGGCCGGCGGGACGGCCCGCCCACGCCCGCGCCGCGCCCGCCGCCCGGCCGCGCCGCGCACGCCATGCCCGCCCGCGCCTGCCGCGCCCGCCCGGCGGGGGAACGGCCCGCCGGTGCCTCAGGGCCGTGCGGCGCCCCTTCGCCTCCCGTCAGTCCAGGACGACGCAGGAGGCGGCCGGTACCGTGACGCGGCCGTCGTAGAGGGGCAGGCCGGTGTGCTGGTCGAGGGTGAACCAGGAGACGTCGCCCGAGCGCTCGTTGGCGCAGTACAGATAGCCGTCCGAGACGGTGATGGCGCGCGGCCAGTCGCCGCCGCACGGGGTGGTGCCGAGCAGCCGCAGGCGCGCGCCCGCGTCCTCGACGGCGAAGGTGGACAGGACGTCCTCGCCGCGGGTCGCCGTCCAGACGAAGCGGCCGTCGGGCGAGACGGCGATGCCCGACGGATAGGCGTCGCCGGCCGGGGCGGTGGGCAGGACCTGCGCCTCGGTGAGGGGCACCAGCGTGCCGTCCTCGCCCCGCCAGCGGCAGACGGTGACGGTCGGGGTGAGTTCGTTCAGCACGTACGCGTGGTCGCCGCCCGGGTGGAACGCCAGGTGGCGGGGGCCGGAGCCGGGACGCAGGGGGGCCTCGCGGTGCACGGCGAGCGCGCCGTCGCGCAGGGTGCAGACGCGGACGGAGTCGGTGCCGAGGTCGACGCTGACGGCCCACCGTCCGCTCGGGTCGGGCTGCACCTGGTGTGCGTGCGGGGCCTGTTGGCGGCGGCTGTGCGGTCCTGATCCGGTGTGCGGGAGCACGGCGGAGAGGGCGGGTGCCAGGGTGCCGTCGGGACGCACCGGTACGGCGGTGACGCTGCCCGAGCCGTAGTTGGCGGTCAGGACATGGCCGTCGAAGAGGCTGAGGTGGGTGGGGCCCTGGCCGCCGACGCGCACCGCGGGCCCGGCCTGTGCGGGCCGCTGACCGGTCAGCCGGTAGGCGGCCACCGCGCCCTCGGCCGTCTCGCTGACGGCGTACAGGAACCGGCCGTCGGGGGCGAGGGCGAGGTAGGACGGGTCGGGTACGCCGGTCACGCTGTGCAGGACGGTCAGCGCGCCCCCGCCGGGCGCCACGGCCGCCGTGACGATGCCGGGCCCGCCCGCCGCCGTGAACGACCCGATGAAGGCCCGCCTCCGTCGTGCGCCGCCGTCAGTCACCGCAGTCCCCTCTCGTCGTCTCGCCGGCTCGTCGTCTCGCCGGCTCGCAGTCTCGCGGCTGTGCCGTCCGGGGTGACGCTAGCAGCCGCTCTCTTGCGGTCTAGACCAAGGGGGTTCGGATGTCCTGACGTCCGGTCGGACGACGACCGGGCGGCTCGCCGGGAGCCCACCGCACGGCGGGTCGCGGGCGCGGTGCGCGGGCCGGTCGCGAGGCCCGTCGGTCGCTCAGGCGTCGGCCAGCCGGGCGCCCGGCGGGGTCCGCAGGGGTGCGGCGAGTTCGGCGAGGGCGCGTTCGAGGCCGTGCAGATGGGCGAGGGCGGGCTCGGTGGCGGGGGTGTACGCCGGGTGGGCGGCGAGGTCGCGCGCGTCGCCTCCGGTGAGGGCCTCCACCGCCGTCTCCACCCGCCAGCAGGCGGCGGCGAGCCGGGCGTCGTGGGAGGCCTCCGGGTCGGCGGCGACGGCGACCAGGCCGCGGACCTCGCGGGCGCAGTCGTCGAGCAGGGCAAGGACCCGGCGGGCCCGTCGTCTGCGCCCGGCCATCGGATTGAGCGGGTGCACGAGCGGGGCCACGGAGAGCCGTACCCGGCCGAGGAGTTGTTCGAGTTCGGCGACGCGCGGGGCGGGGTCGGCATCCGGTGCGCCGGCCAGCCGGGCGGCGGCCTCGGCGGTGCAGGCGTGCACGCAGCGCAGGGCGCGCTCGATCCAGGCGTGGGTGATCGCGTGCGTGGTCACGGGCAGGACGAGGAGGACGGCGAGCCCGGCACCGAGGGCGCCGACGGCGGTCTCCGCGATCCGCAGGGCGAGCAGGCCGGGGGTGAACACGCCCAGCAGCCCGTAGAGCAGTTCGGCGAGCAGGGTCACCCAGAGCATCATCCAGGTGTAGGAGACGGCGGCCGTGTAGAAGATCCCGAAGACGCAGACGGCGAGCAAGGCGGCCGTGGGGACGGCCGCCCCGTGCAGGGGCGCGACGAGCGGCAGGCCGAGCCCGATGCCGATCACGGTGCCGAGGACCCGGCGGAAGCCGCGCACCAGGGTCTCGCCCCGCGAGGTGGTGTTGACGAAGATCCACCAGGCGGCGCCGACGGCCCAGTACCAGCGTTCCCCCGACACGGCCTGGCCCACGACCAGCGCGAACCCCGCGCCCGCGGTCGCCTGGACCGCCTGCCGGGTGGTCACCCGGCGCAGCCCCGTGCCGCCGGGCGCGGCGGGCTGCGGGACGGATGGCCTGCCGCGTTCGTAGCACCACAGGCCGAACCGCACGCCGGCCGCGGTGAGCACGGACAGTACGACGGCGGCGGAGAGTTCGGGCAGCCGGTCGGTGGTCGCGTGCAGGAACTGCGCCACGAAGAAGGTCATGAACGCGAAGACGCCGAGGCTGTGCCCGCGCGGCCCCCATCGTCTGGCGTAGACGCCCGCGCCGACGACCGCGAGGAAGGCGAGGTCGCGGGCGGCGGGCCGGTCGTGGAGCCCGGCCGCGAGGGCGAGCACGGGCAGGCCGACGGCGGGCAGCAGCGCGGTGGTGAGCGCCTGCCCGCGGACGGTCGGGTCCGTGACGGTGAACAGGGCGAGCAGCGCGGCGAGTCCGCCGGTGACGACGCCGACCAGTGAGTGGCACGCCAGACCGCAGACGGCGACCGCGAGCCCGATGCCGACCACGGCCCGCGCGGCGAAGCGCAGCCGCGTCCGGCCCGGGTCCTGCGCCATGAACACCTTCCGCAGCACTGTCCCTTGCCCCCACTGTCACCGACTGTCGCCGGCACGAAAAAGGCGCCGCGGTATCCGCAGCGCCATCGACCACGCCCATGAGAGCATCCCGGCGCCACCGGCTCAACCGACCGCGTATCGGCTGGTCCATTGGTCCAGTGACGACGGGGGGCTCGGCACGGCGGATGCGCCATCGGACCAGGTCGGGCGGGGCACCGGGGTGGGCCATTGGTACAGTCGGGGAAGTTCAGGTTTCCGTGGGCAGGAGGGCCGGGAGCATGCCCGTCGACGCGTTGGACACCCGCATCCTGCGGCTGCTCCTGGAGCAGCCGAGGACCAGCGTGCGGGAGTACGCCAGGATCCTCGGTGTCGCGCGCGGCACCGTCCAGGCCCGTCTCGACCGTCTGGAGCGGGACGGCGTGATCACCGGCACGGGGCCCACGCTGTCGCCCGCCGCACTCGGCCATCCGGTGCTGGCGTTCGTGCACATCGAGGTCACCCAGGGCCATCTGGACGATGTCGGGGACGCGCTCGCGGCCGTCCCGGAGATCGTCGAGGCGTTCTCGATCACGGGCGGCGGCGATCTGCTGACCCGGGTGGTGGCGCGGGACAACGCCCATCTGGAGGACGTCATCCAGAAGCTGATCAGCCTGCCTGGCGTGGTCCGCACCCGGAGCGAGGTGGCGCTGCGCGAGCGGGTGCCGCAACGGCTGCTGCCGCTGGTGGAGTCGATCGGGCGGGCGAGCCGGACGTGACCCGGGCGACCGTCCGCCGCGGGGCCTTTGACATGCTGACGGCGTGAGCGGACTCCACGGCATCTCGGTCGTCTTCGACCTCGACGGCACCCTGGTCGACAGCGAGCCGAACTACTACGAGGCCGGCCGGCGGACCCTCGCCGCGCACGGCGTGCCCGACTTCTCCTGGGCCGAGCACGAGCGGTACGTCGGGATCAGCACTCGGGAGACGGTCGCCCTGTGGAAGCGGGCCTACGGTCTCACCGCCTCCGTCGCCGACCTCCTCGCCGACACCGACCGCCGCTATCTGGAGCTGGCCGCCGCCGGAACGCGCGTATACCCGCAGATGCGGGCGTTCGTGGAGCTGCTCGCGGCCGAGGAGGTGCCGATGGCGGTGGCGTCGGGGTCGTCGCGGGCGGCCATCGGCGCGATCCTCACGGGGACCGGCCTCGACGCGTACCTGCGCACGACCGTGTCGGCGGACGAGGTGGCCCGGGGCAAGCCCGCGCCCGACGTGTTCCTCGAGGCGGCCCGGCGGCTCGGCGCGGCCCCGGCCGACTGCGTGGTCGTCGAGGACGCGGATCCCGGCGCCGCCGCCGCGCGCGCGGCCGGGATGCGGTGCATCGCGGTTCCCTCTGTGCCGGCCCAGGCGGACGACCCGGCGTTCGCGGCGGCGGGGCTGCTGGTGCGGGGCGGCCAGCGGGCGTTCACGGCGGCGGACGCGTGGGAGTGGCTGGCGCGACGGAACGGCTGACTCGAACCGGTCGCTCCTGACCCGTTGACCGCCACCCGCCCCCTGCCTATCGTCTGGTCGGCACCTCGTACGTCGTTCGAGATAACGAACCGTTCCCTGGCGCGTGGCGCGTACTGGACAGCGCCCGTCCCCGACGGCCGGCGCGAGACGTCTCTCCCTCGGGGCCCTCCCTCGGGCCCCTCGCTCCGCACGCGCCGCCGCACGCACCGCCGCACGCACCGCCGCGCGCACCGCCGCGCGACCCGCACGCACCCAGGACGACCGGCCCACGGAGGCGCAACCATGGCACCGCCCCTCTCCCGACGTTCCCTTCTCCAGGCCGCGGCCCTCGCCGCCGCCACCCCCGCGGTCGTCCGGGCCGGCGCCGGACCGGCCGTCGCCTCGGCCGCCGCGCCGGCCGCCTGGACGGTCCGGCCCTTCGCGCTCTCCGACGTGACGCTCGGCGCGGGCGTCTTCGCCGACAAACGGGAGTTGACGCTCGACCACGCCCGCGGCTACGACATCGACCGGCTGCTCCAGGTGTTCCGCGCCAACGCCGGGCTGCCCACCGGCGACGCGGTGGCCCCCGGCGGCTGGGAGGGCCTCGACGGCGAGGCGAACGGCAATCTGCGCGGCCACTACACCGGCCACTTCCTCACCATGCTGGCGCAGGCCTTCGCGAGCACCGGGGAGCGGGTGTTCGCCGAGAAGATCGGCGCGGCCGTCGGCGCGCTCACCGAGGCGCGCGCGGCCCTGCGCGCGGAGCCGGCCGTGCTGAGCGTGCCGGGGCCGTTCGGCGCCGCCGCGCAGCAGGGCCGCGGCTCCTACCAGTACGTCGACCTGCCCGCCGGTGTCCTCGGCGGGGCGTCCGCGGTCACCCTGGCCGCCTGGGTGAAGCCCACGCACGACGACGCCTGGGCCCGCGTCCTCGACTTCGGCGACGACACCATCCGCTACCTCTACCTCGCCGCCCGCAACGCGAACGGCGTGCCCCGCTTCGCCGTCACGACCGGCGGGGCCGGTGGCGAGCAGGGCATCGACGGCACGGCCGCGCTGCCCACGGACCGGTGGAGCCATCTCGCGGTGACCGTCGCGGACGGCACCGGGACGCTGTACGTCGACGGCACCGCCGTCGGCCGCAACACGGCGATGACCCTCACCCCGGCCGCCCTCGGCACCTTGGCGCACCACTGGCTCGGCCGCTCCCCCTACCCGGCCGACCCGGTCCTCGCGGGCGCCTTCGGCGGGTTCGACGTCTGGTCGCGGGCGCTGGGCGCGGACGAGGTGGCGGCGCTGCGGACGGCCCGCCCGGCCGACACCCCCGCGGGCCGCGGCGACCTGGCCTCGTACGCCTTCGACGAGACCGGTGGCGGCCGGTTCGCCGACGCGTCGGGCCGCGGCCTCGCCGCCACCCTGCGCCGCACCTGGGGCGGTCCGAGCCACCCCGGGTTCCTGGCCGCGTACCCGGAGACGCAGTTCATCCGGCTGGAGTCGATGACCGGCAGCGACTACACCACGGTGTGGGCGCCCTACTACACCGCCCACAAGATCCTGCGGGGGCTGCTCGACGCGCACACGGCGACGGACGACGACCGGGCGCTCGACCTGGCGTCCGGCATGGGCGACTGGATGTACGCGCGGCTGTCCGCGCTGCCCGCCGCGACCCTCCAGCGGATGTGGGGGATCTTCTCCAGCGGGGAGTTCGGCGGCATCGTGGAGGCGGTCTGCGATCTCCACGCGGTCACCGGGAAGGCCGAACACCTCGCGCTGGCCCGGCTGTTCGACCTCGACCGGCTGATCGACGCCTGCGCCGCGAACACCGACACCCTCGACGGACTCCACGCCAACCAGCACATACCGATCTTCACGGGCCTGGTCAGGCTGTACGACGAGACGGGCGAGCAGCGGTACCTCACCGCCGCGAGGAACTTCTGGGGCATGGTCGTCCCGACCCGCATGTACGGCATCGGCGGCACCAGCACCGGCGAGTTCTGGAAGGCCGCCGGGGTGATCGCGGGGACGATCGGGGCGACGACGGCCGAGACGTGCTGCGCCTACAACATGCTGAAGCTGAGCCGGGCCCTGTTCCTTCACGAGCAGAATCCGGCGTACATGGACTACTACGAGCGGGCCCTCTACAACCAGGTGCTCGGCTCCAAGCGGGACCTGGCGGACGCCGAGAAGCCGCTCGTCACGTACTTCATCGGGCTGTCGCCAGGACATGTGCGGGACTACACGCCGAAGCAGGGCACGACCTGCTGCGAGGGCACCGGTCTGGAGAACGCCACCAAGTACCAGGACTCGGTGTACTTCGCGCGGCCCGACGGCAGTGCCCTGTACGTCAACCTCTACAGCCCGTCCACGCTGCGCTGGGCGGAGCGGGGCGTGACGCTCACACAGACCACCGGCTTCCCGAACGAGCAGGGCAGCACGCTCACGGTCGGTGGCGAAGAGGCGGCGTTCGCCCTGCGGCTGCGGGTGCCGGGGTGGGCGACGTCCGGGTTCGGGGTCACGGTCAACGGCCGTGCGGTGCCCGGCGATCCGGCACCCGGGACGTACTTCGAGGTGTCACGGACCTGGCGTCCCGGCGACGTGGTCCGGGTCGCGATCCCGTTCGGACTGCGGGTGGAGAAGGCCCTCGACGACCCGTCGCTCCAGGCCCTGTTCCACGGCCCGGTGCTGCTGGTCGCCCGCGACCGGGCCACGGAGTACCTGGAGTTGGGGCTGTACCGCAACGCGGCGCTCTCCGGCGACCTGCTCCCCGGCTTCTCCCCCGTGCCCGGCGAGCCGCTCCATCTCAGGCTGGGCACAACGGAGTTCGCGCCGTTCTTCGAGGGCACGGAGGACCCGTCGCACGCCTACTTCCGGCGGACGGAACCGGCGGTGGTGTTCGGCACCGTCGACTCCGGGGTCGCCAACCCGGCCCGCGCGGACGGGACATCGCTGCTGGACGAGATCTGGTCCGGGGCGCCGTTCTGCACCAAGGCCGCGCTGGTGACCCGGGTCCGCGCGACGGTGGCCACCTGGGTCACGGCCGGGCTGCTCGGCGCGACGGACGGCCGGACGGTCGTGGCGACGGCGGAGCGGGCGAGGTTCGTGGCGTGAGACGCGCACCCGCGTGAGGAGCACGCGGAATGTGAGGAGCGCGCGCGGAACGTGAGGCGCGCGCGGAAGGTGAGGCGCGCGCGGCGCGCTCGGAACCTGCGGAGTGCTCGGAGCGTGAGGGGCGCGCGGGGCTCCGTGGCGTGCGTGGGCCCCCATGGCGTGCGTGGGCCCCCATGGCGTGCGCGGGCCTCCGTGGCATCCGCGCGGACCCCCATGGCGCGTGCGGGACGGAAGTGGACGCGGTCACGCATGTGGCGTGAGTGGCCCGGGTCGCTGAAGCGACGGGGCGGGCCCGCCGGCGCTACGAGCGGCGGCGCGGCTTGCCCCGGTTGCCGCCGCGCGCTCCCTTGCCGGACGCCGGCTTCGCCCTGGGCGTGGCCGGCTTCCTGCGGGCCGCCGGGTCCGGCCGCTTCTCCTTCGGCTGCGGCTCGGGCTGCTTGCGGCCCCGCGTGCTGTTGACCGTGCGGCCCCTGACGATGCCGATGAAGTCCTCGACCAGCTCGGTGGTCGCCTCCTCGGGCCAGGACAGGCCGACGCTCGACTGCGGGGCGTCGACGACGGTCCGGTAGGTGAGGTCCTTGCGGTGGTGCAGCCGGGCCAGGGACTGCGGGACGACGAGGAGGCCGATGCCCGCCGCGACCAGCTCGACGGCGTCGGCCGTGTCCGCGGGCCGCTCGAAGGCCGCCTCTCCCGGCGGGCCGTCCCAGTCGAGGACGTCGTCGAGGGGGTGCAGGACGACCTCGTCGGCGAGGTCCTCCAGGGTCACCTCGTCGGCCGCGGTGATCACGTGGTCCTTGGGCACCAGGACGACCGTCGTCTCGGTGTACAGCGGGATCGCGCTGAAGAACGTCCGGTCGACCGGCAGCCGTACGAATCCGGCGTCGGCGCCGCCCGCGCGCATCAGGTCGGACGCCTCGGCGTCCGGGACGGCGTGCAGGGTCAGCGGGACGTCGGGAAGGCGCTCGTGCCAGACCCGCACCCACTTGGCGGGGGTCACCCCCGGGACGTACGCGAGGCGGAACATCGGGGAGGTCTCGGAGCCAGTCACTCCGCCAGGTTACCGTCCGTGGTCGTGGGTCCCCCACATGGTCGATACCCTGGACGGTATGAAGTCGCACCAGACCACCCAGACGATGAAGCCCGCGACCGCGGCGAAGAAGCTCGGGGTGTACCTAGAGGCCACCCCCGCCGAATTCCGCGAGGGTGACGTCTCGCGCACCCGGCTCGCCGAGCTGCAGGCCGACCCGCCCGAGTGGCTGCGCGAGCTGCGGGCCAACGGTCCGCACCCCCGCCCGGTGGTGGCGTCCCGGCTTGGCATCTCCATCGCCGGTCTCGCCCGCGGCGGGGTCACCGAGCCCCTCACCACCGCGCAGATCGAGGCGCTGCGGGCGGAAGGGCCCGAGTGGCTGGCCAAGGAGCGCGCCACGCAGGCCGAGGTCCGCAAGGAGACCGTGCGGATCAAGAAGCGGAACGCGGAGCGGGCGGCGGAGGCCGACGGCCCGCGTTCCTGAGAACGCCCGCCGCACGCCGTCGCCCCTCCTGACCCGCCCGGGGTGCTGCGGATGACACGTCTGACGGCCCGTCACGACGAAGGTCACAGAAGCGTATCGGACATATCGTTCCCCAATCTTCACACGGGGAGCACAAGTTGGCTAAGTTGACGCTCGGGCCGCACGACTCACTCCGGCGATCTCCGCCGGGTCACGCGGCCTCCGCCGAGTCCGGCCCGCCCCCGTGGCAGCCGGAGCCGGGACCCGACCGACACGTGGGGTGAATCGGCCCGTCCGCCCTCCGGGGCAGGGCCGTAGGGCGTGCCTTCCGCATCTTCCCCGCCCGAACCCGACAGCCGGCCCGGCAGGCGGAGGACGGAAGGAGTACGGCGCCCATGACGACGACCGAGGAGGGGCCGAGTCGCGAAGAGGTGCGGCGGCGGGTGAACACCCTCTACGACCGCGCCGAGAG
This sequence comes from Streptomyces griseoviridis, assembly GCF_005222485.1. Classification (NCBI taxonomy): domain Bacteria; kingdom Bacillati; phylum Actinomycetota; class Actinomycetes; order Kitasatosporales; family Streptomycetaceae; genus Streptomyces; species Streptomyces griseoviridis. Next base: position 922,559 of record NZ_CP029078.1, read on the forward strand.
CGACACCGGCACCTTCAACGCCACCCGCGCGATGAGCACGGGGTCCCGGGGGCGCGGCGCCCAGGGCGGCGGCCGGGGCGTCAGCGACGCGGACCTCGAGAACGTCACCCGGCGACTGTTCGACCTGGCCCGTTCGTCGGTCGGTCCGACGCTCCCCGCGGTGCTGCCCGCCGACCGGATGCCGGCCAGACCCGCCCCGCGTCCGGGCCGCCCGGCCGAGCCCGGGGCGCTGGAGCCACGGCAGGAGCGGCCCGCGCTGCCCACCGCCCGCGCCGTCCCCGAACTCCCGGCGGCCGGTCCCGTCCCTGAGCTGACCGCGCGGGCCGTCGCCGCGCTGCCACCCGCCGCACCGGCCCCGGCGCCGACGGCGCTCGAAGCCGCGCCCCGGCCACCGGAACCGGCCACCGCGCCGACCGCGATCCTCCCGGCGATACCGGAGCCCCGCCGGGGGTCGGCCGCCGAGGCACTGCCTCCGGCCCTCACCCCGGCGCTGCCCGTCGCGCCGAGCCCGGCGGCTCCGACGTCACGGCAGCCGTCCCGGCAGGCCGCGCTGCGCGAGGCCAAGGAGGCCGGCCGGCACAAGGTGGCCGCCGCGCGTGAGCTGCTGACCCGGCAGCTCGCCCAGCGCACCGGGCCGATCCCTGTGACGGCACCCGCGCCCGCGCCGGCAGAGCGGACGCCGACCGGCCAGATGCCCTTCGGACCGCCCCAGGCCCAGCAGACGCCGTTCCCGCAGACCACGTTCCCGCAGCCCGAGATCCCGCAGACCACATTCACCCAGCCCCAGATCCCGCAGACCGCGTTCCCGCAGCCCCAGATCCCACAGACGGCACTCCTACCCCCGATCCCGCAGACCGCCGCCCCCCAGCCCCAGATCCCGCAAGCCGCGGCCCAGCAGCCGTCCTTCCCGTTCGCTCAGCCTGAACAGGCCCCGGCCCCCCAGCAGTCGTTCCTGCCCACCGAAACCCACCAGGACTTCCCGGCCCACCAGGGCTTCCCTGCCCAGCAAGACTTGCTCGCCCACCAGCATCACCAGGCTCAGCAGGAATTCCCGGCCCAGCAGGTTCAACCGCTCCAGCAGGCCCAACCTGCCTACCAGCCAGCCGCGTTCGTCTTCACCGACCCCCAACAGCAGCTCCCCGAGACGCCGTTCTACTTCGGCGATGGCCAACAGGTCCCTGCCCAGCCGCCCTTCGAGCCCGTCCCTTCGCCCTCGACTCCGTGGCCGCAGGCCGCCGAGCAGGCCAGGCGGGCCGCCGAGGAGGAGTGGCGGCTGCGGCAGCCGAGCGTCCTGGACACGGGCGTCGCCCCGGCCGCGCCCACCGCTCCGGTGCGGGACGCCGGGATCGTCACCAAGGCGGACCGGGCGATCGCCTTCGCCCGCGCCCAGATCGGCAGGCCGTGCGTGTGGGGCGCCGCGGGACCGGGCTCGTACGACAACGGGACCCTCGTCCAGGCCGCCTGGCGCAGCGCCGGGGTGGCGCTGCCGAGGCTGGCGCACGAGCAGGCGGGCGCCGGCACGATCGTCCCGCTCGCCGAGGCCCGCCCCGGCGACCTGATCTTCTTCCACGACAACTTCAGCCATGTCGGCCTCTACACCGGCAACGGCCAGATGATCCACGCGCCGGGCCCAGGCGCCGCCATCCGGGAGGAGTCGGCCTTCTACGCCGGTGAGTCCGCCCTGCGGATCGCCGTACGGCCCGTCTGACGCGACCACCCGCCCCACCACTCACCCGGCAGCCCGCCCGGACCCGCCCCGGCCGAGGCTCCCGTCCTCGCGCTCCGCTCCCCTCTCAATGAGACGCCGTCCCTAGACGAGACCTCCGTTCCTAAATGAGACCCCCGTTTGCCTAAAAGCTTTAGGTAGTTTCATAATCGGTGGTGCCGAGTGGAAGGACGGGCATGGTGCGTCGTGTGGGACTGACCCCCGAGCGGCTGGCGCAGGCGGGAGCCGAGCTGGCCGACGAGGTCGGGTTCGAGCAGGTGACCGTCTCCGCGCTGGCCCGGCGGTTCGACGTCAAGGTCGCGAGTCTGTACTCGCACGTGCGGAACTCGCACGACCTCAAGACGAGGATCGCGCTGCTGGTGCTGCGGGAGCAGGCCGACCGGGCGGCCGCCGCGCTGGCCGGGCGGGCAGGCAAGGACGCCCTGGTCGCGCTCGCGAACGTCTACCGCGACTACGCCCACGAACACCCGGGCCGCTACACGGCGGGCCGGCTGCCGCTCGACCCGGCGACGGCCGCCGCGAGCGCCGGGGTGCGGCACGCCCAGATGACCCGCGCGGTGCTGCGCGGCTACGACCTCGCGGAGCCGGACCAGACCCACGCCGTGCGGCTCCTGGGCAGCACCTTCCACGGGTACGTGAGCCTGGAGCTGGCCGGCGGCTTCAGCCACAGCGCCCCCGACTCGCAGGAGAGCTGGACCCGCGTCCTCGACGCCCTCGACGCTCTGCTGCGCTCCTGGCCCACGGCCCCGCAGGCACCGTCAGAACCGTCCTGAAGCCCCAGGTGGAGAGCATGCACACCCCCTCGCACGACTGGATCACCACCCCGCTCACCGCCGCACTCCTGCGCGGCGCCCTCGATGTCGAGCGCACCGCGCACGGTCTGCTGCCGCACCGGCTGCCCGCCCGTGCCCGCGCCCAGTTCCACGATCCGCAGCTGGCCATGGCCGAGTCGCAGCCCTCCGGGGTCAGGCTGGCCTTCCGCACCCGGGCCACCGCGATCGAGCTGGACACCCTGCCCACCAAGCGCGTCTACGCGGGCGTGCCGCCCCGGCCCGACGGCGTGTACGACCTCGTCGTCGACGGCCGTCCCGCCGGTTCGGGGAGCGTCGCGGGCGGGAACACGCTCACGATCGACATGACGGTGGGCGGGGCGGAGCTGACGCCCGGCCCGGTCGGGACCCTGCGCTTCGCGGGGCTGCCCGACGCCGAGAAGGACGTCGAGATCTGGCTGCCGCACGACGAGACCACCGAACTGGTCGCGCTGCGCACCGACGCGCCCGTCGAACCCGCGCCGGACCCCGGCCGTCCCGTCTGGCTGCACCACGGCAGCTCGATCAGCCACGGCTCGTTCGCCGCGACCCCGACGACGACCTGGCCCGCGCTCGCCGCCTCGCGCGGCGGTGTGGAGCTGATCAACCTGGGCTTCGGCGGCAGCGCGCTGCTCGACCCGTTCACCGCGCGCGCCCTGCGGGACACGCCCGCCGACCTGATCAGCGTCAAGATCGGCATCAATCTCGTCAACGCCGACGTGATGCGGCTGCGCGCGTTCACGCCCGCCGTGCACGGGTTCCTCGACACGATCAGGGAGGGACACCCGACAGCGCCCCTGCTGGTCGTGTCGCCGCTGCTGTGCCCGATCCACGAGGACACCCCGGGGCCGAGCGCGCCCGACTTCAGCCGGATCGCCGAGGGTGAGCTGCGGTTCAAGGCGACGGGCGACCCCGCCGAGCGGGCGGCGGGGAAGCTGACGCTCACCGTGATCCGGGACGAGCTGGCGCGGATCGTGGAGCAGCGACGGGCCGACGACCCGCATCTGCACCACCTCGACGGGCTCGCCCTCTACGGCGAGCAGGACGCCGCCGAACTGCCGCTCCCCGACGGCCTGCACCCCGACGCCGCCACCCACCGCCGGATCGGCGAGCGGTTCGCCGCGCTGGCCTTCGGCGAGGCCGGGGCCTTCGCACAGCGGAACTGAGGGCACGCCAGAGCCGCAGGGCAGGGCCGGAGCCGAGAGGCTCGGCGCCCCGTTCCTGAACATCACGAGGCCGCCACCCCACACGCGGGTGGCGGCCTCGTCACGTCCAGGGCCCCCTGGGGTCCGGACACGGCGGGCGAGGTGACGGACACGACAGCGGGCGACGTCACGAACACGACAGCGGTCGAGGTCACGGGCGCGCGCCCGGCGACGCCACGGACGAGATCTCCCCGCCGAAATCTCCCTGACCTGTCTTGACATACCGAGGAAGCGATTCGTAGCTTGGGTGATCATTCAGCTTGATGAAAATAGTTCACGGACATGAACGGAGGAGTCATGGGCATCAGCCTCGACCTGTACTCGTCGGCGGCGTCCGGGCCCCGCCGCTCGACCCCGCGCCCGGCCGTGTGGCCCGGCCGGCGCAACTGATCGACCACGGCATGGAGGCTGTCCGCGCATGAGCACCACCGGTACGAAGATCCGGGAACTGATCGTCACCCCGATCGCGTTCCGCGACCCGCCGTTGCTCAACTCCAACGGCGTCCACGAGCCGCTCGCGCTGCGCTGCGTCCTCCAACTCAGGCTGGAGGACGGCACGGTGGGCCTCGGCGAGTCCCCCGGCGGCGCGGTCCGCCTGGAGCGCCTCGACGCGGCAGCGAAGGCCGTCGTCGGCCTGGACGTCTTCGACACGACGGCGGTGACGGCGGCCGTCGACGCGGTGCTGCTGCCGACCGTGCCCAGCTCCCACGAGCGGGGCTGGACGACGTCGGCCGTGGAGGTCGCCTGCCTCGACGCGCAGGGCAAGCTGCTCGGGCGGCCGGTCAGCGACCTGCTCGGCGGGCGGGTCAGGGACAGCGTGCCGTTCGCCGGGTACCTCTTCTACAAGTGGGGCGAACACCCGGCCCTTGACGGGCGCGAGGCGGTCGGCGACGACTGGGGCGAGGCGCTGGACCCGGCCGGGATCGTCGCGCAGGCGCGGCTGATGCGGGAGCGCTACGGCTTCCGCTCCTTCAAGCTGAAGGGCGGTGTCTTCCCGCCAGACGAGGAGATCGCCGCGATCCGGGCGCTGTCCGAGGCGTTCCCCGGGCAGCCGCTGCGCCTGGACCCCAACACCGCGTGGACGGTGGAGACGTCCCGGTACGTCGCCCGTGAACTGGACGGCTTCCTCGAGTACTTGGAGGACCCGACGGCGACGATCGCGGGGATGGCCGAGGTGGCGAAGGACTCGCCGCTGCCGCTGGCCACCAACATGTGCGTGATCGCCTGGGAGCACCTGCGGCCGGCCGTCGAGCAGAACGCGGTGCAGGTGCTGCTGACCGACCACCACTACTGGGGCGGCCTGCGCCGCACCCGTGAACTGGCAGCCGTCTGCGAGGCGTTCGGGATCGCGCTGTCGATGCACTCCAACTCACACCTGGGTATCAGCCTCGCCGCGATGACCCATGTCGCGGCGGCCATCCCGCACTTGGACCACTCCTGCGACACCCACTACCCGTGGAACCTGGCCGACGACATCGTCCGGCCCGGCGTCTTCGAACTGCGCGACGGGGAGGTGAAGGTGCCGACCGGGCCGGGGCTCGGTGTCGAACTCGACCACGAGGCCCTCGATCGGCTGCACCGGGTCTACCTGGAGTCGGGGATGCGGGGCCGCGACGACACCGGCTACATGCGCCGCGTCGAGCCCGATTACGAGCTGAGGCTGCCCCGTTGGTGACGGGCGGGCCCGCCGGGTCCCGCCGGGCTCAGGCGTCCCGGTACAGCTCGCCGAGGAGCGCGACGACGGCCCCGGTGGCGGGGTGCGGGTCGTCCCGCCACCAGGCGACCCTGACCGCGATGGGTTCGGCGTCGCGCACCGGACGGTAGACGACGCCGGGGCGCGGGTACTGATGGGCGGTCGACTCCGCCGTGAGTCCGACGGCCCGGCCACCGGCGATCACCGTCAGCCAGTCGTCGACGTCGTGGGTCTCCTCGGTGTCCGGGCGGGCGTCGGGCGGCCACAGGTCGGCGGTGGTGGTGCCGGTGCGGCGGTCGATCAGCAGGACCCGGTCGGCCAGTTCGGCGAGCCGCACCGAGCGGCGGCGGGCCAGCGGATCGTCCGCGCCCAGCGCGCACAGCCGCCGCTCCCGCCCCACGACGACCTGTTCGAACCGCCGCTCGTCCAGTGCCCGCCGGACAACGGCGAGGTCGCAGGTGCCCTCGGCGAGCCCGGCCGTCGTGGAGTTGACGCGGACCAGGTGCAGATCGGTCTCCGGGTGCTCCCGCGCCCAGCGGCGCTGGAAGGCGGAGGTGTGGCGGCCGACCGCCGACCACGCGTAGCCGATCCGCAGACCGGCGTGGCCCGAGGTGGCCGTCCGCACCAGTCCCTCGACCTCGCCGAGCACCCGGCGGGCCTGCGCCAGCACCCGCAGTCCGGTCGGGGTCGGCGCGACCTCGCGCGAGGTGCGGCGCAGCAGCCGGACGCCCAGGGTGCGTTCGAGGGAGGCCAGGGTGCGGGAGACGGCGGCCTGGGAGACGCCGAGGGCGATGGCCGCGTCGGTGAATCCGCCCTCGTCGACGATGGCCACGAGACAGCGCAGCTGCCGGAGTTCCACATCCATGACTCCAGCGTATAGACCGTGGCAGCGCCGTATTTTGCGCGTGGAACCGGGCGGCGCACGATCGGTCCATGTGCCGTGTGCCCGCACCCTCGACCACCGATCCCGTCGCCCTGCCGGCCCCCGCCGCGCCACCCGGCCGGCGTCGGCTGTTCGGCGTGGCCACCATGGTGGGCAGCGGTCTGTCCAACCAGACCGGTGCCGCGATCGGCTCGCTCGCCTTCCCCGTCATCGGCCCTGTCGGGGTCGTCGCGGTCCGCCAGTACGTGGCCGCGGTGGTTTTGCTGGCCGTCGGCCGGCCCCGGCTGCGCTCCTTCACCTGGCGGCAGTGGTGGCCGGTGCTCGCCCTGGCGGTGGTCTTCGGCGCGATGAACCTGTCCCTGTACACGGCGGTCGACCGGATCGGCCTGGGGCTCGCGGTCACCCTGGAGTTCCTCGGCCCGCTGACCATCGCGCTGGCCGCCGTCCGCAGGCGGGTGGACGCCTGCTGCGCGGTGATCGCGGCGGCCGGGGTGGTCACGCTGATGCGCCCGCGGCCCTCCACGGACTACGCGGGCCTGGGGTGCGGGCTGGTCGCGGCCGGGTGCTGGGCGGCGTACATCCTGCTCAACCGGACGGTCGGCAGCCGGATACCCGGCACGCAGGGGTCAGGGGCGGCGGCGGCCGTCTCGGCGCTGATGTTCCTGCCGGTCGGGGCCGTGGTGGTGGTCACCCGGCCGCCGACGCCGGCCGCGGTCGGATGCGCGGTGGTGGCGGGGGTGCTCTCGTCGGCGGTGCCGTACCTCGCCGATCTGATCACCCTGCGCCATGTGCCGGCCCAGGCGTTCGGCCTCTTCATGAGCGTCAACCCGGTCCTGGCGGCGCTCGTGGGGTGGGTCGGGCTCGGGCAGCGGCTCGGCTGGACGGAGTGCGCGAGCGTCGCCGCGATCGTCGTGGCGAACACCCTGAGCATGGCCACCCGCCGGAGCTGACACCGCGCGGACCGGCGGCGCCCTCCGGCCTCACGGCCCCAATGGCTGCTCCGTGAGGGCGAGTTGAAGCCAGGCCGCCGGAACCGGTGTCCGCGCCGGTGGAGCCGACGCGGACACCGGCCGGTGGGTCAGGAGCGGCGGGCGCGGGAGCGGGACGCCAGGTAGACGGCGCCGCCACCGAGGCCGAGGGCCACGACGGCGCCACCGGCGATCAGACCGGTGGACGAGTTCGCGCCGGTCTCGGCGAGGGGCGTGGCGCTGTCACTGGGCGAGGGCGCCGGGGAGGCCGGCGGCTTCGACGCCAGCGGCGGCACGTCCGAGGTGGTGGGCGGGGTGGAGGCGGAGGCGGGCGGCTTGCTCGCCTCGGCCGGGGGCGTGCTCTCCTTCGGCGGCGCGCTCTCCTCGGGGGTGCCCGGGGTGGCGGGCGTCCCGGGGGTCGACTCGCTCGGCGTCGGGGTGGGCGACTCCGGCTTGCCCGGCTCGCACGCCTTGTCGCCGCCGTTCCAGGCGGCGATGAGGTGGTACGGGGTCATGACGCCGGTGGGCTGGTCGGGCAGCGGGCCGTGGCCCTCCCCGGTCTTGCCGTCGTAGGTGACGTCGTCGCCGTAGAGGTCGATCTGGCCGTAGCAGTCGGGGGACTTGACCGTCAGCTTCTGCCAACTCCGCCCGTCGTCGCCGGATGTGGCGACGTCCTTGGCGTCCAGGTAGACGGTGCTCTTGTCGACGAGGGCCTGCTTGCCGGACGAGAACCAGTCAGGGCCCTCGGTGGTGTACTCGGCGAGGGAGACGGGGTAGGTGCAGCCCTCGCCGACCTTCTGGTCGGGGGCGAGGCGGACCTCGACGGTGCCGGGCGTGCTCTCCCACTGGTGGAAGCCGCCCTGCGAGGTCCAATCGGGGCCGACGGGCTTACCGTCGGCGTCGACCATGCGGTACTGGACGGTGGCGGACCGGCAGCCGCCGTCGGGCGTGGCGCTCGCCGTGCCCGCCACGAGGACGGGCAGGGCGCCGGCCGCGAACGCGGTCGCGGCGAGGGCGTACAGGGTGCGGGAACGTTGCCTACGAGACAAATCGGGCCTCTGTGCAATCGGAAGGTGTGGGAGGTGGCAGAGGGCACGGAACCGGGGCGTGCGGAGACGACCGCGGGCACACGGAACCGAGCCACTCGCGTCGCTTCGGTCACTTCGAACGCGGTGGCGAAGCGGACTGAATTCTTGTCACCTTCCACAACTCCCGTCAATTCTGCACCAGTTCAGCACAGAGAAAGGACGTGTGCGGTCACCGGGGCGACGGAAGAGGGGATTTGTCAGTCCACGTCGGGACGTTGCTCAGGGCGCAGCGAGGGCACGTCGAGGTCGGCCGGAAGCAGCCGGTAGACCTGGAGCCGCAGGTCGTAGTACTTGTCCGTCTCCCCCACCCACTCCATCCCGACCCGGCGCGCGGTCGCGGCGCCGCGCTCGTTGCGGGGCCGTACGACGGCGAAGATCTCGTCCGCGCCCGCGGCGAAGGCGTAGTGGGCCACCGCGTGCCCGGCCTCCGCCGCGAGTCCGCTCCCCCAGGCCGCCGGGGCGAGCTGCCAGCCGATCTCCAGGTCGCGGCGGTCCGGGGGCAGCGCGAGCAGCGCGATCCCGCCGATCACGGCTGTGTCGCCGCGCCGCTCGATCGCCCACCGTCCCTGCGGGGCGTCCAGGGTCTCGTCGAGCGCGATCCACCGTTCGAGCAGTTCCCGCATGGCCGCCGCGTCCGGCACCCGCTCCAGCGCCGGGGCCAGCCACCGCGCGACGTCCGGGACCCCGTAGATCCCGAGGGCCGCCTCCGCGTCGCCCGCCGTCCACGGGCGGAGCACCAGCCGGGGCGTGGTGATCCGTCTTCCCTCGATGACGACCCGGTGCTCACGTTCGGCCATACCGGCACGCTACCAACGGCTCCCCCATCCGGCGCGGCGGAGGCCGGGCCGCGGCAGCGCCCGACATTGACGCACCCGGCACTCTTCCCTACTTTCTGAGAGCGCTCTCATATTCGCCGGCCCGCCAGGGCCCCCTCTCCCCCGCTCCCCCCATCCGCGTCACCCCCACCGCACGCCCTGCTCCCCCACTCCCGTCACCCCCCACCGCGCGCCCCGCTCCCCCACCCACGCACCGGTGTGCCCCGCCCGCCCGGGCGGCGACGCGCCGTCCGGTGTGCGGCCCGGGGCATCGGACGACCAGGAAGGTCCCATGACCCCCACCCACCGTCTGCTGTCGCGCCCGCTGCTGCGGATCGCGGCGCTCCTTCCGACCCTGTCCGCGCTCGTCGTCCCGCTCGCGACACCGGCGTCCGCCGGCGGGGCCGGGAGCGGGGCCGGCACCGTCAAGGTCTCGCAGGCCCCGGCGACCGCGTCCGCCTCCCTCGCCGCCGCCGCGATCTGCAACAAGTACTGCGACGCCCGTGACCCCTCGCTCTCCCCCGGCGACCGCGCGCCGGTCACGGCGAGCGTCTTCTCCCGCACGGTCGTCCTGCACTTCGACGACGCCGACGCGATGGGCTGGGCGTCGATCGACAACGGCAGCCCCGGTGACGAGGTGTGGCTCGACCGGTCCTTCGACGGCGGCCGGAGCTGGGCCTCGGGCAGCAGGCTCGGCGACACCAACGTGCCGACGGGCGGGCGGGGTTGGCGCACCCAGATGTACAACGTGGACGACTGGAACAACGACGGTGTCGGCGCCCTGCGCGCCTGCGGCAAGGCGGGCGACCGGGCCGACATCGCCTGCACCCCGTGGGCCCGCACCACCTGGAACGCGGGCGAGCGGCGCACCGCGGCGGCCACCGGCCTGATGACGTTCTACAACAAGGGCACCGGCCTCTTCGACACCACCGGCTGGTGGAACTCCGCGAACGCCCTCACCGCGCTCATCGACAACATCCGGGTGACGGGCATGCCCAGTTACCGGTACGCCATCGCCAGGACCTACGACGCCAACATCAACGCGCGGGACGGGCAGTTCCGCAACGAGTACATCGACGACACCGGCTGGTGGGGCCTCGCCTGGGTCGCCGCGTACGACCTGACGGGCGACGGCCGTTACCTCGCCACGGCCCGCGCGGACGCCGACCACATGGCCGCCTACTGGGACACGACGTGCGGCGGCGGGGTCTGGTGGAGCACGGCGCGGACGTACAAGAACGCCATCGCCAACTCCCTCTACCTCCAGCTCAACGCGGCCCTGCACAACCGGGTCCCGGGCGACACCGCCTACCTGGCGCGGGCCCGCGCGGGCTGGTCCTGGTTCCAGGGCACCGGCATGGTGAACGGCTCGAACCTGGTCAACGACGGCATCGACCTGTCGACCTGCCGCAACAACGGCGCCGCCGTCTGGTCGTACAACCAGGGTGTGCTGCTCGGTGGTCTCGCCGAGCTGTACCGGGCCACCGGTGACAGCGGCGTCCTCAGCTCCGCGCGCCGGATCGCGGACGCGGCGACGACGACGTCCCAACTGCACACCGCCGACGGCATCCTGCGCGATCCGTGCGAGGGCGGGGACTGCGGCGGCGACGGACCCTCCTTCAAGGGCGCCCATGTGCGGGGGCTGGCCCGGCTCAACTCCGTTCTGTCGGACCACCCTTACACTGCCTACCTGCGCACCCAGGCCGCGCGTGCCCAGGCGAGCGACCGCAACGCCCTCGACCAGTACGGGCTGCGCTGGTACGGACCGCTCGACACGGTGGACGCGGCCCGGCAGCAGAGTGCCCTCGATCTGCTCGACGCGGCGTCATGACGACCCGACAACGTTGTCCCGAGCCGTCCCACGGAAGGCGTGCCACCGTGCTGAGACTCCCCGCCCCGCGCTCCGCCGTCCTCCCCCTGGTGAGACGGTCCCTGCGCCATCTGCTGACCGCCGCCGTGGTGTCGGCGCTGGCCGCGACGCTGCTCGCCACCGGCGCACCGCCCTCCCGGGCCACCGCGGACGACTGGACCCCGAGGCCCGCGCCGCAGACGACCCCGTGGACCGACCAGGTCTCCGTGGACCACCCGCTGCCCGACTACCCCCGGCCCCAACTCGTCCGCCCCGACTGGGCGAATCTCAACGGCATCTGGGAGTTCGCGGTCACCGCCCGCGGCGCGGCGCAGCCGGCCACCTTCGGTGAGCGCATCCGGGTGCCGTTCGTCCCGGAGTCCGCGCTCTCCGGCATCCAGCGCAGGATCACCGCGAACGACCGGCTCTGGTACAAGCGCACCTTCACCGTGCCGGCCGACTGGTCGGGGCGCCGGGTCCAGCTCAACTTCGGTGCCAGTGACGGGGAGACATCGGTCTGGGTCAACGGGCAGCAGGCGGGCGCCGTCCACCGGGGCGGCTACGACGCGTTCTCGTTCGACATCACACCGCTGCTGAACGGCGGCACCAACACGGTCGTCGTCTCCGCGTACGACCCGACGGAGTCCGGCGGGCAGGCCATCGGCAAGCAGCGCGTGCAGGACGTCACCCCGCACGCCGGCCACAGCATCGTCTACACCGCCGCGTCGGGCATCTGGCAGACGGTCTGGCTGGAGCCGACGGCCGCCGCGCACCTCACCCGCCTCGACATGGTCCCGCGCCTGACGGACGGCACCCTGCGGGTGACGGCGCGCGGGACCGGGGCGGACGGCGCGCGCGTCAAGGTGACCGTCTCCAGCGGCCGCACCCCGGTCGGCAGCGCCACCGGCGCGGTCGGCACCGAGTTCGCGGTACCGGTGCCGAACGCGCGCCTGTGGACGCCGGACGACCCGTTCCTGTACGACGTCACCGCCGAACTGACCGCTGCCCCAGGCGCCGACCGGGTCGTCGGCTACACCGGCATGCGGTCGATCGACGTGCGGGACGTGAACGGGGTGCGACGCCCGGTGCTGAACGGGTCGTTCGTCTTCCAGACCGGCACCCTCGACCAGGGGTACTGGCCCGACGGCATCTACACCGCGCCCACCGACGAGGCCCTCGCCCACGACCTCCGCAAGCACAAGGACCTCGGCTTCAACATGGTCCGCAAGCACATCAAGGTGGAGCCGCAGCGCTGGTTCTACTGGGCGGACCGGCTGGGTCTGCTGGTGTGGCAGGACATGCCGTCCATGGACAGCGGCAAGAGCCCCGACAGCGCGGCCCGCACCCAGTGGGAGACCGAGTACCGGGCCGTCATCGACCAGCACCGCAGCTCGCCCGCGCTCATCCAGTGGGTCGACCAGAACGAGGGCTGGGGCCAGTACGACCAGGCGCGCGTCGCCGACATGGTCAAGGCGTACGACCCCTCGCGCCTCGTCGACAACATGAGCGGCGTCAACTGCTGCGGCGCGCGGGACGGCGGCAACGGCGACGTCGTCGACCACCACAACTACGTCGGCCCGGGGAACACCCCGGCGGAGCCGGCGCGCGCCTCGGTCCTCGGCGAGTACGGCGGCCTCGGCTTCCGGGAGAGCGGCCACGAGTGGTATCCGGGCGGCGGGTTCAGCTACGAGGACCAGCCGACCCGGTCCGCGCTCGACGACCGTCTCGTCGGGCTGCTCGACGGGCTGCGGGAGAACTCCCTTCCCGCGGGCGGCCTTTCGGCGTCCGTGTACACGCAGATCACCGACGTCGAGAACGAGGCCAACGGTCTGATCAGTTACGACCGGCAGGTCGTCAAGGTCGACGAGGCGCGGGTCAGGGCCGCCAACCAGGCGCTGATCGCCGCGTCCCGCACGGTGGGGGCGCCGGTGCGGCTGCCGGTGGACCAGTACGTGTCGATCCGGGTCACCACCCCCGGCTACACCGACCGCTACGTCCGCCACTACGACGGGCTCGGCTCCACCGAGGTCGTCACCGAGGGCAGTTCCGCCCTGGTGAAGCAGGACGCCACCTGGAAGGTGCGGGCCGGACTCGCCAACCGGCTCTGCTACAGCTTCGAGTCCCGCAACTACCCGGGCGAGTACCTGCGGCACCGGGACTTCCGGGTCAGGCGCGAGGCGGTCGACGGCTCCGCGGTGTCGCGGGACGACGCGACCTGGTGCCCCGTCCAGGGCAGCGGCGGCGTCCGGCTGTCGGCGGCCGGCTTCCCCGGCCAGTACCTGCGGCACGCCAACGCCGAACTCTGGCTGGCGCGGCGCGGCGGCGGCCACGCCTGGGACGGTTCCGCGTCCTTCACCGAGGACACCACGTGGGCGATCGGAGCGCCCTGGGCACCGTGAGCAACGTGCGGACGGCGCTCCTTTCACCCGCGATCCGCCTGTAGTCACGTCGAGTTGAACTCCGGCGGCCGTCCCGGGCGGCGGCCGCCGGCTCCCTGTCCGTGCACGGCCCTCACGAAAGGGCGTGGTACGTCATGGCAGTTCGGCCCCACCGCATCCTCGGCGCGTTCCTGGCGCCGGTCGTCGCTCTCGCCGGCCTCGTCGCGCTCCCGACCGCCGCCCGCGCCGCGACCTCGGTCTGCGCCCTGGCGTGCGACACCCTCGACCCCTCGAAGGCGCGCCAGGTGACCTTCCCCGTGCCCGACAGGAACCTCAACGGGCGGGTCCTGCGGCTGCATGTCTCCGACCCCGACGACATGGCCTGGGCGAGCGTCGACAACGGCTCGACCGGCGACTCGGTCTGGCTCGACCGCTCCTGGGACCGGGGCGCGACCTGGGAGCCGCTGCTCGGCAAGGCGAGCGTCCCCGGCTCCTGGACCGGCACCCGCACCCTCATGTACAACCTCACCGACCCGCAGAACCACCGGCGCGGCTGGGTCCGTGCCTGCGGTGACGCGGCGGGCGTCAGCTGCACCGCCTGGGTGTACCCGACGGTGTGCGACGGCGCGTTCTGTGACGGCGCCGACCCGGCCACGGCCGCGGGCGACGACACCCCGGTGCCGTCGACGACCCTCTACGGGCGGACCATCAGCCTCCACGTCGACCAGCGCGACTCCGCCGCCTGGGGCGTCATCGCGGGCGGCGGCGCGGGCGACGAGATCTGGCTCGACCGCTCCTGGGACGAGGGCGCGACCTGGACCGAGGGTTCCTCGCTCGGCCGGACGAGCGTGTCGCCTGGCGCGACGACGGCCAGGACCGCGCTGTTCGCCACCCGCGACCCGCGAGGCCTGCTGTACGGCGGCGCGGTCCGCGCCTGCGGCCGTGAGTCCGCGCACCAGGAGGGCAGTTGCACCGCCTGGGTGCGCCCAACGCCGACCCGGGCGCGGGCGGCGGCGGACGCGCTGATGGCGTCGTACAACCCGTACGAGGGCTGGTGGCGCAGCAGTTGGTGGAACTCCGCCGCGACCCTCACCGCGCTCGTCGACTTCGCCCGGCGCTCCGGACGGCACGACTACGACTGGGCGGTCGCCCGCACTTTCGAGCAGAACCGGGGTGTCTTCCCCGCGGGCGTGCGCAGCGGCGACCCGGTCGAGGGCCACTTCATCAGCCGTGCCATCGACGACGCGGAGTGGTGGGCGGTGGCCTGGCTCGCGGCCTACGACCTCACGCACGAGCAGCGGTACCTGGACGAGGCGGTCACCATCACCGAGTACGTGCGCGGGTACTGGGACACCGGCACGTGCGGCGGCGGGGTGTGGTGGGACCGGGAGCGCACCTACAAGAACGCGGTGACGAACGGGCTGTACGTGTGGCTGACGACGTCGCTGCACCAGCGGATCGCCGGTGACACGGCGTGGGGCGGCCGGGCGGTGGCGGCCGGCGACTGGTACCTGGGCAGCGGGCTGATCGGCCCTTCGGGGCTCGTGAACGACGGGCTCACCGGGGGCTGCGCCAACAACGGTCAGACCGTGTGGAGTTACAACCAGGGGCTGGCCGTCGGCGCGTTCACCGAGTTGTGGCGCTCCACCGGTCGGAGCCGCTACCTGGACACCGCGAAGCGGTTGGCCGACACGGCGCTCTCGTCGTCGGCGCTGACCCGTGACGGGGTGCTGACGGAGTCCTGCGACACCGGCACGAGCAGGTGCGACGACAACCAGAAGCAGTTCAAGGGCGTCTTCGTGCGGCATCTCGCGGACCTCGCGGACGCCACCGGCTCCGCCGTCTACGCGGCGTATCTCAAGCGGCAGGCGGACTCGGTCTGGGCCACCGACCGGGACGCCCTGAACCGGTTCGGCGGGCGCTGGGCGGGCACGGCCCCGAACCAGCGGGACTGGCGCACCCAGGCGGGGGCCCTGGGGGCGCTGACGGCGGCGGAGGGCCGCTGATCCGGCGGGCGTGCGCCCCGCCGGCCGGGCCCGTCGGGGGCTCCGCGCGATTCGTGGGTACCCGGCGGGTTCCGGTCGGCCCGGTGTGGGCACCCGGCGCACCCCGGGAGTGAGGAGGCGGTCATGGCGGCGACGACGCGTGGCAGCGGAGGGAGCGGTGGCGGCGCGGAGGCTCCGCGTGCCGCCGTGTTCGACGTGGACGGGACCCTCGTCGACACCAACCATCTGCACGTGGTGACCTGGTGGGAGGCGTTCCGGCAGGCCGGTCACCAGGTCGCGACGCACGACATCCACCGGGCGGTGGGCCTGGGGTCGGGCGACCTCGTCGCGCGGCTGCTGGGCGAGGAGCGCGCCGGTGCGGAGGCGGAGGAGATCGGCGACGCGCACACGGTCCTCTACGCCCAGTATTTCGAACGCCTGTCCGCGTTCCGGGAGGCGAGCCGGCTGCTGCGGACCCTGGCGGGCGACGGCTGGCGGATCGTCCTCGCCACCTCCGCCGAAGGGCCCGAGCTGTCCGCGCTGCGCGCCGCGATCGACGCGGACGACGTCATCGAGGCGACGGCGAGCGCGGGCGACGTCGAACGGGGCAAACCCGCTCCCGAGCCGGTCGAGCGGGCCCTCGAACTGGTCGGCGCGTCCGCGCGGAGGTCGGTGTTCGTCGGCGACACGGTGTGGGACATGCGGGCGGGCAGCGGGGCCGGGGTGCGGTGCGTGGCGCTGCTCTGCGGCGGCATCCCGCGCCAGGACCTGGAGAAGGCGGGCGCCGACGCCGTCTACGACGACCCCGCCCACCTGCTGGCGTCCCTCGCGGAGAGCCCGCTGGCGTGAGAGGCGCGGGTGTTTTCCCTCGACGAGGAAGGGCACTCGCGGACATATGGTGGATATCGGATACACGATGATGACGGAGCAGGCGGGACCGAGGGACCTGGTGAACCACGTGGTCCGCGCGGAGGAGGCCGGGTTCGACTTCTCGGTCGCCTCGGACCACTCCTCGCCCTGGCTGCGGTCCCAGGGGCACGCCCCGTACGTGTGGAGCGTGCTGGGCGCCGCCGCGCAGGCGACCTCGCGGATTCCCCTGATGACGTACGTGACCTGCCCGACGGTGCGTTACCACCCGGCGGTGGTGGCGCAGAAGGCGGCCACCGTTCAGCTGTTGTCCGAGGGCAGGTTCCGCCTCGGGCTCGGGTCGGGTGAGAACCTCAACGAGCATGTGGTGGGCGCCGGTTGGCCCGCCGTGGACGTACGGCACGAGATGCTCGAAGAGGCGGTGGAGATCATCCGCGCGCTGTTCGACGGCGGCCATGTGACCCACCGCGGCACGCATTTCGACGTGGACTCGGCCCGGCTCTGGGACCTCCCCGACCCGCCGCCGCCCATCGGCATCGCCGTCTCGGGCGACCGGTCGTGCGAACTCGCGGGCCGGCTGGCCGATCTGGTCATCGCGACCGAGCCCAAGGGCTCCCTGATCGACGCCTTCGACCGGCACGGCGGCGCGGGCAAGCCGCGGGTCGGACAGCTCCCGGTCAGCTACGACCCGGACCGCGGTGCCGCGATCGGCCGCGCGCACGGGCAGTTCCGCTGGTTCGGGCTCGGCTGGAAGGTCAACTCCGAACTCCCGCACCCGGATTCCTTCGAGGCGGCGACCCAGTTCGTCACCGAGGACGACGTCGCCTCCGCCATCCCGTGCGGCGACGACCCCGACGCCTTCGTCGAGGCCGTACGTCCGTATGTCGAGGCCGGGTTCACTGAGGTCGCGCTCGTCCAGATCGGCGGCGACGCGCAGGAGCCGTTCCTCGACTGGTCCGAGAAGACGCTGCTGCCCCTTCTCCGCGAGACGTTCGCCTGAGCGCGCCCGCCCTCCGCACGTCGCGGGCTCACAGGCCCTGGCGGAGAAAGTGCGTACCGCACAGCCGGCAGAACGGCTCGGTCGCGGCCGTGCCCCACTTCTCGACCGGCTGTGTCTCGGCGTCCGCCGCGATCCGCTCACCGCAGAGGGCGTGGGTGGCGTCGGCCGACGTCATGTGCCAGACCTCCACACGCGGCAGCGCCGAGCCGCGTGAGGAGCCCGCCGCGTACTGCGCGCGCACCTCGTAGCCGGGAACCGCGTCGACCTGGCCGGCCACCGGAGCACCGTCCGCCGTGGACGCCCACACCGGAGCCTCGTCCGCCGTGGACGGCCGCCCGGCGGGAGCGGCCCGGCCGGGAGCGCAGGCCGCCCAGGCGAGCAGGGCGGTCACCGCGTCCTCGGCCACCGCGCCCGTCACCCGGCCGCCCACGGCGCCGCGCCACCGCGCGCCCGCGACGGCACCCAGCACGGCGGCGGCGACCCCGGTGGCCGCCGCTGCCGCCACCGGGGTCCCCGGCCGGTGACGGCGGGCCAGGACGGCACCTGACACCGCCCCGAACAGCATCCGGGGGCCGAGTCCGGCGGGGGCGAGGCGGCTCGGCGCGCGCGGCGACTTGTCCGCGACGAACTCCGCCAGCGCGGCCGTCGCCGTCGCCCCGCGCAGCCACGGACCGGCCCGGACGGCGTCCCGTCCGGCAGGACCCGCCCGTGCGTCGGGCGGGCTGCTCCAGGCCACCGCCGCCGCTCCCCACTGGCTGCGCAGACCGGTCGCCGCGCCGACGAGCGCGGCCCTGACGAGGGCGGAACGTCCCGTCGCGCTCATACCGGCCGCTCCCGGGTCGTGACGATGCCGTGGGGGACGCCGGACGGACGGCGGGCCCGGGTGTCTCCTTCGCCCGGAACGGGGCGGTCGCCGCGTCCGGCGACCGTCTGGGCGGGTCCGCCGCCGCGGGCCCGAGCCCGCCGCCTGGCCGTGTCCGGGCGGGTGACGGTGTTGCGGTCCAGGATGCCCGCGGCCACGGGGACAGCGCCGCGCACGAGTGAGTTCGCCATGCGGGCCGGGTTCCCTCTTCCCCACACCCGAACCAGCCCATAGCGGTCGCCGGGGTGGCGGATCTCCGTCCGGGCGCGGACCGCCGCCGCCGTGAGTGGCCCGGGACCCGGAACGGTGGTGTCCTGGGAACAGGCCACGCCGGCCGTGCGGACGCTCGGCGGCGAGCGACGCGGCTCAGCCGGAGCCGCGCGGTCCGCACGCCCCGGGATCTCCCCGACGCGCGCATCTCCCGCCTTCTCAGCCGCAGTCGCGAGCGGGCACACGCCGCCGCCCCGGCGAGCGCGCCGCGCCGTGACGACGCCGACGGGGCCGCCGAGGGCAGGCCGAGCCCGGCACGAGGACGACAGAGGAGCAGCGCCCATGACCACCTTCGACAAGCCGGGACGCCGGACCGCGCCCTCCGCCCTCGTCACGGGCGGCTCCCGGGGACTCGGTCTGAGCATCGCGCGCCGGCTGGCCGGTCGAGGATTCGTCGTCACGATCGTCGCCCGCGACCCCGGAGAACTCGAACGGGCCGCCGCCCTGCTGCGCGAGGAGGCGGGCGCCGAGGTACGGACCGCCGTGTGCGACGTGCGCGACCGGACGGCCGTCAGGGAAGTGATGCGGGCCACCCACGCGCGCGACGGCCTGGACACCGTGGTCGCCTGCGCGGGCGTCATCCAGGTCGCCCCGGTCGAGTCGATCGGCGCGAAGGAGTTCGACGACGCCCTCGACGTCATCTTCCGGGGCACCGTGCACACCGCCCTGGAAGCGCTGCCCTACCTGCGGCGCGCCAAGGGCCGCCTCGCGCTGATCGGTTCCGTGGGCGGCCTGCTCGGCGTGCCGCACCTGCTCCCGTACGCCTGTGCCAAGGCCGCGGTCGGCACGCTGGGCGAGGGCCTGCGCGCGGAGTACCAGGCGGACGGGGTCAGCGTCACCACGGTCCACCCCGGGCTGATGCGGACCGGCTCGCACCGGCAGGCCGAGTTCGGCGGTGACACCGGGGCCGAGTTCGGCTGGTTCAGCGCGCTGGCCGGCGCGCCGCTGGTGTCGATGGACGCCGATCGCGCGGCCCGCCGCATCGTGGACGCCGTCGTCCGGCGCAGAACCCGTCTCGTCCTCACGCCCGCCGCGAAGGCCGCCCAGCTCGCCCACGGCGTGGCGCCGGCCCTCACCACCCGCCTCACGGCGGTGGCGACGCGTCTGCTGCCCGCACCGGGCGGAGACGGGACCCTGCGTCAGGGACACGAGGCCGGAGCGCCCCGCGGCCCCCTGGCCCGCCGGCTGCGCGCCTGGGGCAGCGCACGCAACGACCGCGCCGCCCGCCGGCTGAACCAGACCAGGCCTGGCCCCCGCACCAGCTCCTGACGGACTCCCCCTTCGAGAGCGACGAAGAGGGTGCGGGAGAGGGAGATCGCCGGCCTCCGGGCGATGCCTTCTCCCGTGACGGAACCGGGCCGGTGGCGTCCGCGCGGTCGGGCGTGCCAGGTCCGCAGACCCGGCTGTCGGCAAGGTCAGCCGCGAGACGAGCGAAAGAGCGAACGAGCGAGAGAGCGAAAGGCGGACAGCATGCGCGCACTCACCTGGCAGGGCCGCCGCGACGTGCGGGTGGAGACCGTTCCCGATCCGGTGATCGAACAGCCCGACGACGTGATCGTGCGGGTCACCAGCACCGGGATCTGCGGTTCCGATCTGCACCTCTACGAGGTGCTCGGGCCGTTCCTCGCCCCCGGCGACATCCTGGGCCACGAGGCCATGGGCGTCGTCGAGGACATCGGTCCCGAGGTGCGCCGTCTGGCCCGGGGGGACCGGGTCGTCGTCCCCTTCAACGTCTCCTGCGGCACCTGCTTCATGTGCTCCCGCGGGCTCCACTCCCAGTGCGAGACGACCCAGGTGCGGGAGTACGGGAGCGGCGCCGCCCTCTTCGGCTACACCAGGCTCTACGGGCAGGTGCCCGGCGGGCAGGCCGAGTATCTGCGGGTGCCGTTCGGCGACCAGTTGCCCATCAAGGTCCCCGAGGGGCCCGCCGACGACCGCTTCGTCTACCTCTCCGACGTGCTGCCGACCGCGTGGCAGGCCGTCGAGTACGCGGCGCTCGAGCCCGGCGGCTCGGTCACCGTCCTCGGGCTCGGCCCGATCGGTGACATGGCCGCGCGCATCGCCAGGTACCGCGGCGCCGACCTGGTCATCGGCGTGGACCTGGTCGACGAACGCCTCGACCGCGCCGCCGGGCACGGGGTGACCTGCCTGGACCTGCGCCGCCACGAGAAGGACCTCGGCGAGGCCGTGCGGGAGCTGACCGACGGGCGCGGCACCGACGCGGTGATCGACGCCGTCGGCATGGAGGCCCACGGCAGTACCGGGGTCAAGGCCGCCCAGTGGGTGACCGGACTGCTGCCCGACGCGGTGGCCCAGCCGTTCATGGAGAAGGCGGGGCTCGACCGGCTCGGCGCGCTCTACGCCGCGATCGACCTGGTGCGGCGCGGCGGCACGGTCTCCCTCTCCGGCGTGTACGGCGGCGCCATGGACCCGCTGCCGCTGCTGCGCATGTTCGACAAGCAGCTCCAGTTCCGGATGGGCCAGGCCAACGTGCGGCGCTGGGTGCCCGACCTCCTGCCGCTGCTCACGGACGAGGACCCGCTCGGCGTCGACGGCTTCGCCACCCACCGTCTGCCGCTGGAGGAGGCTCCTCGGGCCTACGCCGATTTCCAGGCCAAGCGGGACGGCATGATCAAGACCCTGCTCAGGCCCTGACACCGCCCCCGCCGGGTGCCGTCGGCCCTCCCTGGCCCCTGTGGAGCCCCTGACCGTGCGGGCCGGGCATCGCTCCCGGTGACACCGGTACGTGTGGGACCGGGCTGAGAGGGGACTCGGTGATCGGACCGGGCCAGGTGCCCCCCTGGATCGGCCCGGTCCGGCTTCTCCGGTTCGGCCCGTGAGCCGGAGAGGCCACCCACCGAGGTCAGGGCGGCTGCCGCCCCCACCCGCACGGGGTCACCCGGCCGGTTCGGCGCCGGCGCCGGCGCCACGAGCGTCGACCACGAAAGCCCCCGGCCGTCACCGGCCGCCCCGAGGTTCTGGAGGACGCCACCATGACGACGCCACCGCCCGGCACGGTCCGCCGCCCGCCGCGCCTGCTCAGACCCCCCGGGGTGTACGCCCCGCAACTCGACACCCGGCTGCTCCTCGGTGCCCTGAGCCGGGAGCGGCTCACGGCGGGCGCGGAGCTGCTCGACGTCGGCACGGGGACGGGAGCGCTCGCGCTGTTCGCGGCGCGGCGCGGAGCCCGGGTGACGGCGCTCGACGTGTCCCGGCGGGCGGTGCTGGCCACCCGTCTCAACGCCCGGCGGTCCCACCTGCGGGTTCGGGTCCTGCGGGGTGACATGGCCTCGCTCACGGACAGTTCCTGGGACGTCGTCGTCAGCAACCCCCCTTACGTTCCGTCACCGTCCACGGCGGTGCCCACGCGGGGGAAGGCGCGCGCGTGGGACGCGGGCCGCGACGGGCGGGCGGTGCTCGACGGGGTGTGCGACGGCGCGGCGGGCACGCTGAAGTCCGGCGGTGTCCTGCTGCTCGTCCACTCGGGCCTCTGCGGAACGGGCGCGACCCTGCGCCGGCTGGAGGAGGCCGGACTGCGCGCGCGGGTGTGCGAGCGCGTCGTCATCCCCTACGGGCCCGTGCTCTGGTCCCGGCTGCGGTGGCTGTGCGACAACGGCCTCGCCTCCGAGACCGGATCGAGCGAGGAACTGGTGGTCATCCGTGCCGAACGCAGCTGACCGCCCCCGCCGCCTGACCGTCGAGCGCGACGGCCCGATCCTCATCGAGGGACCGGTGGAGATCGTGGGCGAGGACGGCACGGTCACCGTGTCGGACCGTTTCGTCGTCGCCGTCTGCACCTGCCGCCGCAGCCGCATCCTGCCGTGGTGCGACACCAGCCACCGCCGCCACGGCGCGGCCCCGCACTCCCGCGCGGACCGCGCCGGGCGCGACAAGAACGAGCCGGAAGAGACCGCCCCATGACCACGACGCCCGCCGGTCCCGCCCTGCCCGCCGCCCGGGGCCCCCTGTCGGCCGGCCTGCTCACCGCCCTCGCCTCGCCCTCCGACCCGCCTCCCGACCCCGGTGACGTCCAGGACGCCGACCCGTACGGCGACGATCTGCAACTCGCCCTGTACGCCCTCTACGAACTCCACTACCGCGGCTTCGCCGGCGTCGACGACGACCGGGAGTGGGACCCCGCCCTGATGCCGCTGCGCCGGGCGCTCGAGGAGCGCTTCCTCGGCGCACTGCGCGCCGACGCGCCCGCCGGCCGTTCACCGGACGAGGCGTTCGCGCTCCTGCTGACCGAGCCGGCCGGCCACGACCCGTCGAGCGTCACCCACCACCTCCGCGACAAGGGCGAACTCTGGCAGCTGAGGGAGTACGCGGCGATCCGCTCGCTGTACCACCTCAAGGAGGCGGACCCGCACGTCTGGGTCCTCCCGCGCCTGCGCGGCCGGGCCAAGGCGGGCATGGTCGCGGTGCTCTACGACGAGTTCGGCGCGGGCCGCGCCGAGCGGGTGCACGCCCGGCTGTTCGCGGACCTCATGGCCGACCTCGGGCTGGTCACGACGTACGGCCACTACGTCGACGAGGCGCCCGGCGCGATGCTGGCCGTCGTCAACCTGATGTCGCTCCTCGGGCTGCGCCGCTCGCTGCGCGGGGCGCTGACCGGCCACTTCGCCGTCGTCGAGGTCACGTCGCCGCCGGGTTCCGCACGCCTCGCGGACGCGATGAGGCGCACCGGGGCGGGCGAGGCGGCCGCGCACTTCTACGACGAACACGTCGAGGCCGACGCGGTCCACGAACAGGTCGTGCGCCACGAGGTCGTCGCCGGACTGCTGGCCGAGGAACCCGGCCTCGAACAGGACGTCGTGTTCGGCATCGAGACGACGACCCTCCTGGAGGACCGGCTCGGCGCGCACCTCCTGGAGCGCTGGCGGGACGGCAGGACCGCACTGCGCGCCCCGCGCCGGTGACCTCGCGTCACCCGGTCGAACGGCCACCGGGGATCATGACCGCCCCACTCCCGCCGGACCGTGCTCCTGTGGCGGGCACCGACCTCTTGGCGGAGGCTGTGAGCACCGTCGTCGCCCGTCCGGCGGACGCGTCGGGCAGCGCACGCCCGGCCGGTGACGGTCCGCGCCGCCGCCGCTCGCGCGGACCCGCGCCCGCACGGCCGCCCGCCCCTCGGGAGGCGACGGCGGGCCCACGAACCACACCCCACCCATCCGTACACCGGACGCCGCACGAAGGGCAGCACCATCCCATGACGGACAGCATGTTGTCGGCGAGTGTCCCGGCCGACGAGGACCCGGTCGGCCCGCCGCGCGACGGGACGGCGCCGGACGACGCCCGCGCGGAGGCCGCCGCACGGTTCGCCTCGGTGGTCGGGCTGATCGACGCCGGGGAACTCGCCTTCCCGCTGCCGGGGTCGGGGCGGACGGCGGCCCGGCTGTCCGCGCTCCAGGCCGTCGCCGAGGAGGACCTGTGCGTGGCCCGCCTGGTCGAGGGGCACGTGGACGCGCTCGCGATCCTCGCCGAACTCGACGGACCACCGCCGGGTCCCGGCCGGCGCTGGGGCGTGTGGGCGGCCGAACCGCCCGGCACCACCCTCGACGCCACACCCGCCGACGGGACCTGGCTCCTCACGGGCGTGAAACCGTACTGCTCCGGGGCGCACAGCTGCACCGACGCCCTCGTCACCGCCAGGACACCCGAGGGGCGCGCGCTCTTCGCGGTGGCCGTCGACCCGCGCACCAGCAGCCCCGTCGACGGCACCTGGCAGGCCGTGGGCATGGCCGGCAGCGACAGCCCGGACATGCGCTTCGACCGGGCGCCCGCCGTCGCCGTCGGCGGGGTCGACGCCTATCTGCGCAGGCCCGGCTTCCAGCACGGCGGGATCGGGGTGGCCGCCTGCTGGTACGGCGGCGCCCTAGCCGTCGCGCGCACCCTGCGGCACGCGGCGGCGCGGCGCGCGGACCCGCACACCGACGCCCATCTCGGCGCCGTCGACGCGCGGTTGCACGCCGCCGGGGCCGTACTGGCGCAGGCCGCGGCGGAGATCGACGACGACCCCCTGGACAGCGGCGGCGGGGCCCGCGCGCGCGGGCTGCGGGTCCGCGCCTTCGTCGAGTCGGTGTGCGCCGAGGTCCTGGCGCGGGCCGGCCGGGCCACCGGGGCGGGCCCGCTCTGCCACGACCCGCGCCACGCCCGCACCGTGGCCGACCTGACCGTCTACATCCGCCAGCACCACGGCGAACGCGACCTCGCCGAACTCGGCGCGCTCCTCGCCCGGCCGCAGGACACCCGGTGACCCGGCCTGCCGCGGACACCGCCCCCGCCGACCCGATCCAGGCACCGGGGACCGACGAGGCGCTCTGGCGCGAGTGGGCCGGGTGGGAGGCGCTGGCGGAGGCGGACCTGCCGTGGCGGGGCAGGGTCGTGGTGGTGGCCGCGCACCCCGACGACGAGGTGCTCGGTTTCGGCGGCACGATGGCCGTCCTCGCCGAGCGCGGCGTCGACCTGACGATCGTCTCGGTCACCGACGGCGAAGGCTCCCATCCGGGCAGCCGCGTCGTGACGCCGGCCGGCCTGGCGCGGCTGCGCGCCGACGAGCTGCGGTCCGCCCTCGGCGAACTCGGCGTCGACCCCGGGCGGCTCGTCCGGCTCCACGTCCCGGACACCTCCGTCGCCCGGCACGAGGAACGCGTCGCGGCGGCGCTCACGCCCCTGCTCCAGGGCGCGGAGCTGGTGGTGGCGCCCTGGACCCATGACGTGCACGGCGACCACGAGGCGGCGGGCCGGGCGGCCGAGCGGGCGGCGCGGAGCGCGGGCCTCCCGTGCCGGCTGTACCCCGTCTGGATGTGGCACTGGGCGACGCCCGGCGACCCGCGCGTGCCGTGGGGGACGGCGCGTCGCGTGCCGCTCCCCCCGCACGTCCTGGCCCGGAAGCGGGCCGCGGTCGACCGGTTCGTCAGCCAGATCCGCCCGCTCGGGCCGGGCCCGCGGGAGGCGGCCGTCCTCCCGCCCGAGGAACTCGCCCACCATCTGCGCACCACGGAGGTCCTGTTCCAGTGAGCACGCCACCCTCCTACTTCGAGGACATGTACCGCGGCGCGGCCGACCCCTGGCATCTGGCCGAGCGCTGGTACGAGCGGCGCAAGTACGACCTGACCCTCGCCGCCCTGCCCCGCCCCCGCTACCGCAGGGCGTTCGAACCCGCCTGCTCGGTCGGCGAACTCACCCTGCGCCTGGCGGAACGCTGCGACGCCGTGCTGGCCTGCGACCGGGTCGGGTCGGCGGCCGAGACCGCCGCCCGTCGCACCCGCGGGCTGTCCCACGTCGAGGTGCGCCGGCTGACGCTGCCGGGGCAGTGGCCGCCCGGCACGTTCGACCTCATCGTCCTGTCCGAACTGCTCTACTACTTCGACCTCCCCGAACTGACCGAGCTGCTGGGCAAGGCGGTGTCCGCGCTGGAGGAGGGCGGCACCCTCGTCTCGGTGCACTGGAACCACCCGGTGGCCGAGCACCTCCGCACCGGCGAGGAGATCGCCCGCCTCCTCGCGTCCGTTCCGGAACTGGCCCTGGCGTGCGAGCACCGCGAGGAGGACTTCGTCCTCCAGACGTTCGGACGCCGCGGGGCCGACGGAACGGCACCCTGCTCCCCGGCGGCGGCGGAGGGCCTGACGTGAGACCGCGCTCCCTCGCCGTCCTCGTCCCCGCGCACAACGAGCAGGAGCTGCTCCCCGCCTCGCTGGCGGCGATCCGGGCTGCCGCCCGGCATCCCGCGCTGCGCCAGGTCAGAGTCGTCACCGTGGTCGCCGCCGACGCCTGTTCCGACGGGACCGTGGCCGCGGCGCTGAGCGCGGGCGTCCAGGTCGTGCGGACCGGTGACCGCAACGTCGGGCTCGCCCGAGCGGCCGCCGCCCACCGGGCCCTGGAGACCCTGGGCGGCCCGGAGGGGCTCTGGCTCGCCTCCACCGACGCCGACAGCGTCGTACCGCCCGACTGGCTCGCCTTCCAGCACGCGCGCGCCGGTGAGGGCTGGGACGCGGTCGTGGGAACCGTGGCCGTCGCCCACGGCCCGCACACACCGCCCGGCCTGGCCGCCCGTCATCAACTGCGCTACGGCGCCTCCCGGCCGCAGCGGGGCGCCTGGCACCACCCCCATGTGCACGGCGCGAACCTCGGGGTCGCCGCGCACGCCTATCTGACGGTGGGAGGTTTCCCTCCCGTGCCGCTCAGTGAGGACCACGGCCTGGTGGCGGCCCTGGTCGGCCGGGGACACCGCGTCCTGCGCACCGCGGACTGCCCGGTGACCACCTCGGGCCGCCTGCGCCCGCGCGCCCGGGGAGGATTCGGCGACCACCTCGCCGCCCTCGCATCGCGGGAGAAGCTTCCGCGCGAGGGGCTTCCGCGGTAGGCCGGGGGGGGCGGGCCGTGCCCGGCCGGAAGGTGGCTGAGCCCGGCCGGGCTGCTCGTGACGTCCTCGGCGGGTGCCCTCGCCACCGCGGCGTCGGCCGTGGCGAGGGCCGGCCCGGTCAGTGTCCGGCGACGACGCCCGACAGCTCGTTGGTGCTCTTCGGCAGGGTGACGGAGGCGATCTTCTTCCCCGTCTCCAGGTCGACGGCGTGCAGCGCCTTCTTACCGGGTTCGGAGACGTAGGCGATGTGCCCGCGTACGAACAGGGTGGGCCGGGCCTGCTGCCAGTCCAGCGGCTCCCGCCACTCCCCCACGACGGGGATCTTCCTCTCGACCTCGCCGGTGTCCGGGTCGATGACGTGGAGGGCGCCGTCGGTGCCGAGGACCAGGGCCTCGCCGTGCGGGCCGCGGGCCAGCGAGCGGAAGGAGTAGCTGGTGCCCAGTTCGACCAGGCGCAGCTTCTTCTTCTCGGTGTCGACGAGGGAGACGCGGGTGGGCCGCTCCAACTCGGCCTCGGGGTCGGTCTTGTAGTCGCCCAGGAGGATCGGCGAGGCGTCGCTGCCGGCCTGGTTGCCGATGCGGCCGTAGTCGTCGGGGGCGTCGACCTTGGTGAACTCGCCGTCCTTGTAGATCAGAATGCCGTCCTCGCAGCCGACACCGACGGCCTCGTTCTCGGCGGCGGCCTCGCCGTGGACGCCGGGGCACTCCTCGTTGCGCGCGATCTCCTTGTCGTTCCGGTCGAGCACCAGCGCGCCGGTGCGCTTCTCCTCGGTGCCGAGGGTGCTCACGAGGCTGCCGTCGGCCAGTTCGATGGCGACGCCGTGGTGCGGCTCGGCGGAGGTGTAGGTGCGCCCCGCCGGCTTCTTCCCGCTGCTCAGCGCGGTGGGGTCGAAGACGTTGACCTCTCCGGTGCCGTCGGTGAAGAGCACGGTCTTCGCGGCGTGGCGGACCACGTGGCCCGGTTTGGCGCCCTTGTACTCGATGTCGGTGAGGGCCTGGCGGGTGGCGTCGAGGACGCGGAACCCGCTGTCGGTGGAGACGACGACGTGGTCCTTGTCGCCGGCCGGGTTGACCCGGTTGAAGCCGGGCAGGTCGATGGTCCCGGTGAGTTCCAGGCTCGCGCCGTCGAGGATGTACAGGCCGCCGTCGAAGGTGGCGACCAGCGGCTCCTGGACCGCCGCGGCGGGCGTGGCGCTCGCGGCCTTGCCGGACGCGGTGGCGGAGGGGGAGTTCTCTCCTCCGCAGGCGGTCAGGACCGTGGAGACCGCCAGGGCCAGTGCCGCTCCCGTGAGGGCTCTGCCGCGTATCGACTTGTTCATCGGCGTGTTCCTTTCTGCGCCGCGCGGTGGCGGCACGGGGGTACCAGGGGCCGGCGCCCGAAGTCCGGTGCGCCGGGAGGGGTTCGGGGGTCAGTCGCCGGTCAGGCCGGTGACCATGGCGGTGGTGTTGGCGCGCATCATCCGCTCGTAGGTGTCGGCGCCCCCGCCCTCGGCGGTCAGGGACTCCGAGTGGAGTTCGACGACGCGGACCCCGCCGCCCGTTTCCGCTCGCAGTACCTCGGCGAGCCGTCTGGGCTGGGAGGAGTCGGCGAAGACGGTGCGCACGCCCGCTCTCCGCATCGCCTCGGTGAGGGAGCGCAGGTCCGAGGAGCTGGGTGAGGCCAGCGTGGTGCCGCTGGGGATGACCGCGCCGATCACCTCGAAGCCGAAGCGGTCGGCGAGGTAGCCGAAGACGTGGTGGTTGGTGACCAGAGCCCGCCGGTCCGCGGGGACTTCGCCGAAGGACGTCTCCATCCAGGTGGTGAGGTCCGTGAGCCGCCGCGCGTAGCGGTCGGCGTTGGCCCGTACCGTGCCGGGGTCCACGCCTTCGACGTGCTCGATGACCTGGTCGGCCAGCAGGCCGGTGACCGCGCGCATCCGGTCGGGGTCGGTCCAGAAGTGCGGGTCGGGCTGTCCCTCCTCGCCCTCGGGGCCGCCGTCGTCGCCGGTGCGGAAGGTGAGCGGGTCGGCCGCCTCGCCGGCCGCGAAGGTGGCGACACCCGACGCGCGGGCGGCGTCGACGTGCCGCAGGACGTTCTCCTCCAGGCCGAGGCCGTTGTGGACGATCAGGTCGGCCTGTTCCAGCTCGGCGGCCTGCACCGCCGAGAGACCGAAGGAGTGCGGGTCGGCGTTGGGCTTCATCAGGACGGTGACGTCGGCCTCGTCGCCGACGATCTCGCGCGTGACGTCGCCGAGGATGTTGGTCGTGACGACGATGCCGGGCCGGTCGTCGCCGGCGCCGGTGGTGCACGCGGTGGCGGTCACGGCTGCCGCGAGGGCGAGCAGGCCCGCGATCAGGTGTCGCAGGCGAGCGACGCGCACCCGTGCGCGCCGCCTCGCCTCGGTCCGGCTCATCGTCCGGTCTCCGCCATGAGGACCGGCTTGACGTCCAGGTCGAACGAGCGCGCGATGCGCAGGCCGTCGTCGTAGTCGATCTCGAACACCCTGCTGCCCTCGGGGTCGTTGACGTAGGCGCGGCTGCGGTCGACCTCGATGACGGGTGCGCTGCGGTCGGAGCCGTCGGGTTCCCCTCCCGTCAGCAGCGGCTCGGTCCGCGCGGTCTGCTTCCCGGTCCCGATGTCGTAGCCGTGCACCGCGCCGTCGGTCTCCAGGACGAGCAACGGGGAGCCCTCGCCCGCCGTGTTGACCGCGACGACCGGTCCGGTGTCCACCCGCTTCCAGGTCCGTCCGGCGACATCGAGGACCCAGGCGGCGGTGTCGCCGGCCGGGGCGGTGAGGGTGTCGCTGCCGGGCCGGTGGCGGAAGGCGGTGGCGCGTTCCCGCGCCGGGACGTGCCGTCCGTACGGGATCTTCTCGGCGGTGAGGGCGCCGTCCCGCGCACGCACCAGCAGGGCGCCGTCGGCGCAGCCGAGGACCACGCCGCGCCGGGTGACGGCGTCTCCTTCGGGTGCCTGGCACGTCACGTCCGGGGATGCCACGCGTTCGCCCTCGCGGTCCAGGACGACGAGTTCGGTGGTGCCGCCCTTCTTCTCGAAGGCGAGCAGGTGTTCCTCGTAGGGCACGACGGCGCCGGCGTACGTGCCGGGCAGCTTCCGGGGAGTCGCGATCCGCCCCTTCTCCAGCGTGCCGCGGTCGTGGAGGACGGCGCGGCCGTTGTCGTCGGTCACCGCGGTCACGGCGATGTCGCTGCGTATCCGTGCCCGGCCGCCCTGGGGAAGCTCGCCCACGTCCCGCGCCGGCGCGCTGTAGTAGTGGACGTGGTCCCCGTGGTCCACCATCCAGGCGCCGCTGTCGAGCACATGGGTGCCGCCGGGCGTGTGCAGGTGGCCGAACCTGCCGTCCGTGCCCAGCATGACGGCGTTCTTCACCTGGGCCGTCCTGTGCACTTTGCCGGTGAGGAGGTCGAGAACCCCGGTGTCCCCGCTGTCGGGGTCGTTGAGGAGGAGTCGGGACTGCTGCTCGGCGGCCTCCTGGGCGCCCTCGACGTACCCGTGCGCGGTCGTGGACGGTGAACTCGCTTCGGGGCGTGCGGTGTCGGGTTTCTCCTGCGCGCAACTCGCGGTGAGCAGCGCGGTGAGCACCAGTGCTGCCGATGCCCGCGGAGCGACGGTTGTGCGGACGGTCATGCTGATCGCCTCTGGCTTCTTTCAGTTGGCTTCGAGGGGAGGTGCCGTGGAGCGGGCGCGGCGCGTTCGGCGGTCGCGCAGCCCGGACAGCACGTGGGAGAGGAAGAACAGGCTCACCGCGGAGGCCGCGACGGTGGCACCGGCCGCGGTGCTCAGATGCCAGGACAGCAGCAGGCCGGCGAAGGTGGCCGAGGTGCCGAGCAGGGCGGCGAGCACCATGACGCCGCGTACGGAGCGGGCCCAGGGCAGGGCAGCGGCCGGTGGTGCGATGAGCAGTCCGAGGACGAGCAGTGTTCCCACGATGTGGAACGAGGCCACGATCGCCAGGCCGAGCAGTCCGAGGAGCACGGCGTGCGCCAGGCGCGGCCTCAGCCCCAGGGTGTGGGCCTTGCGCGGGTCGAACGCCAGGGCCAGGAAGGCGCGGTGGCCGAGGGCGGACACCACGAGCGCGGCGAGCATGGCCGCCGCGAGCACGAGGAGGTCCCGCTGCCTGACGGCGAGGACGTCCCCGAAGAGGAAGCCGGTCAGGTCGACCGCGAAGGACTGCGAGCGCGACACGATGATCACGCCGAGCGAGAGCATGCCGACGAACAGCAGCCCGATGCCGGTGTCCTGGGACAGCCTGGGCGTACGGCCGAGCGCGGTGACGCCCGCTGTCATGACGGCGGCGCTGACCACGGCGCCCGCCATCAGGTTCCCCCCGAGGAGCGCGGCCACCGCGACGCCCGGCAGCAGTCCGTGGGACATGGCGTCGCCGAGGAAGGCCATCCCCCTCAGCACCACCCAGGTGCCCGCGAGCGCGCAGATGGCGGACACGAGCATCCCGCCCCAGAGGGCCCGCCGCACAAAGGTCACCTCGAACGGGACCGTCAACCATTCCACGCCCAGGACACTACAATGAAAATCATGTTCAACAAACCGCGCACCTCGCCCGCCCCGCCCCTCGACCGCCCCGCGCTCCTCCGCTTCACGGGACTGTGCGCCGGCTATCCAGGACGCCCCGTCCTCCATCACCTCAGCGGTGAGATAGCCGAGTTGAGCACGACGGCGCTCGTCGGCCCGAACGGCAGCGGCAAGTCCACCCTGCTCGGCGTGCTCGCCGGTGTGATCAGGCCGACAGCAGGCGACCTCCTCCGCGCCTGCCACCGGCCGCCCGCCTTCGTGCCGCAGCGCGGAGCGGTCGGCGACACCCTTCCGCTCACCGTCCGGCAGACCGTGGAGATGGGGCGCTGGGGCGAGCGCGGTCCGTGGCGCCGGCTGACCGCACGGGACCGCGCGACCGTGGACGCGGTGCTCGACCGCCTCGGCATCGGCGATCTCGCCTCCCGCCAACTGGGCGAGCTGTCCGGCGGACAGCGTCAACGCGCGCTCATCGCCCAGGGGTTGGCGCAGGAGTCGGAGCTGCTGCTCCTCGACGAGCCGACCACCGGCCTCGACTCGGAGGCGAGGGAGAGGATCGGGGCGCTGCTGACCGCGCTCGTCGCCGACGGGGTGACGGTCGTCCAGGCCACCCACGACCTCGACGTGGCGCGCGCGGCGGACGCCTGCCTCCTGCTCCAGGACGGTCGCCTCACCGGGCAGGGGCGTCCGGACCAGGTGCTCACCGCGTCGGCCCTGACCGGGGTCGGGCAGGCGCTCTGAGAGGCCCCGGCAGGGGCGTCGCGGCCGTGGCGCCTCCGAGGGCCGGGCGGGGGGATCAGCCGGTCGCGGCCCTCTCCGGCCGCCCGTGCGCGAGCGGTTGGGCCCCGTACGTGATGCGGATGACGCCGTCGGCGTGCCGTTCCGTCGTCGCCCGGACACCGAAGACGTCCCCGAAAACCTGCGGGGTCAGCACGTCGAGGACCGGCCCCGCGGCGACCACCGCTCCCTCGTGCAGGACGACCAGGTGGTCGCAGAGCCGGGCGGCGAGGTCGAGGTCGTGCAGGACGGCGAGGGTGGTGATGCCGGTGGCGCGGATCAGGTCGAGGAGCTCGAACCGGGCCCTGATGTCGAGGTGGTTGGTCAGCTCGTCCAGGACGAGGAGCTGCGGGCTCTGCGCCAACGCCCGTGCCAGCAGCACGCGTTGGCGTTCGCCACCGGAGAGGGAGGCGTAGTCCCGGTCGGCGTACGGTCGTGCGCCGCAGTGGTCGATGGCCTCCTGGACGGCCCGGTGGTCCTCGGCGCCGTCGCGGCCCAGCAGGCCGTGGTGCGGGGCGCGACCCAGGGCGACGATCTCCGTGACGGTCAGGCCGGTGGTGTTGCCCGTGGTGTCCTGGAGGACGGCGGCGGTGCGGAGGGCGGCGGTGCGGGCGGACACCGCCCACACGTCGTCGTCACCGACCCTGACGACGCCGTCCGCCGGGCGCAGGGAGCGGTAGACGGCGCGCAGCAGCGTCGACTTGCCGCTGCCGTTGGGTCCGACCAGGCCGACGATGTCGCCGCCGTGGGCTTCGAGGCTGACGCCGTGCAGGATCGGGGTGCGGTCCAGTGCGATGTGGAGTCGGTCGACAGTGAGTCTCATGGGTCAGTCCAGGCCCTTGTTGTGGCGCAGCAGCCAGAGGAAGAAGGGGGCGCCGAGGAGGGCCGTGAGGATGCCCAGCGGCAGTTCGTTGGGGCGGTCGAGGGTACGGGAGAGCAGGTCGACGAGGACCAGGTACACCGAGCCGAGCAGAGCGGTCAGGGGCAGCAGCCTGCGGTGGTCGGCGCCGGTCGTCAGGCGCACCAGATGCGGGATCATCAGGCCGACGAAGCCGATGCCGCCGGCGACGGCGACGACCGTGCCGGTCAGCAGCGCGCTGAGAACCAGCAGGACGGCGCGCAGCCGGTTGACGTCGACGCCGAGCGCGGTGGCGGACTCGTCCCCGGCCAGCAGGACGTTGAGACGCCGGCCGAGGAGCGCCAGGAGCACCGTCGTCACCAGCACCACGCCTGCGACCGGGGGCAGTTGGTCCCACTGGGCGCCGGCGACGCTGCCCAGCATCCAGAACATGACCGTCCGCAACTCCGATGGCGTCGCCTGGAGTTGCACGTAGCTGGTCGCGGAGAGGAAGACGTAGCCGACCGCGACCCCCGCCAGTACCAGCCTCGTGGGCGCGAGTCGGCCCCGCCGCTGTCCGAGGGCGAAGACCAGCGCGCCCGCCGCCAGCGCCCCGGCGAAGGCCGCTCCCGGCACCCCGAGCCCGGCGAGCGCGGCGCCGCCGCCCAGGGTGATGACGAGGACCGCGCCGAGCGTGGCGCCGTAGGAGAAGCCGAGCACGACGGGGTCGGCCAGCGGGTTGGACACCACGGTCTGCAGCACCGCTCCGGTCACCGCCAGGCCCGCGCCGACCAGGGCCGCCGACACGACCCGCGGGGTGCGGAAGTTCCAG
This sequence comes from Streptomyces griseoviridis, assembly GCF_005222485.1. Taxonomy (NCBI): domain Bacteria; kingdom Bacillati; phylum Actinomycetota; class Actinomycetes; order Kitasatosporales; family Streptomycetaceae; genus Streptomyces; species Streptomyces griseoviridis. The sequence goes on from NZ_CP029078.1 coordinate 956,293, forward strand.
ACGATCTGGTCGAGCGCGGGATCGGAGGGGGCCGCTCCCGCGCCGGTGACATGGTGCAGGACGATCCCCCACACGTCACCGAGCGGGACGTTCACCGCCCCGACGCTGATCGCCACGATCATCGTGACGAGCAGTGCGGCCGGCAGGAGCGCGAACGCCAGCGGGGCCCCCAGCCGGCTCAGAAGGCGTCCGGGTGCAGCTTCTTGGCGATCTTCGCCACGGCGAGGTCGTTGCTGGGGCCGAGGTACATCGAGTCGGACACCGTCACGTACGCGTTGTTCCTGGCGGCCGGCCACTGGGGGAACTCCTTCAGCAGTTTCCTGGCGTAGGCCGCCGGGTTCGGGTCGTTGTAGGCGATGACGACGACGGCGTCGACGGCGGTGGCGGCCACCTTCTCCTTGCTCAGGTCGGCGAAGGTGGTCCGGGCGGCGCTCTCGAAGGCGTTGGAGGCGCCGGCCTTGGTGAGGATGTCGTTGATGATGCCGTTGGCGACGACCGAGCTGAACTCGTTGCCGCCCATCCGCATGGTGGAGAAAAGCACCATGACCTCGGGCTTCTTCTCTCCCTCGACCTTCTCGGAGACCGCCGCGATGTTCTCCTCTGAGGCGGCGATCAGCTTCTCTGCCCTGTCGCTGACGTCGAAGATCCTGCCCAGGTCGCGCAGCAGCCGGTAGCTGTCGGCGACGGTCATCTTCGAGGGGTCGTCGTCGCAGCCCTGCGGGGAGACATAGCTTGCGGCTCCCACCTGATCGAGCTGATCGCGGGTGGCGAATCCGTTCTTCTGGTCGAAGCCGTAGGTGGTGACGGACAGGACGAGGTCGGGGCGCAGGCCGAGCATGGCCTCGCGCGGAATGTCGTAGGCCTCGTTGAGCTTGACGTCACCGGTGGGCAGCTTCTTGATGGCCTCGGCGCGGCCCGGCACCTCGGACATGCCGTACGACTGCCCGTTGGCGACGATCCTGTCGCCGAGCCCGAGGGCGAGAAGCGTGGAGACCTCGGCCACGGAGGCACCGTTCATGACGACGACTCTGCTGGGGGCCCGCTCGAACGTCTCCTTCCGGCCGCAGTTCTCCAGGGTCACCGGGTAGCCGGTCTTCGAGGCCGCGGCCCCGGTCGTCCGGGCGCCCGCCCCGCCGCTGTCCGGGGAGTCGCCGCATGCCGCCGTGAGCAGACAGAGGGCCGCGGCCAGGGCGGTGGCGACCGGCCGGTTGATCGACATGCGGGCTCCTTGCGTGGGGGAGGTGCTGCTGCGCTGACAGGTTCCGTTGCAGTAGTCGGGGTGAGGTAGCCGCGAGTTCCCGGCAGGTTCCGGTGATCGACGGGACCGCTCGCTGCCGACGGTCACGTCCCGGCGGGCGTCCGGTCGTCCCGGCGGTCGCTCGTGGTGCCGGTGGTCACGTCGTGACGGTCGTCCGGTCGTCCCGGCGGGTCCCGGCGGCGCGGCCCGTTTCGGGAGCCGCGCCGCCGGGGAGGTGCCGCCGGGTCAGGCCGCCAGGACGCCCGACGTCTCGCTGTCCCTCACCAGCCGGTCAAGGGTGGCGCGGGCACGGAACACCCTGGAGCGGACCGTCCCGACGGGACAGCCGACGAAACCGGCCGCCTCCTCGTACGACAGTCCGACCACCTGGGTCAGCAGGAACGCCTCCCGCCGTTCCTCGGGCAGCGTCCCCAGGAGGTCGAGCAGGGCGACACCTTCGTCGAACCCCGGCAGACCGCACGGCTGGGCGCTCTCCTGCGCCGTCCGCCAGTCGACGGCGTCCGCGATCCGGGGGCGGACGGCGGCGCGGCGCAGGCTGTCGGCGACCGCCCGGCGCGCGATCGACAGCAGCCAACTGCGGGCCGAGGCCCGCCCCTCGAAGCGGTGCAGGCTGCCGAAGGCCCGCGCGAAGGTGTCCTGGGTCAGGTCGTGGGCGGTCTGCGCGTCACCGCTGAGGTAGGTGACGTACCGCAGCACATCGCCGTGCAGGGCGCGGACGAAGTGGTCGGCCGCGTCGGGGTCTCCGCCGCGGGCGGCCAGCGCCCAGGCGGTCGCCGACGCGTCCGCCGAGGCACGGTCCGCGCGATGCGCGGGCAGGACAGAGGTCATCACGTGGTGTCCTTCTCGGGTCTTCCGGTGCCCGGCCCGCACGGGGGCACGGCTCACCGGCACATGGGTGCGTCCGTACCCGGGAGGTACGGCGGTGCCCGGAACCCCTGCGGTTCTCCGCTCGCGGTGGCACGCACCTGAGCGGGAAGGGGGCATGGTGGTTCCGGGTGGTTCCGGCTGTCTCAGACGACAGCGGCACCCGCGGGTGGCCCGCGGAAGGTGAGCGAGCTGACCAGGAGCAGACGCACCGGGGCGTCGGCCGCGGGGGCGCGACGGCGATGCGCGGACGGACGGTCAGCCGGCGCGGGCAGGGCCACCAGCAGCCGCAGGGGCGCCGCCAGCCAGGCCGCCGTCGCCCGCAGGACCTGGAAGACGGCCCGCTCGCCGTGGGCCAGCCACAGTCCGCACAGGACGGCGGCCACCAGGTGCGCGGCGAACATGCCGACCGAGGCGGCACCGCTCATGCCGTGCGCCTGGTGGAGGCCGGCCATGCCGCCGACCGCGTGGGCGCCCGCCCCCATGTCCATCCCGCCCATGGACGGCATGGGCATCTCCATGGAGTGCATGTCCATGGAGTGCGTGGGCGTGGAGTGCGTGAGTGTGGCGTGCATGGAGGTGGACCCGGCACCCCGCGCGGGCGTCAGCGTCTGCGCCAGGGAGAAGGTCTCGTGGAGCACGGCCTGCGCCGCGGTCACCACCGCGACGATCACGGCACGGCCGCGTTCCCTCCCGGCGAGCAGCCAGCCCGCCGCGCCGGTCGCCGCCGCTCCCGCGGCCATGGCCCACCAGGGGACCGAGGCGCCCGACATGGTCGCGTGCCCGAGGGCGGCGAGCACCACACAGACGGCGGCGAACACGCCGGCCCGTACCGTGCGGCACCATCCTCGGACAGTCATAGCCCGCTCATCCTCGCACCCGGTGTCCGATCGTCGTCAGGGGGTACGTGCCGACCCCCGCTCCCCGACTCACCGAAGAAGAGGTGACACAGGTCACTTCCGCCCCGGGGGAACCAACTGACCGCGGGGAACGACTACTCGAAGGACACCGCGCCTGGCCGCACGACGACGGCCACCGCCTTCACGGGCCCGCCGCCCCGGAACTCCAGGGTGAACGACACGAGTTCACCCGGCCGCCAGCCGCGCGAGGGCGTCGGCACCGTGAGGTCGATCCCGCTCGGCGCCATGGCGAGGCGGGCGCCCGCGGCGACGGGGACGGAGCCGATCTCCGAGCGGTAGGCCGCGTTCTGCTGCCGCATACGGTGCCGGGAGAGCGTCACCTCGCCGGAGACGCCCCGCGCCGTGACCCGGACCAGGGTGTCGGGCGAACCGCCGTCGTTGGTGATGTCGAAGAACGCCGCGGTCTCGGGGACCCCGGCGGACGGCAGGAGCACCCGCCCGCCGGCGACCTCGATGTGTGCCGGGCCGCCCGCCCGGCCGGTACCGACCCAGGTGGTCAGGCCGGCCAGTGCCACGCCGCACGCCGCGACCGGCACGAGAGCGGCGAGCGCCCCGTCCCGCAGCCTCCGTCGGTCCACCCGCCCGAGCACGGGCCTCCGGTCCGTGATCCGGCTCATCGCGGGCCCGCCTTCGCACCTGCGCGCCGCGGTGGCCGCGACCCCGGGACGGAGCGGGCCGCCAGCCGCGCAGCCGCAGGCTGTTGGCGACCACCAGCACCGAACTCGACGACATCGCCGCGGCGGCGACCATCGGATCGAGCAGCCCCACCATCGCCAGCGGCACGGTGACGGCGTTGTAGCCGAACGCCCAGAGCAGGTTGACGCGGATGGTGCCCAGGGTCCGCCGGGCGAGGCGGACCGCGTCGACGAGCGCCTCGATGTCGCCGCGCACCAGGGTGAGGTCGGCCGCGCCGATGGCCACGTCGGTGCCGCCGCCCATGGCGATGCCCAGGTCGGCGGCGGCGAGCGCGGCGGCGTCGTTCACCCCGTCGCCGACCACCGCGACCCGGGCACCGTCCTCCTTCAACCGCCGTACGAGGGCGGCCTTGCCCTCGGGCGTGCACCGGGCGTGCACCTCGTCGACACCGAGCGCGGCGGCGACGGCGCCGGCGGGCGCCTCCCGGTCGCCGGTGGCGAGCACGGGGTGGATGCCGAGCCGCCGCAGCCGGTCCACGGCCCGGTAACTGCCGGGGCGCAGCAGGTCCCCGACGGCGACGAGCGCCCTGGCCCGGCCGTCGACCTTCACCAGAACGGGGGTGTGCGCGGCGTCCTCCGCCGCCGCGAGCGCCTCGGCCAGGGCGTGCGGCAGCCTGCCGTCCGGCGCGCACACCTCGACCGTGCGGCCCTCGACCAGGCCGCTGACCCCGTGGCCGGGTGCCGCGGCGAAGTCCGTGACGTCGGGGAGCGGTCCCGTGGTCCCCGTGCGGCGCGCGTACGCGGTGACGGCCCGCCCGATCGGGTGCTCGGAGCCCTGCTCCACCGCCCCGGCGAGACGCACCACCTCGTCCCGCCCGAGCGGGCCAGGCACCACGGTGACCCCGGCCACCGTCATATGGCCGGTCGTCAGCGTGCCGGTCTTGTCCAGGACGACCGTGTCCACGTGCTGGAGCGCCTCCAGCGTCCGCGGCCCGCTCACCAGCACGCCCAGTTGGGCCCCGCGTCCGGTGGCGGCCATCAGGGCGGTCGGCGTGGCCAGTCCGAGGGCGCAGGGGCAGGCCACGACGAGGACGGCCACACAGGCGGTGAGGGCCGCCTGCGGGTCGGCTCCGGCTCCCAGCCAGAAGCCGAGGACGGTCACCGCGACCGCCAGCACGGCGGGGACGAACACCCCGGCGACGGCGTCCGCGAGGCGCTGCGCCCGCGCCTTGCCCGCCTGCGCCTCCGTCACGAGGCGGGTGATCCGGGCCAGCCGGGTGTCCGCGCCGACGGCGGTGGCCTCGACGAGCAGCAGCCCGCCCGCGTTGACGGACCCGCCGACCAGGGCCGAGCCGGGGCCCACTTCGGCGGGTTCGCTCTCGCCGGTGACCAGGGAGAGGTCCACGGCGGAACTGCCCTCCGTGACCCGCCCGTCGGTGGCGACCCGCTCCCCGGGACGCACCACGAAGACCTCCCCCACCCGCAACTGCTCGATGGGGATGGACCGTTCACTGTTCCCGTCCCGTACGGACACCTGTTTGGCGGCCAGTTCGGCCAGCGAGCGCAGCGCCGCCCCGGTCCCCCGCTTGGCGCGCGCTTCGAGGAACCGCCCGGCCAGCACGAACAGCGGGACGCTCACGGCGACTTCGAGGTACAGGTGGGCCATGCCGTCGGAAGCGGAGGGCATCGGGCTGAACGACATCCGCGTCCCCGGCCGGCCCGCGCCCCCGAGGAACAGCGCGTACACCGACCAGGAGAACGACGCCACCACCCCCACCGACACCAGGGTGTCCATGGTGGCCGTGGAGTGCCGCAGCCCGCGCAGCGCCCGGAGGTGGAAGGGCCAGGCGCTCCACACGGCGACCGGCGCGGCCAGCACGAGGCACAGCCACTGCCAGTTGCGGAACTGGAGGTCGGGGATCATCGACAGGACCAGCACCGGCACCGCGAGCAAGGCCGTGACCAGCAGCCGTTCCCGCTCGCGGCGGGCCTCGATGTCGCCCCGGTCCGTCTCCACGGCGTCCGCGGTGTCCTCGGCCTCATCGGGCGCGGGCAGCGCGGCCCGGTAGCCGGCCCGCTCGACCGCGGTGACGAGATCGCCGGGAGCGACGCCGACCGGGTGGCTGACCCGGGCGACCCCCGTGGCCAGGTTGACCGTGGCGGTGACGCCCGCCAGCCCGGCCAGCCTCTTCTCCACCCGCCGCACGCAGGCCGCGCAGGTCATCCCGCCGACGGTGAGGTCCGTGACCAGGAGACGCGCCGTCAGGTCGGCCGTCATCACTCACCGCCCCCGTGGCCCATGCCCGGCATGTCGTCCATGCCGCCGCCGGTGGGGGACGTGTCGTCACCGCTTCCTCCGCTGCCGCCTGACCCACCGGTGCCGTGCATACCGGGCGCCACGGGACCGGCCGCCGAGCCGACCGCGTAGGACACCACGAACACCAGCACGAGCAGCAGCAGGAAGCCGCAGAGCGCGGGGGCGGGGAGAAGACTGCGGATGGTCACACCCGCGGGGCGGGGTGACAGCGGAACATCGGCCATGCCCGGCCTTTCCTGATCGCATCGAACGCCCTGCCTGAGCCGGCAGTCGTAGCCGTACCGCTCCAGTAGTCGGGCCGAGGGAACACCGGGTTCCGGCGGTCGATCGTGACGTGCGTCTCACGGCGCCGCGGGACATGGCGTCCCCGCCGACCCCGGCGGTGACCAGCGGTCCCGCGTCCGGGTACACCTCCACTCCTTCTTATTGCACACTGTTCGCAATAACTTATTCCGTGCAGGAAGGGGTGGGCATGGGATCTCCGATCGTGGGCTCTCCGATCGTGCTGGGCATCGAGTCGTCCTGTGACGAGACCGGCGTGGGGCTGGTCAGGAACGGGAGGCTGCTGGGCCACGCGCTGGCGTCGAGCATGGACGAGCACGCCCGCTTCGGCGGCGTCGTGCCCGAGATCGCCGCCCGCGCGCACACGCACGCCCTACGCCCGGTGATCAGGCAGGCACTGGACGCCGCCGGACTGCGACTGGCGGACGTCGGCGCGGTCGCGGTGACCACGGGACCTGGCCTGTCAGGGGCCCTACAGGTGGGCCTCGCCGGGGCGAGAACCCTGGCGTACGCGCTCGGCGTCCCGCTCTACGGCGTCCACCACCTCGCCGGCCATGTCGCCGCCGACACCCTGGGGCACGGGCCCCTGCCCGACCCCTGCGTGGTGCTGATCGTCTCCGGCGGCCACACCTCGCTCCTCCTCGTCCGCGACCTGGCCCGCGATCCGATCCTGCACCTCGGGGACACCCTCGACGACGCGGCCGGGGAGTGCTTCGACAAGGTCGCGCGGGCCTTCGGGCTGCCGTACCCCGGCGGTCCGGCCATCGACCGGGCGGCGCGTGCCGGGGATCCCCGCGCTGTCGCCTTCCCCCGCCCGCTGCCCGGCTCCTACGACTTCTCCTTCTCCGGTCTCAAGACGGCCGCCGCACGCTGGGCGGAGGGCCACGCGGGCCGTGAACTGCCGGTCGCCGACGGGGCCGCGTCCCTCCAGGAGGCGGTGGCCGACGTGCTGACCCGCAAGGCGGTGGCCGCCTGCCGTGAGCACGGTGTCGGCACGCTGGTCGTGGTCGGCGGGGTCGCCGCCAACTCACGGGTGCGCTCGCTGGCCGAGGAGCGGTGCCGGGCCGACGGCATCGAACTGCGCGTGCCGCCACTGGGGTTGTGCACGGACAACGGCGCGATGATCGCGGCCGTCGGCGACCTCCTCGTCCGCGCCGGCGCCGAACCCGCGCCGCTCGACGTGTCGATCGACCCGTCGGCGCCACTGGAGTACGCGGCGCTGCACCCGGTGGCGTCCCTGGCAGGTGCGGCCTGATGGACATCCGTGTCGTCGACGGCGCCGAACTCCTCGTCCACACCGCCGCCCTGCGCTCCGTCTACGCCGACGCCTTCCGCGCGCCGCCCTGGAACGAGGACGCGGAGAAGGCCGTCGAGTTCGCGGGCCGCCTGCCGGTGAACGTGCGGCGTCCGGGCTTCACCGCCGCGCTCGCCTTCACCGGTTCGCGGGTCACCGGCTTCGCCACCGCCTGGACCACCCCCTCGCCCTTCCCCACCGACCGCTGCCACCCCCAGGCCGCCGCCGGCCTCGGCCCCGAGCGCGCGGCGCGGTGGCTGTGCGGCTCACGCGAGATCGACGAACTCGCCGTCCACCCCGCCGCACGCGGCACGGGTCTCGGCGCCGGTCTCCTCGAAGCGGTCTCCGCCGAGGCCCCCGAGGGCCGTTCCTGGCTGCTCACCTCGCTCCGGTCGTCCCGCGCGCTGTCCTTCTACCGCCGCCAGGGCTGGACCCAGGCCACCCACCCCTCCCCCGGAGGCAGGGGTCTCGTGGTCTTCCTCGGCCCCCGCCATCCCGCCCGCTCCCTGGCCGCCCAGCCCCTGTGAGCCTCCACGGACCCGACGAGTGAGGTACGGGCTCCCGTCGTCCACGCGCCCGGGACAGACGACGCGACGACATCCATGAAGGACCCTCAGCCCCGCCACCCGCCTGATCAACTGTCGGCGCGTACAGCTCCGTTGTCAGGGCCGCTGACCGCCGAGATGCCGGCGCGCAGGAAGGTCATGGCGGCGGCGATGTCCTCGCGGCCGGGTGCGGGGCCGAGCGAGCTGACGAGGGCCGCTGCCGCCGCGGCGGCCAGGCGGGCGTCGCGCGCGTCGGGCGGCACGCCCATCTCCTCGGCGAGATGACGTGCCCCGTTCTCGACGATCTCGGCCACCCGCGCCTGATGAGGGGCCTGGAGCTGGGGGTTGAGCGTGAGCATGCGGTCCGTGAGCGCGTCCAGCTCGTCCTGGTGGCTCCGCTCCTCGTTCAGCCAGTGTTCGAGGGCGTCGATGACGCTCCACCCCGGCTCGCGCTCGCGCACGGCGGAGAAGATCCGCTCCTCGACGGCGTCGAGGTGCGCGAGGGCGATGCTGAGCTTGGTGGGGAAGTACAGGGTGACCGTGCGCCGGGAGACCCCGGCCTTCTCGGAGATGTCCGTGATGGTGGCCGCGTCGTAACCGCGCTCGGCGAAGAGTTCGTGGGCGGCGCTCACAATGGCCTCGCGTTTCCTGGCCTTGCCGCGCTCTCTGAGCCCCTCTGCCCTCATGACCAGCAACTCTACCACCGTGCTAATTTTGCCATGAGTGCAACTTTGGATCAGGGCGTGACGCTTACGTCCGTCCCGCGCGGAAGGAAGAATCGGATATGGCGTCTCGCCTGTATGCCTGGGCGCTCTGGGTGATCCGTCGCAGGGGACGGGTCACAGCCGGCTGGCTGCTGGTGCTCGCGGTGGTGGGAGGGCTGGCCCTCTCCCTGTCAGGCCGGACCAACGACGAGTTCACCGTCCCCGGCGTGGAGTCGCAACAGGCCCAGGACCTGCTGAAGGAGGAGTTCCCCCAGGCGTCGGGTGCGGTGGCCCGCGTGGTCTTCGCTTCGCCGGACGACGGGCGCGAGCTCACGGACCCCGGCTACGCCAAGGCCGTCTCGGCCGGCCTGAAGAAGGCAGCGGAGATATCCGGCGTCACGGCCGTGACGGACCCGGCACAGACCCACACCGTCTCCGCGAGCGGCACCGTCGCCTACGCCGACGTCACCTTCGACGTACCGCCCTCCGACCTCTCCGAGCAGGCCAGGAGCGAGGTCAGGTCGGCGATGGACTCGGCGCGCGAGGCCGGGCTCGAAGTGGAGTTCGGCGGGACGGCGATGGCTCCCCGCACGGAGATCGGCGGCATCCCCGAGGTCATCGGTGTGGTGATCGCCCTGATCGTGCTGGCCGTGACGCTCGGCAGCCTCATCGCCGCCGGTCTCCCGCTGGTCACCGCCGTGATCGGCGTCGGCATCGGCGTCCTGGGCGTCCTCTTCCTCACCCGCTTCGTCGACCTGTCCGGCACGGCCACCGTCCTGGCGGTCATGCTCGGCCTGGCCGTCGGCATCGACTACGCCCTGTTCATCATCGCCCGCCACCGTGAACAGCTCGCGGAACCCGGAAGCGATCTGGACGACTCGATCGCGCGGGCCGTCGCCACCGCGGGCAGCGCCGTCGTCTTCGCCGGTGCCACCGTCGTCATCGCTCTCGCGGCCCTGGCCGCCACCGGTATCCCGTTCCTGACGGCGATGGGCCTCGCCGCCGCGGCCACCGTCCTGCTCGCCGTCCTCATCGCCGTCAGCCTGGTGCCCGCCCTGCTCAGCTTCGCCGGCGAGCGGCTGCGCCCCCGCCGCCCAGCGCGCCCCGAGCGTCCGGCCCGCGAGGCGGGTGCGTGGGGCCGACGCTGGGGCAGCGCCGTCGCCGCGAGGCCCGTCGTCGTCCTGGTCACGGGCGTCATCGCGCTGCTGGCCCTCGCCGTTCCGGCTCTCGACATGCGCCTCGGGCTGCCCAGCAACGCCGCCCGCCCCACCGACTCGACCCAGCACAAGAGCTACGACCTGCTGACCGAGGGCTTCGGCCCCGGGTTCAACGCCGCCCTCGCCGCCGTCGTCGATGTCCGCGAGGTGCCCGACGACCGGCGGCAGACCACCGTGACCGCGCTGCGCGCGAAGCTGGCCGAGGACCGTGGCGTCGCCGCGGTCGCCCAGCCCGTCGCCAACGCCCACGGCACCGTGTACGTCATCGGCGTGGTGCCCAGGACAGGCCCCGACGACCAGGCCACCACCGATCTCGTGCACAGGCTGCGGGACAACGCGCCGGCGGTCGGCAAGACCGGCGCGACCCTCTACCTCGCCGGCACCACCGCGGCGGCCATCGACGTGTCCGGCAAACTCGCCGGCGCGCTGCCCCTGTTCGTCGCCATCATCGTCGTCCTGGCCTTCATCCTGCTCACCGCGGCGTTCCGGTCCCTGCTGATTCCCCTCAAGGCGGTCCTCGGTTTCCTGCTGTCCGTCGCCGCCGCGACCGGCGCCAGCGTGTGGGTCTTCCAGGACGGCCACCTCAACGGGCCGCTCTCGGTCGCCTCGGCGGCGCCCGTCACCTGCTTCCTGCCCGTGCTGCTGATCGGTGTGCTCTTCGGACTGGCCATGGACTACGAGGTCTTCCTGGTCAGCCGGATGCGCGAACACCACGAGCACACCGGTGAGGCGAAGGAGGCCGTCGTCGCGGGCATGGCCCGCAGCGGGCGGGTGGTCTGCGCGGCGGCGCTGATCATGACCGCGGTCTTCGCTGGATTCATCTTCAACGATGATCCGATCATCAAGTCGATCGGCTTCTCACTGGCCATCGGAGTCGCCATCGACGCCTTCATCGTCCGCATGGCCCTCGTCCCCGCGGCCATGGCACTCCTCGGCCGTCACGCCTGGAAGCTGCCCGCCTGGCTGGACAGGCTCCTGCCGCACATCGACATCGAGGGCGCCGGCCTGCCTCCTCGGGCTGCGACCAGCGCGGACAGGACTCCCGAGGCGTCCGCCGTCTAGGTCCCGTCGCGGGCGAAACGAGCGCGCGGCGACCGATCCGCGCCCCGGGGGGACCCCCGTACCGGTCGCCGCGGTCCTTCCGGCGGGCGCCCCAGGTCTCAGCCGGCCGCGTGGGCGGCGAGGAGCGCCACGGTCTCCTCCCACAGCTCCCTCTGTGCGACCGGGGACCGGCCGGGTTCGGGGCAAGGCAGGCGGCGGGCGTCGCGTACGGAGAGGTAGCCGCCGCTGGTGCCCGCGAGCGACGGGTCGGTGGCGAGTCGCACGATGATGCCCGCGCCTGTCCGGGGGTCGCCGATCCTCAGGGTGTTCAGCACCCGCTGAAGGGCGGCGGACCCCGGCAGGTCGCGGCCCAGGCCGGTGGCGTTGAAGCCGGGATCGCAGCAGTTCACCGTGGTCAGGCCCGGCTCCAGACGCCGGGCCAGCTCCTGCGTCCACATGATCGTCATCAGCTTGGTCAGCCCGTACCGGGACATCGACTCCCGGCGGGTGTGGGCGTCGGTGCGGCGCAGGTCCTCGGCCGGCGCGATGGCCTTGGCCCGCCGGGATGCCTCGGAGGCGACGTTGACGATCCGGGCCGGGGCCGAGGCGCCGAGCTTCTCCCGCAGCGCCTCCGTCAGGACGAAGGGGCTCAAGTAGTTCACGGCCGTCATCTCCGCGAAGCCTTCGGCGGTGACGCGCTGCGCGAAGGCGTGCAGGCCGGCGTTGTTGACCAGCACGTCCACGCGCGGGTAGTACGCGGCGATCTCCTCGCCCGCGCGGCGCGCCTCACGGATCAGGCTGAGGTCGGCGTGGAAGACGTCGACGGGCGCGTCGGTCACCGCCCTGAGCCCGTCGACGAGGGCCGCGGCCCTGTCGCGGGAGCGAGCCACGGCGCCGACGCGGTAGCCCCGCCGGGCCAGCTCGACGGCGGCCAGGCGGCCCAGTCCGGAGGTGGCTCCGGTGATCACGGCGACAGGACGGTCCATCCCACAACCCCATTCGTGAGGTACCTCATGATTATGGTGTGGGACGATACCCGAACCATGGAGGAGCACGGAACGACGACCACGGCCAGCACGCCGGAGCGGGTGGGCCTGTCCTTCCTCACCCTCGCCCACAGCCTGCGCGAACAGGTCGACCAGCACCTGACGGCCACCGCGGGGCTGTCCCTCTCCCGCACCAAGGTCCTCCAGGCACTGGCCGGCCACGGCACGCTGCACCAGGCGGAACTCGCCACCGTCCTCGGACAGGCCCCGCGCTCCGTCACCCAGATCGTGGAGGGCCTGGAACGCCTCGGCCTGGTCAGCCGCACCGGCCACCCTGAGGACCGCCGCCGCAAGACCGTCACGCTGACACCCGCGGGCCGCACGGCCCTGGCGGCGGCGGAAGAGGCGGGAACGCACGCGCTCCGTCAGCTCTTCGGCCCACTGACGCAGCGTCAACTAACAGATTTGGAAACGTTGTTGTCCCTTGTCAGGACCACCCTGACAGGCGACGAGGCGGGCTGACGCCCACCGTACGGCCTCGGACACGCAATGCCCCCAACGCGGCTCGCGTTCGCCCTGCGCCAGCGCCGCTTCCGAGCGCGGCTTGCGCCAAGAGCGGTCTGTGACAGGACAGTTGGGCGGTACGTTCGGCATGCGCGCGCCCTCCAGTCCCGGGTCGACGACGCCGATCGCAACCGGCACGACCCAGCTGAACGGCCTCGCTCAGCCCAGGAAGCTCAACCGCACCCGCCGCTCGGGGTTGTCGGTGTTCGTGTCCACCAGGCACACCGACTGCCAGGTGCCCAGTTCGAGCCGTCCGTCGATGACCGGCAGGGTCGCGTGCGGCGGGACGATGGCCGGCAGGACATGGTCGCGGCCGTGGCCGGGGCTGCCGTGCCGGTGCTGCCAGCGGTCGTCGGCGGGCAGCAGGGTGTGCAGGACGGCGAGGAGGTCGTCGTCGCTGCCCGCGCCCGTCTCGATGACGGCCACGCCCGCCGTCGCGTGCGGGACGAAGACGTTGAGGAGGCCGTCGCGGCCGGCCGCCGCCTCCGCGAGGAACGCCTCGCAGTCGCGGGTGAGGTCGACCACGCGCTCCCTGGAACCGGAGGAGACGGTGAGGACTCGGGTGGTGAAGGCAGCTGACATGCTCCCATCCTGACCCATCCGCCGGGCTCGGCGAATCACCCGCCGCTCACGGGGTGACACGGCGGGTCCATTTCGCGAGACGCCATTGACCGTGCGCGGGCCGACTGGCTACTTTCCTCCGCATGTTGCGTTCAGCCCTCCTCACCACGCGCGGTCACATCGACCTGCTGCGGGTGGCCTCCGCCGCGTGTCGCCGCGGCCGCTGACGCCCTTCCCCCACTGATCCACCGGCACGCCCGCCGTCCCGCCGTCCCCGCGCCCACCCGCGCCGCGCGGCGGCGCACCGGCGCGGCCGCTCCCCCGCCTCCCAGGCCGCTCTCTCCCCCCATGGAGCCCCCGTGAGCACCAGCCACGCCCCACCCGGCTCACCCTCGCACGACATGTCCCCCAAGTCCGCATCCGCGACGACCGAGGACCGGGACGACGATCCGGACGCGCCCGACCTGGAGACCCTCCGCCCCTCCGCCGCCCGCCGCACCCGCGTCCCCCGCTGGCTGCGCCGGACCACCGGTCCGGTGCTGCTCCTCGCCCTGTGGCAACTCCTCAGCTCCACCGGCGTGTTGAGCGCCGATGTGCTCGCCTCACCCGGCCGGATCGCCCGGGTCGCCGGTGACCTGATCGGCGACGGCTCGCTGGCCTCCGCGATGGGCACCTCGCTGCGCCGGGTGGCTCTCGGACTGCTCCTCGGCCTGCTGATCGGCGGCGGACTCGCCCTGCTCGCCGGTCTGTTCAGGGTCGGCGAGGACCTCGTCGACGCTCCGGTGCAGATGCTGCGGACCGTGCCGTTCGTCGGTCTGATCCCGCTGTTCATCATCTGGTTCGGCATCGGCGAGACCCCCAAGGTCGCCGTCATCACCCTCGGGGTGACCTTCCCGCTCTATCTGAACGTGTACGCCGGCATCCGTGGCGTCGACGCCCGACTCGTCGAGGCGGGCGAGTCGTTGGGGCTGACCCGGCGAGATCTGGTGCGGCACGTCGTGCTGCCGGCCGGGCTGCCCGGCGCGCTCACCGGGCTGCGCTACGCGCTCGGCGTGGCCTGGCTGGCGCTGGTCTTCGCCGAGCAGATCAACGCGGACGCCGGCATCGGCTTCCTCATGGTGCAGGCACGGGACTTCCTGCGGACCGACGTGATCGTGGTCTGCCTGATCGTCTACGCGTTCCTCGGTCTGCTCGCCGACTTCATCGTCCGCTCCCTCGAAAGGCTGCTGCTGCAATGGCGACCGACGTTCACCGGCCGGTGACCGGGCAGGCGGTCCATGTCGAGGGGCTCACCCGCTCCTTCGACGGCCGCGCCGTCATCGACGGCCTCCGACTCGACGTCCGTGCGGGCGAGTTCGTCGCCCTGCTCGGGCGCAGCGGCTGCGGCAAGTCCACGCTGCTGCGGATCCTGGCGGGCCTCGACCGTGACATCAGGGGCACGGTCCTGGTGCCGCGCCGCAAGGCCGTCGTGTTCCAGGCGCCCCGTCTGATGCCGTGGAAGAAGGTGTGGCGCAACGTCGTCCTCGGCCTGCCGGGCAAACCCGAACGGGCCGTCGCGGAGCGGGCGTTGGAGGAGGTCGGCCTCGCGCAGCGGTCCGACGCCTGGCCGAGGACCCTCTCCGGCGGTGAGGCGCAGCGCGCCGCCCTGGCCCGCGCATTGGTGCGGGAGCCCGATCTCCTGCTGCTCGACGAGCCGTTCGGCGCCCTCGACGCGCTCACCCGGGTCACGGCCCAGCGCCTGGTGGGCGAGTTGTGGCGGCGCAGGGGCTGCGCCGTGCTGCTGGTCACGCACGACGTGGAGGAGGCCGTCCTGCTCGCCGACCGGGTCCTCGTGATGGACGGCGGGGTGATCGCGCACGAGCAGCGCGTCGACCTCGACCGGCCGCGTGCGGTCACCGACCCCCGTTTCGCAGAGCTGCGTGCCGGTCTCCTCGCCCGCCTGGGCGTCGACGCGACGACCGAGGCGGCCTGAACTCCCGCTCACCGCAACCACGTTCCAGTCAGACCGCCGAGCCCCCCACGCCCCGCCTCGGCGGCCCCGCGCCTGCTCCGTCCACATCCCAGGACCCGCCCCCCCCAGTTCCACAGAACGGATCCGCCATGCGACGACACCTCGTCCCCACCGCCCTGTTGCTGCCCGTCGTCCTGCTGCTCGGTGCCTGCGGCGGGAACTCCGCCGCGGGCGCCGGGTCCGACGTCGACGGCAAGGGTTCGCTCACGCTCGACGTCGGTGACCAGAAGGGCGGCTCCGAGGCCATCCTGCGGGCCGCGGGAGAGCTGAAGGACCTCGACTACCGCATCGCGTGGTCGACGTTCACCTCGGGCCCGCCCCTGCTGGAGGCGGTGAACGCCGAGGCCGTCGACATCGGCGGGGTCGGCAACACCCCACCGGTCTTCGCGGCCGGCGCGGGTTCCCGGATCAAGGTCGTGGCCGCCTGGCACGGCACGTCCGACGGCGACGCCGTCCTCGTGCCCGACGGCTCGAAGCTGACCGATCCGCGGCAGCTCAGGGGCAAGTCCGTCGCGGTGGCCCAAGGGTCGTCCGCGCACTACCAGTTGGTGGCGTCGCTCAAGGCGGCCGGGCTCGGCATCGGTGACGTGAAGGTGAAGTACCTCCAACCGGCCGACGCGCTGGCCGCGTTCACGGCGGGCAAGGTCGACGCGTGGGCCGTCTGGGACCCGTACACCTCCCAGGTCCTCAGGTCGGGGCGGGGCCGGATCCTCACCACCGGGAAGGGCGTCACCAACGGGCTCTCCCTCCAGGTGGCGTCGCCGAGCGCGCTCGCGGACCCCCGGAAGGCCGCCGCCGTCAAGGACTATCTGGCGCGGCTGCGGCGGGCCACCGCCTGGGTGTACGGCCATCAGAAGGAGTGGGCCGAGGTGTGGGCGAAGGACACCGGGCTGCCCTACGAGGTGGCGCTCGCGTCGGTGCGGCGCACCAACGCCAGCCGGGTCGCGGTCGCCGTCGACCGGCCGCTGGTCGCCTCCGAGCAGCAGATCGCCGACGCCTTCACGACGCTGCGGCTGATCCCGGGGAAGGTCGACTTCGCGCGGTTCGTGGACACCCGCTACAACGGCGACCTGCCCGCGTCGACGTCCGCGCCGCGCGCCGTGAGGGGTTCGTGAGCAGGGCGGACGCGGAGGGGGAAGATCCGGCGCCCCGCCACCGTTGGTAGAAACGTGAACGACATACGCGAGGTCGAGGTCGTCGTCGTAGGCGCTGGTCAGGCGGGTCTGTCCAGCGCCTACCACCTGCGCCGCACGGGTTTCGAGCCGGAGCGGGACTTCGTGGTGCTCGACCACTCGCCCGCGCCAGGCGGCGCGTGGCAGTTCCGCTGGCCGTCGCTGACGTACGGCGTGGTCCACGGGATGCACGCGCTGCCCGGCATGGAGCTGACCGGCGCCGATCCCGCGCGGCCCTCGTCCGAGGTGATCGGCGGGTACTTCGACCGGTACGAGCGCGCCTTCGACCTGCGGGTGCGCCGTCCCGTCGACGTGCGGGCGGTGCGGCCGGGTGAGGGCGGGCGGCTGCTGGTGGAGACGTCCGACGGCGTCTGGTCGACGCGCGCGCTGATCAACGCGACCGGCACCTGGGACCGGCCGTTCTGGCCGCGCTATCCGGGCCAGGAGACCTTCCTGGGGCGGCAGTTGCACACCGCCGGCTATCGGGGGCCCGAGGAGTTCGCCGGGCTGCGGGTGGTCGTGGTGGGCGGCGGCGCCTCCGGAACGCAGCATCTGCTGGAGCTCGCCCCCTACGCGGCGGCCACCACCTGGGTGACCCGGCGCCCTCCGGTGTTCCGGGAGGGCCCGTTCGACGAGAGCCTCGGCCGGGCCGCCGTCGCGCTGGTGGAGGAGCGGGTCAGGCAGGGGCTGCCGCCCAGAAGCGTGGTGTCGGTGACCGGGCTGCCGCTGAACGACGCGATCCGGCGGGGGCTCGCCGACGGCGTCCTCGACCGGCGTCCGATGTTCGACCGCGTCACTCCGGACGGCGTCGCGTGGGCCGACGGGACGCGGGTGCGGGCCGACGTCATCCTGTGGGCGACCGGTTTCCGGGCCGTCATCGACCATCTGGCGCCGCTGCGGCTGCGCGAGCCCGGCGGCGGTATCCGGGTCGAGGGCACCCGCGCGGTGGCCGACCCTCGGGTCCATCTGGTCGGTTACGGCCCGTCCGCCAGCACCATCGGCGCCAACCGGGCGGGCCGCGCGGCCGTGCGGGACATCAGGCGGCTGCTGGCCGAGGAGCCGCTGGCACCGGCCGCCGTCTGACACGTCCTGCCGCGCGACGGGCGTTCTTCGGCGCGCCGGGCGGGTCCTCCGTGCGCCGGGCGCGTTTCTCCGCGTGCCGGGCGGGTTCCTCCGTGCGACGGACGCGTCTCTCAACTCGGCGGCGCGTTACTCCACTCGATGGGCGGGTTCCTCCGCGCGACGGCGAACAGGGCGCGCCCCGGGCTCACTTCGTCGGCTGCGGGCTCGCCTTCTTCTGGTTGGCGTTGAACTCCGCGACGTTGCGCTGGTGTTCCTCGTAGCTCGGCGTGAAGCGGGTGTCGCCCGGCTTGACGGTGACGAAGTAGAGCCAGTCGCCCGGCGTCGGGTTGATGGCGGCCCGCATGGCCTCCTCGCCCGGGTTGTCGATCGGCGTGGGCGGAAGTCCCATGCGCTGGTACGAGTTGTACGGGCTGTCGATGCGGGTGTCGCTCTCCGTGGTCTTCAACGTGGAGCGGTTCAGGGCGTAGTTGACGGTCGAGTCCATCTGCAACGGCATCCCGCGCTCCAGGCGGTTGAAGACCACCCGGGCCACCTTGCCCATGTCCTCGGCGGTGGCCGCCTCGGCCTGCACGATGCTCGCGATGGTGACGGCCTGGTAGACGTTCATCGCGTTGCGCTGGGCGCCTGCGGCGATCGGGGCGCCGTTGAACTTCCGGTCGGCGGTCCGCACCATGGCCGTGAGCAGCGACTCGGGGGTCGTCTTCTCCGCGAGCGGGTACGTCGCGGGGAAGAGGTAGCCCTCCGGGTTGCCCTCGGCGTCGTTGGGCAGTTTCAGGGCCGCCCTCGTGAGGGTCTTCTTGGTGCTTCCGGCGGGCAGCGCGAGGGCTTTGTCGATGGCGTCGTAGATCTGTCCCGAGCGCCAGCCCTCCGGGATCACCAGTGAGGTGGGCCGGGAGTCCCCGCCGCCTTCCAGGCTCAGCAGCGGCACCGCCACGGCGGTGGCGGCCACGACGGCTCCGGTCGCGATGAGGGCGAACCGGCCCCGGCGCGTCAGTCGAATCGTGCTCCGAGGCGGAGTGTTGATCTGCATGCGGGCACGGTAACCCGCATTTCGTCACAATTCCGGCATATCTTCAGCTTGTCGGTTCCAGTTGGGCATCTCGGCGTACCAGAGCCGCGTACCGTCCGTCCCGCGCCAGCAGCTCCTCGTGGGTGCCCCGCTCGGCCAGCCGTCCGGCGTCGAGGACCGCGATCTGGTCGGCGTCGCGGACCGTGGAGAGCCGGTGGGCGATGGTGATGGTGGTGCGGTCGGCCGACAGGGCGTCGATCGCGTCCTGCACGGCGGCCTCGGTACGGGTGTCGAGGGCGCTGGTCGCCTCGTCGAGGATCAGCACCGGCGGGTCCCGCAGGATGGTCCTGGCGATGGCGAGGCGCTGCTTCTCCCCGCCGGAGAACCGGTGTCCGCGCTCGCCGACGACGGTGTCGTAGCCGTCGGGCAGGGCCGCGATGTGGTCGTCGATCTGCGCCGCCCTGGCCGCCGCCCGCAGCTCCTCGTCGGTGGCGTCCGGCTTGGCGAAGCGCAGGTTCTCGGCGACGGTGGCGTGGAAGAGGTACGTCTCCTGCGAGACGACGCCGACCGCGCGGGCCAGGGTGTCGAAGTCGAGGTCGCGCACGTCGACGCCGTCCAGCGTGACACGGCCCCCGGTCACGTCGTAGAGCCGGGGCACCAGGTGGCCGAAGGTCGACTTGCCCGCGCCGGTCGGGCCGACGACCGCGAGGCTGCCGCCCGCCGGGACGCCGATGTCGATGCCGTCGAGTATCGCGGTCCCCTGGTCGTCGTAGCGGAACTCGACGTTCTCGAAGCGGACCTCGCCCCTGATCCGGTCGAGGTGCACCGGGCGCTCCCGCTCGGTGATGTCGACGGGCAGGTCGAGGTACTCGAAGATGCGCTGGAACAGCGCGAGCGAGGTCTGTATCTGCACGCCGGTCGCGAGCAGGCTGACGGCGGGCCTGAACAGGCCCTGCTGGAGCGAGACGAACGCGACGATCGTGCCGATCGACGTCTGCGGCCCGCCCGTGCGCAGCACCATGCCCGCCGTCCAGTAGATGACCGCGGGCATCGCGGCCATCACCATCGTGATGACGGCCATCCGCCAGCGGCCGGCCATGTTCGACCGTATCTCCAGGTCCACCAACTGCTCGGACTCGTCGGAGAAGGACCTGGTCAGCGAGTCGGTACGGCCCATCGTGCGGCCCAGCAGGATGCCGCTGACCGACAGCGACTCGGTGACCGTCGCGGCCATCGCCGCCATCTGCTTCTGCCGCTGGGTGGTGATCTTCTTGCGTTCGTTGCCGACCCGTCGGCTGATCCACACGAACACCGGCAGCAGGAGCAGCGAGACGACGGTCAGCCGCCAGTCGAGGGCGATCATCGCGACGATGGTGGCGATCACGCTGGTCGCGTTGGAGACCAGCGAGGTCGCGGTGGAGGTGACGGTGGCCTGCATGCCGCCGATGTCGTTGGCGATGCGGGACTGGACCTCGCCGGTGCGGGTCCGGGTGAAGAACGCCAGCGACATCCGCTGGAGGCGGTCGTAGACGGCGGTGCGCAGGTCGTGCATGACGCGCTGGCCGACGGTCGTCGATATCAGGGTCTGGAGCACACCGAAGACGCTGCTGAGGACGGCACTGAGGATCATGCCGAGGGCGAGCAGGCTGAGCAGCCCGGTGCGGCCCTGCGGGATCGCGACGTCGAGCGTCTCCTTCAGGAGGAACGGGGTGGCGACCGAGACCAGCGAGGCGGCGCCCACCAGCAGGCCGACGATCGCGAGCCGGGCGCGGTAGGGGCGGAAGAGACGGAGGATGCGGCGCACCTGCCGGGGCTGCTCACCGGCGTCGGCCGGTGGTGTCCAGCGGGATTCGAGATCGGGAGGCAATGGACTCCTAGGGACGTCGGATACGAAGCTTCACGGAGCTTAGCTCATTGTTACCTATGTTCACAATGAGCGTGGTCCTGATATTGTTCCCGCATGACCACGCCCGATTCCGACAGCCTGCTCGCCGAACAGCTGCTGCGGCTCACCCGCCGGGTGCACCGGATCCAGAAGCGGCACATCGAGGAGTGCGGCCTCGGCGTCACCCCGGCGCAGTCCAGGCTGCTGCGCACGCTGGCGCACTACGGCTCGCCGCCGCGCATGGCCGACCTCGCGGAGCGCCTGGAGGTGGTCCCGCGCGCGATCACGACACTGGTCGACGGCCTGGAGGCGGGCGGCAAGGTGCGGCGGGCCCCCGATCCGTCCAACCGCCGGGTGATCCGCATCGAACTCACCGAGGAGGGCCGGCAGGCGCTCGGGCGACTGCGCGGGGCGCGGCGCTCGGCCGCCGAGGAGATCCTCGCGGCACTCTCCGACGAACAGCGCCGGGCACTCGGCGGCCTGCTGGACACCCTGATGGACGGCGACGCCCCCACGCCGACGGAGCGGGGCCGGGGCGCGGGCGCGGGCTGACGCCGGCGGGTGCTTGCGGTCGCTCACGGACGTCTGCGGTCGCCTGCGGACGTCTACGGTCACATGTCGACGTCTACGGGCGCTTGCGGACGTCAGCGAGGTTGCGCCAGGTCAGCGGGGTGCGTCGACGACCGTCGACTTCAACTCCGTTCGACGGCGGGCGCCTTGACGACCGTCGAACCGGACGACGGGCCGGAGGAGCCGGGCGACGCGGGCGCCGCAGGTGGCTGCTTGCCGTCGAGGACCCGCTTCGCCCGGGGTAGGTCGAGGGCGCCCTCCCACCGGGAGACCGCGACGACCGCGACGCAGTTGCCGAGGTCGCCGAGCGGTTGGAGGTCGGTGGCCATGTCGGGCCACAGTTGCCCGACGACGACTGCGACCACGAGCGCGCAGGCGACCTGCGCGAAGAGTGAGGTACGCAGTATGCGTGCGACGCGTCGCACGCAACTCACCTCAGCAGCGGTCGCGTTCCTCGGTGAGCACTCCCTGCACGGTGGTCAACGCGCGGTCGTGGCAGCCGTCGGAGCCGTGGAGCCGGTAGCGCTCCCGGGTCGTCCCGACCGCGTGCCGTTCCTCGCGCGGCACCCCGGTGGTGTACGTCGCGTCACCGGCGTAGGTGTCGTCGAGCCTCGACCAGCCGACCCGTCGCCCGCCCACCGACGCGGTCACGGCGGCCCGGTCTCCGAGGGTCAGCTCGGTGCGCAGCCGGGCGTCCGCGCCGATCGTGGTGGCGCCGTTCATGGTGTACGTCCGGTGGGTGCGGGTGGTGCGGGCCGGACCCCGCCCCTCGTCGACCGTCACCGACTCGTCGTCGCTCCAGCGGGCGTCGAGCCGGTCCGTGTCCTCCCCGTCGGTCCACCGGTGCGTGGAGGTGTGGGCGAGGGCGCGGGTGACGGTGGTGGCGACCCGGCCGTGCGAGGTGTCGACGTACCCGGCGACGGTGAGCCGGTGAGCCCCCTCCGTCTCCACCCGTTCCTCCGAACCGGGTTCGTAGGTGGAGGAGTTGGTGAGGTCACCGACCCGGTGCGCGGTGAGCTTCCCGGTGACGTGCGCGCGCCCCGCGTCCTGCCAGACGAGCACGTTCACCGGGACGCTCCACCCGCCCTGCCCCTCGGGAACGCCGAGGACGGAGACCTCGACGCGGTGCGGGCGCCCGTCGTTGAGCAGCCCGGCGAACGGCGTCAGGTCGTACTCGATCGGCCGCACGTCGAAGGCGCGCGGGCCCGGTATCACGTACCAGAGGAAGGGGTTGGACCACCCTCCGGTCCACACGTGCGGGAACGGCGCGGCGATTCCGGCCAGTCGCCCGTCCACCGAGATCCGCACCTCCCGGTAGGGGCCGCCGTCGGCCTGGCAGGAGTAGGGCGCGGAGTCCGGCACGGTGAGGTACCAGAACTCCTCGCAGCCGCCGCCCGACCCGGTGGCGTACACCTCGGCGACGAGGCGCTCGCTGTTGCGCGGGGTGGTGACGGTGCCTCCCTCCCCCAGGGTGAGAACGCGGTCCGGGGCGGCGGCCTGCCGTCCGGCGTAGAAGGTCAGGGTCACCTTGACGTCGATCACGCCCGTGTACATGCCGTCGACGACGTTTCCGATGAGCATCTCGACGTCCCGCGCGCCCCGGAAGGTGTCGCTGTAGCGCGTGACGTCCTTCTCCACCGACCACTCGATGCCGTCGGGCGAGGGCTCAGGGGTCGAGGTGCGGAGCACCTCCACCCCGCCGACGTGGAGGTATCCGAGCCGGTCGTACTGGCGACCCTTGACCTTGCCGTCGAGCCGCAGCACGACCTTGCTCCACCGGGACCCGCACCCGGCGGGCGGTGTGTAGGTGCCCCGGTAGGGCGTGAAGTCGCGGAACCGCGCCTCGGCGAGGGTCACCCGGCAGGACTTTCCCGCGGGTCTCTCGACGGCCGGGGCCGCCGTCACCGGATCGTGCCAGTCGGTGCCGAACTCGGCGGGAACGTCGACCGATCGGGCCGTGGCCGTCCCGGACAGCGTGCTCAGGACGAGCATCGCCCCAGTGAGCATGGACATGATTAACCGTCTCTTCATGGCCGTGTTCTACGGGGTGCCGCCGCCCCTCCGCAATGCCGCCTCCGCCGCCGGCCCTACGCGGTCAGCGACGCCTTGTCCCCCATCACCACCACGGGGTGCCGGTCCGGATCGAGGGTGCGCAGCAGGGAACGCATCCCCTCCTCGGACAGGCTCACGCAGCCGGAGGTGCCGCTGCCGTGGTCCATGTGCAGCCAGATCCCGCCGCCCTTGGACTCCCCGTCGGGACGGGTCGGATCGTCGGGCGGGCTCCCCTTGACCCGGTTGTAGTCGATGGCGATCACATAGTCGAAGTCGTGCCAGTGGGACCTGTCCCACCAGCGCGGTGCCGCGAAGGACGCGGAGCGGGTGTAGGGCAGCCGGGCGCCGGGGTCCGCGAGCACGCCCCCCGCGTCGGTGAGCGTGAACACCCCGACCGGGCTGCGCTTGTCGCCCTCGTGGTGGTCGGCGGTCCATCCCTCCTTTCCGTTGTGCGCGGGCCAACTGTGGACCCTGGTCCAGGTCGCGCCCTGTCTCGTGTACAGGACGACCGTCGAGTCCGCCGAGTCGCGGCCGCTGCCGTAGACGGCGACGACCTGACGGGAGTCGGCGGGGATCCGATGCCGCAACCGGCCGCCGATGCCGTGGAGTTGGCCGGGCACGGCATCCGAGGCGGTCGCGGGTGCGGTCGCCGGGGTCCCCGTGGCCCCCGCCTTCCCGCGCCGGGTACCGGTCGTACCACTCGTACCACTGGCGCCGGTCGTACCACTCGTATTACTGGTTCCGCTCGTACCGCCGGCGTCGCTGGTGTCCCCGGCGCCAGGAGCCGGGCCGGTGTGACGTGTGGGGCCGTCGTGGCCGCACGCGGTCAGCACGGTCAGCAGGGTCCCCGCGACGGCCGTCGCGATCGTCGCGCGCAGTGCGTTGTGCATCGGCCCATAGTGGCACCACGTTCCGGACCATTACGCGCAGTTCGGTGGATAGGGGTCGGTGTGCCCGGCAGCCGATTCCGTACGGGGCGACGGAAAACCCCTTGCCCCCGACCCCGCCTCGCGGGGAACCTTGCACGGTTTGCTGCCGCCCCGCGCAGTTCTCCTCCCTCCCTGACACGAGCCACCTGGACGTCATCCGTCATGCAGATTCAAGACCTCCCTTACGCTGATCCGGGCGTGCCCGACGCCCGCTCGGGTCCCCGGTTTCTGTGGTGGCTCGGCCGCAACCAACTGGGCGGCCAGGCCAAGGCCCTGGCCTGGGGGCTGTTGCACTTCGCGTCGGTCTCCGCCCTCCCGTTCTGTGTCGGCATCGCCATCCAGGCCGTCATCGACCGCTCCGGCCGCCATCTCGCCCTGGCCGGCCTCCTCCTGCTGCTCGCCTGTGTCGGCAACGCGCTCGGCGACACCTTCCTGCACCGCGCCGCCGTCACCAACTGGATCACCGGCGCCGCCCGTGTGCAGCAACTGCTCGCCCGCAAGGCCGCGCTGCTGGGCTCGGCGCTGACCCGGCGGGTCGCGGCCGGCGAGGTGGTGGCCGTGTCGACAGGCGATGTCGAGAAGATCGGCTGGTTCGTGGAGGCCGTCTCCCGGTTCACGGCGGCCGCCGTCACCATCGTGCTGGTCTGCGTGGCGCTGGTGATCTACCAGCCCGCGCTGGGCCTGGTCGTCGCCGTGGGCCTGCCCGTGCTGGCGCTGGCCGTGCTGCCCCTGCTCCCCCGCGCCACCCGGCGGGCCGACTTCCAGCGCGAGAAGGCGGGGCGGGCCACCGAACTCGCCTCGGACACCGT